>NZ_CP063779.1:1700416-2015000 GCF_021596945.1 Mongoliitalea daihaiensis | reverse complement strand
ATTGATAGAATCACAGCCATAATCAGTTTGTCCTGACAGTCAATAAATCAGATAAATCTTTTGGGGTATTTAGAATTTGTTTTGCGATTTTGACATCCTCATCCCAACGTAAGGATGATTCAACTACTCCTTGCTGATAAAAATAACGTGACACAATTTCTTCCCGAAGCGCACTCTTTATTTCATCCTTGAAGGTAATTAAATCCTGCTCTTTGCTATGGTTGATTTTAATTTTCAACTGTTCAATTTCTTCTTGAATCTTATCGTAGGCACGCTCTCTTTTGGCATACCGCTCTAAATCCTCGATAGACTTTTCCAAAAAGGTGGTATAATCATATTCCTTATCCTCCAACCATTTTACAAAATCCGAATAAAGATCCTCATCAATATCAAATTTAGAAGGCTCATCAATGCTTGGATTTTGTAAATAGAATACAGTGCCATAATCAAAAACAAGATTTCTTGCTACTAAACTGAATGTGATTGGTGCGTACGTTTTGGTATCATTAAACTTGTCCGGTTCAATCCCCGCCCCGTCACGAACAATCCGGCCATTTTTGGTAGTAAACTCTTGTCTCAAGGAATCTGGAATGGAATTACTATTGCCATTCTCATCACGCTTACTATAATCAATGGCTTGAATGCATCGACCGCTTGGTATATAATACTTAGCCGTAGTTACTTTGATTTGTGAATTGTATGATAGCGGTACGGTCGTCTGCACCAATCCTTTTCCAAATGTTTTCCTTCCCACCAAAACAGCTCTGTCATAATCCTGTAATGCTCCTGCAACAATCTCTGCGGCTGAAGCTGAACGTTCGTTAATTAGTACTACCAAAGGGATATCTTTATCTAAGGGACTCTTGGTGGTTTTATAAACAGCGTTTACATTTTGGATCTTACCAACGGTACGTACAACTTCTTTGCCCTTTGGAATAAATAGATTTACAATTTCCACAGCCTCTTTTAATATTCCTCCAGGGTTATCTCGTACATCTAATACTAAACGCTCTATTCCTTGAGCTTTTAGATCAATAAATGCATTTCGGACATCTGATGCTGCATTCGTTGTGAAGTCGGTTAACTTAATGTATCCTGTTTTGTCATCCAACTTCCCATAATAAGGCACATTACTGATAACAATTTTTCTCCGCATTAAATTTACTCCAAGGGTATCATCACCACGCTTTACCTTCACAAAAACTTCCGTATTAGCAGGACCTTTCAACAACCGAGAGATATCAGCTGTGCTTTTATCCACTACATCCACTGTGTCCACCCGCAATATAGCATCTCCAATTCTCAAGCCTCCTGCTTGGGCTGGAAAGCCTTTGTAGGGCATTAAAATCATATTAACCCCAGTTCGATTCCCAATCAAAGCACCTACTCCTCCGTATTCTCCTGTTGTTAAAAGACGAAAATCATCAGAATTTTCTTCTGGTATATATTCAGTATAAGGATCTAATTCCTCCAACATGGCACTGATGCCTATAGTCACCAACTCCTCAACATCTATTTCATCTACATAATAAGAGTCTAGCTCCCGTATTAAAGCAGCGAAAATATCGAGATTTTTAGCAATAGTAAATAACCTGTCATTTTTAACAACAAATGAAAAAGTGAAAACTGCCGTTGTCAATATCAGCAGACCTATAATAATTTTTTTAGTCGTCAACATGCTCTTTGGATTGGATTGCAGGCGGTTGTTCATGATTAATTTTTTGAAGGACTTTGATAATTTTCCCTTGAATGGTATCAAAGGACATCTCTTCAGAGGAAACGAAAATTAGGCCAATTAGTTGATTTGTCCCAGCGGATGCTGTTAAAATATGTTTATTGAGTCTATAACTCTCCCTAATTCTTCGCTTGATGAGGTTGCGTTGTACTGCTTTCTTTAACTTCTTTTTTGAAACTGAAAACAACACTTGGGGAGCTTGAGGTTCGGATGCAGGAATTTGAAGCACCAAAACCTTGAATGGATATAAAAAAAAAGAGGAACCTTTATCAAAAAGTTCCTTTATTGACTTTTGAGCATGTAACCTCTCTGACTTGGGAAGCTTAGTATTCATAGCATCAACGTTCACGTATCTAAGGTACGAAAAGTCAGGCTAGAATTACTTCTTCAACGTTTTTTCGTCAGATACAGTTAACTTGTGTCTTCCTTTTGCTCTTCTAGATCTGATCACTCGCTGACCGTTACCAGTAGACATTCTCTGTCTGAATCCGTGCTTGTTTCTTCTTTTTCTACGAGAAGGTTGAAATGTTCTTTTCATGACGCTATGATTTTATAGAATTTTTCTGTTCTGAGTCTTTCCAATTGTGTATTCCCACAAAAGGACTGCAAAGATAGATAGCTTTTTTTTATTTACAAACCTGTGAATTACTTTTGTTTGAATCAGAGCCAAAAGTCATGCATTATCTTATTCAAAGGAGGGTTATTTCTAGCCAGTTTATCGAAATACAATTAACCCTAGATGTTGAGAAGGGAAAATCCTTACATTTTCAATTGGCCGCATGGAGGCCTGGGCGGTATGAATTGGCAAATTACGCGCAAAACATTCGTTTTTTCAATGCTTCACAAGAAAGCGTATGTATTCCTTCCAAAAAAATATCCAAAGATTGCTGGGAGGTTACTCCATTGGAATCTGGACAGCTCCTCATTCACTATGAATATTTCTGCAGTCAAATGGATGCAGGAGGATGCTGGTCTGATGATGAGCAACTGTATTTAAATTTTAGTAATTGCACTTTTTATGTACCAGAGAGGACCAATGAATCCATTCGTTTAGCAATTGAATTGCCCGCGGATTACCGAATAGCTTGTGCATTGCCTCAGGAAGGTACATCATTCATTGCAAACGATTATCAGGAATTGATGGACAGTCCTTTGATGGCATCTGCAAGTATCCAAGAGTTTTCTTATCTAATAGGTGAAAAAAGTTTCAAAGTTTGGATTCAAGGCGCTATCTATTTTGCAATTGAAGATTTTCTGCAAGTCTTGAAAGAATTTAGCCAAACTCAAATCGAAAGCTTTGGGGATTTCCCAGCACAAACCTATCATTTCCTATACCAAATCCTACCCTACCGGCATTATCATGGAGTAGAACATCGATTTTCTACAGTAATCACATTCGGCCCTGATAAGTCATTAGAAGATCCGCAACAGATGCAAGAGCTGATCGGGGTTAGCTCTCATGAACTGTATCATTTTTGGAACGTTTGCAGAATCCGACCAAAAGGCATTAATCCTTATGATCTCTCGAAAGAAGTGTACCTTGATGAAGGAATCGCTTTAGAAGGGATTACTACTTACATGGGCGACCTAATGTTGTTAAAGGCAGGCTACTTTTCATTAGAGCAGTATTTTCATGAACTGAAAAGGCAAATTCAAAAAGAGTCAGAAACATTTGGATGGCGGCACCAATCCATCTTGGAGTCTAGCAGGGATCTTTGGTTGGATGGATATAAACCTGGTATTCCACATAAAAAAGTCAACATCTATAATCGAGGTTCTTTAATAAGTTTCTGTTTAGATATATGTTTACTTGAACAGGATAGCAGCCTACAAGCATTCATGCGAGTTCTTTGGGAAAAATTCGGAAAAACAGGTAAGGGATATGATTGGAAAGAATTTCTAAAGATTCTGAGACATTGTGGGAAAGCCTCTAATGACTTGGAAGAAATTATCCAAGAATTAATTCTTGGGAAAAACAATATCCTTCCTTCTATTCAAAGAGCTTTAAGAGAAATTGGAGTAGAGCTAACGGAGAGCTATCAGGTAAGCCCGCTAAGGCATCAAGCAGGAATTATTGTGGATTCCTCTAATACCATCGTCAATATACATCCAGATTCACCAGGAAGTCATGTTTGTATGTTGAAAGATCAACTAATGGGCTGGGAATTGGATGAAACCACTAAAAAAATGGTTGTAAACCTTAACCGCCATGGGAGAAAACTAACTATTGAGATTCTCTTGGAAGAAAATTTGTACTTCCCGCATTGGGCGATGACAGTGAATGCCACTACCCCTTTAAGAGAATCCTGGAAGCAAATAAACTAAAAAAGAGAGGCCTTGTACGAGGCCTCTCTTCTTTAATTGAAATCAGATTTAATTGAAATCAGAATCGCTTAAATTAGAATTAAAGGTCACTTGAATCACTTTTGCTTCTAATTCCATAGGAAGCATTGGACTAACGATAGTTAACTTCATTGGGACCAATACCCCATCTTTCTCTTGATAATCCTGATAGGTGATTTCCCCAGTAGCATCCGAACTTACCCTTAGTTTTAGTCCGGATTCAACAGAGTAAAATTCTGTGGTCTTCATGCCGTTGGGAGCAGTCAATACCAATTTATAGGCATCTTCCTTTTTTACTTTCTTTATTCCCTGCACCTCCATTTTATAACCCATGGCTTCGTATTGGGCTTCAGGGAAAGCATAGGTTTGAATTTTTAACATTTCTGCCATTTCATCAGGAATAGCTTGCTCTTGGCCCATAGCCATTGCCTTAGCCTTTCCATCTTTGTAAATGGTTTTTGAGGCTACATTGCCCATGAAGGCAGTTTGCTGCATCATTCGGCTATTTTCACTATCAGAAACTGTTGTCATGACTAATGTAGCCCCTTGTACAGAAGCTTCCATAATCATGGTAGAGTTTTTAATTTTTGCAACATTTTCTGCACCACCAACCGCTTGAATGTACTTAGAAATAATAGATGCTGGATCATTTTCAACTATTCCTGTATTTGCTTCGGTTGACTCCCCAATAGAAGCAAAACTTTGTGCAGCTAAGAAAGCTACCATTACCCAAAGTGATAGAAGTTTTTTCATGTATGATTAATAAAGGCTAGAGTTTAAAACTATAAAAAAGGGAGCATCATGCTCCCTTCTATTCAATTATTTAAAATCCTCAGCAGAAACGGCCGCATTGAATTCGATTTTTTCCACTCTTGTTTCCAAGGCCATTGGCAACATTGGGGATTTCATCACCATTAACATAGGATATTTCACACCATCCACTTCCTTATAGTCTCCATACATCATTTCTCCAGCCTCTGCTGATTCAGTTTTGATCTTCAAACCTGTCTCAACGCTGAAGTAATGCGTTTGCTTGGTTCCCATGGGATTGGAGACAATTAACTTGTACGCATCCTGACCTTCGACATCCTTGATACCGTCCAATTCAACTGTATAACCCAAATCATCGAAATGGATTTCTGGGATAAGATACATACCCATTTTGATCGCTTCCTCAGCCTCATCATTCAATGGGATAGACTGACCATTTGCAACAACAGAAGCTTTTCCATTAACCACAGATGTATTGGATGCCACATTTCCCATTACGATGGTTTTTTGGCTGAAAGACATGTTAGGCTGATCAAAAACAGAGTTGATTTGCAGCTTCATTCCTTGGATTTCGGCAACAGATTCTATTCTTGAAGTTTTGATATTCCGCACATTGGCAGCACCGCCAATAGCAGCTATATACGCATCAATCACATCTTGAGCACTAACATCAGCAGACATGGCAATTTGTCTTTCAGGTTCTCCAACATTATTGAATCGCTTCACTTCACCAAAAGCCATCAAGGAACTTTCAATTTCTGAACCATTCCCCACCACCGTGATGTACAAGTTATCCGGTTTCAGATATTTTTTAGCAGCGGCATTGATATCAGCCACAGTCAAAGCATTCAACTGTTGTAAATACGTACTGTAAAAATCTTTAGGTAACTTATAACGCTCTGTATTGATTGCAAAGTTGGCAATCGTGGAAGGTGATTCTAAAGAACGGCCAAAGGAACCACTCAAATTCGCCTTTGCAGCTACAAGTTCTTCTTCGGTAATTCCATTATCACGTAAGTTTCTGATTTCATAGACCATTTCATAGATCGCAGAATCAGTAGCTGTTTGTTTTACACTGGCATTTGCTCGGAAACTTGTGATCAATTTATCCGAACCAATAGAAGAATAAGCACCGTATGTATATCCTTTATCCTCTCTTAAGTTCATAAATAAACGTGAGGATGAACCTCCACCCAAAATATAATTTAAAACTCTAGAGGCAATATAATCAGGATTGGTCAGGTGCATCTCCATGGGATAGGTAATGTTTACTACCGACTGAACAGATGCTGCTCTATCTACAAATGCAACAAAAGATTGCTCAGGCGCTGCAGGCTTTGCATAAGTTTTGGAAGGTACAGTACCTTTTCCCCACTTACTGAAATACTTGTTAACCAATTGCTCTGCTTCCGACTTATTAATATTTCCAACAATTGCTAGATAAGCTATATTTGGCTTGAAATAAGTTGCATAATAGGATTTAAAATCATCCACCGTGATGTTGTTTAGTGTTGATTCACTTTCATCTTCGCCGTATGGATGCTCATTACCAAAATTTAATTTGGAAGCCAATCTTCCTGAAATTGCATTGGGATCATCTTTGCTGGCAGCTAAACCTGTGATTGCTTGCTTTCTCAACTTGTCTAATTCTTCTTCAGGAAAAGTAGGATTGTACATCACATCAGCCATCAGTTCCAATAATTTATCCTGATGTTTTTTTAGGGAAGAACCAAAGATGGAAGAAGCACTTGCAGAGATACTAGCACCAATGAAATCAATTTCTTCATCCAATTGATCTTTGGTACGTGTTTTTGTGCCCCCCATGACCATCTCTCCATACATTCCCAACATTCCGGATTTTTCTCCTTCTAAAATAGGATCTCTATCTAAAACTAACGAGAATGCAACTCTAGGTAATTTATTGTTTTCAACGACAAATACCTTTAGTCCATTGGGAAGTGTAAAGGAATCCGCATTTCCTAATTTGATTTCCCTTGCTGGAGCAGGGTCTGGATAGCGAGAACGGTCTATCTGTGCTACGGCCATATTGGCAAACGCAGCCATTAAAACGAATATTAGTAGTTTTTTCATATTTTCTTGTAATTAAAAATCCGCATTCAATTATTCTTCTACTTGAGCTGATTTAGGCAAGTAGTACAATACTACTCTTCCATCCAACGTCAGATACTCATTCGCTACTCGCTGAATATCTTCCCGAGTCACCTTTCTATATTGGTCTAGCGTCTGATTGATATAATTGGTATTCCCAAAAAACACTTTAGCCTCTGCCAAATTCTGAGCAATACCTGCCATAGAAGCATTTTGACTGACCACATTATTTTCAATGATGTTTTGCAATTTCAAAAAATCCTCCTCGGAAATGCCATTTTTTTGCACCTGAGCTAGCAAACCATCCATTTCATTTTCCAAATCCTTAGGTTCGATTCCCATGTTGGTAATAGCATACATCAAAAACACCCCGCCATCTTCCAAGTCCAATGGAATGGCTGCCACTGCCAATGCTTTCTGTTGCTTGTCTACCAACTCTTTGGTCATTAAAGAAGAATTACCCCCTGTCAGATAAGTGGATAACATCGACATTGCATAAGAATCTGGATGATTCTTTTTAGGTAAATTGTAAGCCTGAATAATCGCTGGAATTTGAATATTATCATAAACGATATCCCTTGTTTCAGTAGTTTTCTTAGGTTCTTTTATTGCAGGTCTGTAAAAGTCTGCAGGGCCTTTTGGAACTTCTGCAAAGTATGCCTTTACCCAAGCCTCTGTTTGAGCAAAGTCAATATCACCTGCAATGGTCAATACTGCATTGTTAGGTACATAATATGATTTGTGAAAATCCATGAATTCTTGCAACTGCGCAGCGTCCAAATGATCCATTGACCCAATGACAGGCCACTGATAGGGATGCTCTAAAAACGCACGCTTCATAGTTTCAGGAAGAATGGTACCGTATGGACGGTTATCATAAGATTGTCTTTTTTCTTCCTTGATAACTTCACGTTGCGTATCTACCCCAATCTGATCAATTTTAGGATGGAGCATACGCTCTGACTCCATGTAAAGAGCTGTTTCCAATTGATTGGATGGTACAATTTCATAATAATAGGTAATATCATTGGAGGTAAAAGCATTCAAGGTACCACCGATTGCTTGTATCTTATTCATGTACTCACCACGAGGAATATTTTCAGTTCCCTCAAATAATAAGTGCTCAAAGAAGTGTGCAAAACCTGTTCGGTCAGGACGCTCATTTTTAGAACCAACATGATACAATACAGATACTGCCACAATAGGCGTACTGTTATCTTGATGCATAATCACATGTAAACCATTCTCCAAGGTCATTTCCTTGAATTCGATTTTTGTCTGTGCCCAGCTGAGTGAACTCACCAAAAAGACCAGAGAGAAAAAGAAGGTAAACTTTCTCATATATTTATAAATTAGGGTTATATTAGTATTACTACTTGAAATAAAATTTTGTTTAATCGTTCGGATGCGAACATCTACACATAAAAACCTGCGGCTGACACTTTTTCTTATTCATAGTCAAAATTATACCAAGATTAATTGGCTAATGAAATATTAACATCAATTAAGACTATTGCATTGCTCGCATTAAACAATCATTCGCAACAAGTGACCGAATTCCAGCCTTCCATAAAGTTTCCAAATGCTCCACTAAAATAAATCAAAGTGCAAAACAAAAGAAAGGCCCCGATAAGAAGGAGATTTTTAAATGATGTTCTTTCAGTTTTCATGATCGATATAGTTTAAAGTTCTGAGACAAATCGAATGTTTTATTCATCTAAGGCTAGATCCCAATATTTTTCAGGCTTCTAAAATATAAAATGGAATTTAAAAAAAACTATCTGCAAAAGAAATTAAACGTTTAATGTGCCTAAATAGCAAAAAACAACTATTCAAATACTTAAAAAATATTATTTGTCTTCGAATAATTATATGTTTTAAAAAAAATCCGAAGTGTGTACCTCGGATTTTTTAGCTGCTTTACGGATTCAATCGTGTAAGAATTTCCTTTGCTTCATGCCATTTTAATCGGGGACCAAACTGGCTTACAATTCTTGAACTTGCCATGGAAGCTAGCTTACCACTTGATGCATAACTATGACCATTGGTAATGCCATACATAAATGCACCGGCAAACATATCTCCTGCCCCATTACTATCCACAGCGACAGTTTTGTAAGGCTCGATATCAATGAACGTATCACCATCAAAAATCATCGCTCCATTTTTCCCTTGGGTAATGACAAAGTGCTTTGCTGCCTTTTTCATCTCTTCTCTTGCTTCGGCCAAGGTTTCTTTCCCTGTAAACAACAAAGCTTCTTCCTCGTTGGCAAACAATAAATCTACACTCGGTCCAATCACGTCTTCAAACGCATTCTTGAAATACTTCACCATAGCAGGGTCAGAGAATGTCAACGCTACTTTTGTACCAGCTTCCTCAGCGATTTTTTTCGCATGCATCATGGCCTCTTTACCATTGGGGGAAGTCACCAAGTATCCTTCGATAAATAAATATTTGGAATCTTTGATAGCTGCTTCATTGACCTCAGCAACTGAGAAATTTTGAGTAATCCCCAAGAACGTGTTCATCGTGCGTTCGGAGTCATCCGTCACCATTACCAAGCACTTGCCTGTGATTCCATCCTGCAACTTATCTACTTGAAGATTATTATCAACACCTGAATCAGCCAAATCCTGCAAATAAAAGTGTCCTAATTCATCATTAGCAACCTTACAGCAATAGTAAGACTTTCCTCCAAACTGACTTACGGCAATTACTGTATTGGCAGCCGATCCACCGCATTGCTTTTTTGCCTGTTCGGTATTGATGACACTCATCAAAGAATTCTGACGCTCCTCATCTACCAAGGTCATCAAACCTTTTTCTACCTGATTATCCTCAAAGAATTTATCGCTTACTTTAAATTCTATGTCCACTAAGGCGTTACCCACACCTACTACATCGTATTTTTTCATATTCATTTGTTATTCACTTTCAAAAGAGGTAAGCCCTCCGATTATTCAAATATCTTATGGCGCTTGAATGGTTTTGACCTATCAAATAAGAACCTGTAAGTGTGATGGGTTTTATAGATGGTCGCATTCAATTGCTCGCAGACCCGCATCATTTTGGGATTGAAATCTCCAATCCAGTTCATCTCTATGGTCTTATAAGTAAACCAATCATGCCGTGCAAATTTCTCGTTGTATGCCATAATCATAGCAGAATCAATCCCTTTGCCTTGAAAATCTGGAATTACACCAAAAACCAACCCCAACATTTTATTGGGTGGATTGAAGGTCTTGTTATAGAGAAATTTAATTTTCCCCCAAAGGTCCAATTTCCCATCTACATACTTGAAGATTTGGTTGATTTCCGGAATATTGATGAAAAATGAAATTGGTTCACCTTTATAAAATCCGAAATAAATCAACCTTGGGTCCATGATAGGCTTCATTTTACCAAACATCAATTGTGTTTCCTTAAGCGTCAAGGTTTTGCCCATGTGTCGAGACCATGCCTTATTATAGACATCCATAAAATACTGTGGTGCCTTTTCCTTCAACTCCTTCCCTTCTAGATGTCTAAACTGGAAATCAGGTTCTTTCAAGATTTCATTGGCTCGAGCCACCATTTTCTCATCAAACCCCACTCCCTGCACCGGACGCATATAGGTGAATTGCTTGAAGTAAATCTGAAATCCATAGGCTTCAAAAAAGTCTTTGTAGTAAGGGAAATTCCAAGGCATATTGTAGTTAGGAGGAGAAAAACCCTCCACTAGCAAGCCCCACCACTTGTCACGCTCACCAAAGTTGACAGGACCATCCATCGCTTCCATCCCCTCAGACTCCAACCAAGCTTTAGCCGTATCAAATAAAAGAAAAGCTGCTTCCTGATGATTGATGCATTCAAAAAAACCCAGCCCTCCGGTAGGTTGCTCTTCTATCCACTTTGGATGAAGAAAAGCGGCAACCCTGCCAATCGTTTCATTCTTATCATTGAGTAACAACCAACGCTTGGCCTTTCCACCTAATCGAAACAACTTATTGGTTTCTGTATGAAACAAGCCTTCAATATCCTTATCGAGGGGACGTATCCAGTTTTTCTCATGCTTGTATAGCCTTACAGCCATTTCCAAAAACTCTTTTTGTTGACCTGGATTGCTTACTTCAACAATTTTCATGCATTACTTTTGGTTAAGAAGGCCAAAAATAAGCATATAATCCGATAGTCCGAAGGTTGAAATGTGAAGTCAATGGAAAATCACCTGAAGAAGTAGCAAACTTGGATAGTCCATGCACATTTGAACAGTTGCACAAATGATGTTATATCCACTATTGATTTACGATTAGCTACTGGTACTGGTTGAAAAAAACCTATTTAACAATTTGAAATAAATCCCCATAAAGCCCATCTTCCTCTTCCAAAGTGGTCAATTCTAAAGGTATCCATAATCCTTTTGAAAAAACAAAACTCTTTGTCGGATCATACTTCCCTTTGGGAAGCATTTTATTGTACATTAGATTAAACTCCTCATCCAAAATAGACAAATACACTTCTCTGTTCTTCACTAAAAAAGTGTAGTAATCCTCCCCATCAGCTGACCTGTTCAATGCAGATTGAGAAAAGCGATAGTAAACTTTCCTGTAAGGGTCATAAATAAGCTTCAAGTAATTAGGAGACGAAAGAACCCAATCTTCAAAGTAACTTGTTGGCCAAGTATCTCTGTTGGTCTGTGGTTCTGCATGCTGCTTACCTTCAAAGCTTTTTATCAGGATTTCCTTTTGACTTTTGGAAGGAGCATCATAACTGACAATTGTAGAGGAAATGGAATATATATAAGCCAACCCATTCGAAGTCCCTGTTACACTTGGAAACGTGGTATAATTCAATGGAACACCTGTATATTCCTTTGGATGATAAATGGGAAGGCTCTCCCAATCACCTGATCTTACATCTATTTTACCAAATACCTTTCTTTTTTCTACTTGGCTTCTCTTTGCGAAATAATACAAAACAGATTGTGAACTCTCATCATAAAATAAATGGTCTGAGAATCCATCGTAGGGAAATTCGGTGTAAACCTCCGCTTTTATTGCATCAAGATTTTTAAATAACCTGACACTATGGAATTGGTTACCACTTTGGTCAGTAAGGAATAAAATATCTCCAGTTGAGAACAATAGAGAATCGGAATTGATATAGTAAAAAGTATTTGGATACATATCGAAATCAAATAAAAGACTTCTTTCAGTGGGAGTTCCGCCCAAAAGAGGGATTTTTACAACTTTTCTTTGATTGGGATCAAAACTGACTAACGTATCAATGTGAACATGATTAGGCATATCAAAAATCATGTAAGCAGCTCCGTCTAAAGGATAACTCGACACCTCAAGGGTTAAATCAAAATCACTTTTTACGCTGGATTGACAAGAAACCAACCATAAGACACAATAAAAAGACAGTAAAATTCGCATAAAATAAAGTCGGGAGAGAAATCTCTCCCTATTGAAAAACCATTAACAACTAGTAGTATGTGTTAAAGGACAATCTAATCCTTCAGACAATAATTTATGAAAATGACAAAAAACTATCTTCAAAACTTTGGCGCCAAATTCGGATAGTCCGTAATAATCCCATCTACCCCCATTTCCAGCAATGCCTCCATTTGCTCGGTTGTATTGACTGTCCAAGGGATGACTTTCATGCCTTTTGCTTGCAGAGATTGGACAATGGTAGCCGTCAAGCCTGTAAAATAGGGAGAGTAAATCTCCGGTTGAAAGCCTAATTCATTCAAATATGCTTCGTAATTCCCTGCATTGGTAATCAACATCGCTAAGGGAACCTGAGGGTAAGTTGATCGGAGGTACTTCAACACTCGAAAGTCGAAAGATTGTATATTGACTCTGTCCCAGCCCACATGCTTTTCTATGATCTGAACTACCTTTTCCGAAAACTCTGGGACAGTTGGATGGTATACGCCATCGCCTTCCGCAGAACTCTTAATTTCAATATTGTAAAAAGGTTGCTGAAGACCATTATCATGGACATATTTTTCTATTACCACAAACAAATCTTCCAACTTAGGTTTGGTAGCAAAGAACTTCACCTGCTCCGGAAATCCTGCATGAAACTTGGACCCACAATCGTATGCCAAAATCTCCTGATAGGTCAGTTGGTAAATATTATGAGACTTATTTTCCATAGGGATTTCATTTCCCTTAGGGTCTAAGCAAATCACTGGATTCATGTAAGGCTCGTGGGAAAGAATTACAAATCCATCTTTGGTAATGGCTAAATCTAGTTCCAAGGTGGTAGAACCCAAATCCAATGCTTTGATCATAGCAGGTATCGTGTTTTCAGGCATAATACCTCTGCTGCCCCTATGACCTTGGAGATCGTACGAAAATTGTGCACTCACTTGGATGGAAATTAAAAGGAAAAGGACGAAAATAGAAAGTTGCTTAGTCATGTTATTTGCTAATTTTCCGAAAAATAGAGTTTCCTAACTGTAAAACAGTTAGGAAATTGTTAACTTTTAATTACCAGCATAACGGGAACTGTAAAACATATTACTAAGATAATTACCTGCTCCTTGACGGTGCATGGCTGAATTAGAGTCTAACGTAGGGCTTTGGCTCAAAAGAGGGGCTGAGCGCACAGTTCCATCATCTTTCAAAACATCTTCCTTAATTTGTTCACCATATTCGAAATATTCTCTATTCACTACTTTTCCCTCAGCATTGTAAGTGAGCCACTCACCGTGCGCATTTCCTTCCAAGTAGCCTCCAAGTTTTTCCAAATTGCTACTTTCTCCTTCAAAGTACAGCCAAACACCGTGAGGAATTCCCTTCTCAAATCCCCCTTTTTGGATAACTCTACCTTCAGCATCGTAAAAAATTCGTTCCCCATCACCATTAGCTAAGGATCCCGCATCCTTTACTTGACCATTGATTTCCATAAATTTACTAACTGCCAAAAGCTTACCTTCACTATACACTTCTTCCTGAAAAACATGGCCTTGACGGTTGACCACTTTCCATGTACCTGATTTGACATCTTCCAGATAAAATCCTGTTCGTAATAATTCATCATCTAGGCCGGTCTCTTCTATCCAGGTTCCCAGCTTTTTACCTAGACTGTAAGTACCTCCAGCTAAAAGTTTACCGTCTATTGTATAATATTCCCATTTTCCATCCGGCATACCAAAAGAAAAACTTTCTTGAGAAGCTAATTGCCCATTGTCAAAAAAACTTTGCCAAACACCTACTTTTTCATTTTTATCAAAAGTTCCCTGTTCTTGCAATTGACCATTGCGGAAAAATGATTGATAAGCACCATGCTTAGCATCTTGAATAAAAGCAATGGTTTCTCTTGGCTCCCCATTTTCATGAAACCATTTCCAATCTCCTACTTTCAAACCATTGTAGTAATACTCTAAAGACTCTTGTACGCCATTAGCAAAAAACCGATGCCACTCCTGATGCGGTTTGTCCTGACGAAAAAACCCTTTTACTTGTTGGCTACCATCCTCATAAAATGCTTCATAATTACCATCCACTTTTCCAGAAACCAAATTGACTCTAAACTTAATTGCTCCGGATTGATAAAATTCTTGAAATTCCCCATTCAAAATCCCATTCCTATAATGAACCACCTGATGGGGTTGATTCATATTGAAATGTTTTTTCAATTGCTTATCCGAAACTCGTTGATTGGAAGATTGAGGAACATAAGGAATTGCAGCAGGTTTTTGGGGCTTTCTACTAAAAATCTTCCATTCTCCGTGTCGACGACCATTGATCAACACCCCCTGCCCAACATATTCAGTTGAACCATTATAAACGGTAACAATTTCTTGTTCTTGGGCTGAAAGCTCAGGCATTGAAAAGAAACAAAGCAATAAAATAGCGAATAAAATTTTAACAGAGGCCATATTCATGGTATTTTTAACGAGTATACACAAATATAGGTTTAAAAAAACCCAGAGAAATATTTTTTCTCTGGGTTTTTCTTTGGTTGAATTCAACATCCTTTTGACGGATTGTTGAAAATCATCAAAAATCTCTAATTTTATTTTACATCCGCATACAAGTCAAATTCTGTAGCATCCGTAACAGTAGCTTCCACAAAGTCTCCAATGCGGCAATAATGTTTGCTTGCATCGATCAAAACTTCATTATCAACCTCTACGGAATCATACTCTGTTCTACCTACAAAATAGCCATTCTCCTTCTTATCAATTAACACCTTGAAAGTTTTTCCAATTTTCTCTTGGTTCAAATCGTAACTGATTTGCTCTTGGATTTCCATCAGATGATTAGCACGCTCCTGCTTTACTTCTTCAGGAGTACTGTCTTCCATCGTATGCGCATGGGTATTTTCTTCATGAGAATAGGTAAAGACACCTAATCGCTCAAACTTCATACGCTCCACAAACCCCACCATCTCTTCAAATTCCTTCTCGCCTTCTCCTGGGTGACCTGTAATGAGTGTGGTCCTGATGGCAATTTCTGGAATCAAATCACGGATGCTGTGGATCAATTCTTCTTGTTTTTCTCTAGTAGTTCCTCTCCTCATGGCTTTCAATACATCTGTAGAACCATGCTGTAAAGGGATATCCAAGTAATTACAAATATTGGATCTCTCTTTCATTACCTCGATCACATCCATTGGGAAGCCGGTTGGGAAAGCGTAATGCAGACGAATCCACTCAATCCCATCTACATCTGAAAGCGCCCGCATCAAATCTGCCAACCTTCTTTTTTTATACAAATCCAACCCGTAATAAGTCGAATCTTGTGCAATTAATAAAAGCTCTTTCGTACCATTAGCAGCCTTATGTTCTGCTTCTTTTACCAAATCTTCAATGGAACGGGACACATGTCCTCCCCGCATCAAGGGAATGGCACAAAAAGAACAAGGACGGTCACAACCTTCCGAAATCTTCATGTAAGCATAATGGGCATTGTGCGTCAACAAACGCTCGCCTACCAGTTCATGTTTGTAATCTGCTTTAAACTTTTTCAATAAAGCTGGTAAATCCCGGGTGCCAAAATAGGCGTCAACCTGAGGGATTTCTTTTTCCAAATCATCTTTATATCGTTGAGAAAGACATCCCGTTACGTAGACTTTGTCAACTATCCCTCTTTCTTTGGCATCTACATATTGTAAGATGGTATCAATGGATTCTTGCTTGGCATTATCGATAAAGCCACAGGTATTAATAATGATGATGTTGTTATCGGAACTATTGGACTCATGGTTGGCGTCGATGCCGTTGCCTTTGAGTTGGGTCAGTAAAACCTCGGAATCAACCAAGTTTTTGGAGCAACCCATGGTAATGATATTTACCTTATCTTTTTTGAGCGTTCTTGCTTTCACTACTTTCCTATCTTTGGCGCAAAGGTAGTTATTTCAGAGTGATTTATACCAAGAGTACGTATGAAAACCCATCCCAAAAGATCTCCTCTTAAAGAGTCAAAGATTAAGAGATTATTAAGTATGGTTGAGAATCAATTGATAAGCTTAAAGTATCCTTAATGATTTGGTGGCTTTGAAGCAATCCTGCTGTAGTACTTTTGAAGCACGTACAGCAAACGAACATTTTTTGAAAACCTTGCAGATTTTTAGGCGTCGATGTGAATCGACGCTTTGCTGTTTTTAGGCCATTTTAACTTTTCGAAGGGCTCTAGAGAATCTTTTTAAATGCCGATGGAGTCATCCCAGTCACTTTTTTAAACTGTGACGATAAATGCTGAACAGAGCTGTAACCCAATTTCCAAGCCATTTCGCTCAGTTGATACTCTCCATAAAAAAGCCATTCTTTTACCTTATCGATTTTCAATTGAATAAGATATCGCTCAATCGTTTGCCCTTCCATGCTGCTAAATAGATTACTTAATTTACTGTAATCCTCCAATTGTCTCGCTTGAATGACTTCTGTGAGATTAAAACCCGCTGGAACAGTTCCTTCTTGCACCAATGCATTTAAAAAACGTTTAATCTCCTCAATTGTGATCGCCTCTTTACTCTTGAGTATTTCAAAGCCTATGGTCTTTAAGCTTGTTTCTAAATTTTTCGCTTGAGCAGGAGTAAGCTCATTTTTTAAAACTAATTTTCCCAGTCTAACTTCTTGTACCGCTAGATTCATTCCTTTCACTATATTTTCCACTGCCATAATGCAGCGTGGACAAACCATGTTTTTGATCTTGATTTCTTCCATTACAGCTTTACCTTTTCAGACTTTTCAACTCCTCTTCTGACTCAATGGCAACTTCATTGTATTGCAAAGTCCAGCCAAGGGATTTCGTAAGGATAAATATATTGACTAGTTCGGCCATTAGGCGATCTTGGCTATTTTCCAATAAATTAGATTGATTTACCTTTTCACGAATACGAGTGGTAACTGTATTTTTGATCTTGTTGTAATCGGCTGCACCAAATTTATTGAAGTAGTCTTGGCTTACATCGTAATATTCAATTTCAGGATAAATATTGATCACAGGTTCGGGAATACTTTTGAGAATCAAGATTTGGTTCTCCATATCTATTTCAGTTTGCAGTTGTCTCAAGTCATACTCCACGGTCACCTTAGCATTGGCCACAACCAATGCTTTTTTATCAGACTTAAGCATATTTAAAAAGAGATTTTGAGAGTTTTTAAAGGTGAAAACCTGAGAAAAATACCCCTCTGTCACAATCAACTTACCTACTTGTTCGATACGCTGCTGAATGAGTGCCGAACTCTCTTGAATTTGCTCTTTGCTTTCTTTTTTATCTACCAATAGCCATAGCATGACAAATAAAATTACTGCCAAGCCAAAGCCGAAAATAAATCGTTTCATCCGTGTTTTTTATTTTTACAGGTGGTTAATCAATATAATTTGACAGTTTTCTATCAAGATTTTACTGATCATGACACCGAATGTTTACTGAAAGATACGGTAAAAATCATTGCTCGGATAAAAAACAGCTGATATTGCCTTAGATCGGCAAAACTTATGGCAACCAATGACAAGTATCATCTCTGATAGCTTTCACAAAGGCATAAAAGAGTATAAATTTTATAATTTTGATGGTCAACCATTTTTTTTTACATTTAAAGCATCATCAACGAAATAATTCTCATGCGTAACCTTATTTTTATCCTGACACTCTTTTTTGGAGGACTTGTAGCCTGTAGCCCTTCTGGCGAGGAAGGTAGCTCTGACTTCACCCATTCATATCTTGATTTTTCGGGCAGAAGCGATCAATTTGAAGGAGGAATTCGAATGATCCCTATAGAGACCCCCGCAGGCGAATTTAAGGTTTGGACCAAACGAGTGGGAAACAATCCTAGCATGAAAGTACTCCTCTTGCATGGAGGACCGGGCATGACACATGAATTGTACTCCTGCTTCGATGGGTTCTTTCCAGCAGAAGGCATCGAGTATATCTACTATGATCAATTAGGCTCTTACTATTCTGAGCAACCAGAAGATCAATCGTTATGGACTATTGAGCGATTTGTAGACGAGGTAGAGCAAGTACGTATTGCTTTGGATTTGGATGCTGACAATTTTTACCTTTTCGGACAATCTTGGGGAGGTATATTAGCCATGGAATATGCCTTAAAGCATCAGGATAAACTCAAAGGCCTGGTGATTTCCAATATGATGGCAAGCTTAGATGACTACGAAGCTTATGCGAAAGAAGTGCTAGGGCCACAAATGCCACCTGAAGTTTTTGCTGAGATCATGAAGATTGAAGAAAGTGAAGACTTTGAAAATCCTCGTTATGAAGAATTGCTTTTGGAACACCACTACCAGTACCATGTATTGCGTAAGCCTATAGCGGAGTGGCCTGAGGCAGTTATGCGATCCCTCAAACATGTTAATCCAAATGTATATGTATATATGCAAGGACATTCCGAATTTGGTATTACAGCAGGTGCAAGTTTAAAAGGCTGGGATAGAAAAGAAGACTTAAAATCCATTGCTGTTCCCACACTCGTGATTGGCGCAGGACATGATACCATGGACCCTAGTCATATGGAATGGATGTCTGGCGAAGTGCAAAAAGGGCGCTACCTCTTTTGTCCAGACGGTAGCCATCTTAGTCAGTATGATGATCAGCAGGTATTTTTTGAGGGTTTGATTAAGTTTATCAAAGATGTAGATCAAGGGGCGTTCTAATAAATTTCCCTTTGGATTGATTGCTCATTTTTTTTCACAAACAATAATTTTAAACTGCTGAAAGGTTTATTGCTGCCCTCAGGAAGATAGGTAAGTTAACTTTCAATAAGAAAATGTAAAAATCATCCTGTAGTGTCCACTGAAATTCATTTTTATGGTGATTTAAAACGTTTTAAACGTTCCAAGGCACGATTGATGTATTATTGATGTAGTATTTTTTAGGGATTGATGAACATTTGTAGTACAATTCAACAGCGTGTTGCAGAATTATTTAAGGTAATTTTATGAAATCGCAAATTGCGAAATTTAACAATTATCAATATTCCAAAATAATCATTCATAGTGCCTATGAAAAATTTTACTCTATTTCTCACAACTTTTTTAATGGCCTTTGTAAGCTTTCATGCTTGGTCATTAGAAATACCTCCAAAGGCTCTGGAGATTAAGAGCGCTGAGGATGGACCCAACATTTTAATTAATGGTGACTTTTCAAGTGGCCTAAATTCATGGTCCACCTTTATTGCAGATTTTGCAGGTGTATCAGCGACCGTTGCGGTAACTGACGGTGAAGCTGCTATTACCAATATTACAGGAGGCGGTGGTGAAGTGTGGCATGTTCAATTGAACCAATTACTCACACCCGCTCAAATAGGCTCTTTACAAGTTGGAGAGACTTACAAAGCAAGTTTCCAAGCTCGATCAACAGCCGCTGGTAGACAACTGCGAATGTACTTTGGTGAAGATGGAGGTGGATTTCAATCCATCAACGTCACAGATGTCACCTTAGGAACTGAAATGCAGACTTTTGAAGCCACATTCGTAGTGGGGGCTACTTTCGGAGCTATGAAACTAGGTTTTGAAATGGGCTTGAGCAATGACCCTGTTTTTATAGATAACGTTTCTTTGGCTAAAACAGAAGCTAGTGATGACCCCCCTGTGACAGGAGGAGCGTTTAATCTACCAGTTACCTTTGACGATGAAGATATTGATTATGTTTTAGCAGATTTCGGAGGAGCAATTTCTGAAATTGTAACAGATCCTACCGATGCAAACAATAGAGTTGTTCAAACTATCAAACCTGTCGATGCGGCGGATTTTGCAGGAACAACTGTTGGAGGAACAGCTGGCTTCAGCTCTCCTATTCCTTTCGCACCTGGGGCTACAACTATGAGTGTTCGTGTATGGTCACCTGTAGCGGGTATCCCAGTTCGTTTAAAAGTGGAAGCGTCCAATGATCCTACCATTACTGTGGAGACCGAAGCAAGGGTGACCCAAGCCGAAACTTGGCAGACATTGGTTTTTGATTTTTCAAATGAAGCTTTTGGAACTGCTGAACTCAACTTTTCAAGATCATATAATATGGCGTCCATATTCTTTGATTTTTTGACATCTGGAGAAAGTGTGGGAGCTGCAAGAACCTACTTCTGGGATGATATGGAATTTGGCGGCGAAGTAGGAGAAGATAGCGGTTCCATTTTACTTCCGATCACCTTTGAAAATGATATCGATTGGTCCACTGTTATAGAAAACTTTGCTGGAGGTGAACTAACCGTCATTGATAACCCTGATACTAATGGAAACGAAAGTGCCCGTGTAGGTAGAATGGTAAAAAATACAGGTGAAGTTTTTGGTGGCTCGTTTATCCGACTTGATCAAACCATTGATTTGAGTAAAGGAACAGAGTTTAAAGCACTTGTTTGGGCTCCAAGAGCAAATACGACCATGCTTTTGAAATTTGAGAATCCTTTAAATCCTGCACAAGAATTTGAACAAAGTGCAACAATTCCTGTGGCCAACGAATGGGTAGAAGTTAGCTTTGATATGTCAGGTGCTAACCGAGCATTTACTTTTAGAAATGTGGTGTTGATATTTGACTTGGGTACTGTTGGTGATGGTTCTGAAAACTTTACTTGGTTTGTGGATAATATCAGTCAGGTAGAAGAAGAAGTTGTGGCACCAGCAGATCGACCTACATTACCGTTGACTTTTGAAGAAGACATCAATTGGGAAGCCGTCATCACAAACTTCGATGGAGGAGTACTAACGGTAATTGACAATCCTGACACTAATGGAAATACTAGCGCCAAAGTAGCCCAAATGGTTAAAAATGCAGGACAGCCTTGGGGAGGTGCAGTTATTGATCTGGCAGGACCAATCGATTTGTCTAAAGGAACTGAATTTACTGCACAGGTATGGGCACCTAGGGAAAATACTACTATGCTGTTTAAATTTGAAAACAGTGCAGATCCAGGTCAAAATTTTGAACAAAACGTAACCATTCCTGCTGCTAATCAATGGACAGATGTAACTATCAATATGAGCGGAGCCAATAGAGCCTTCCCTTATGATCGAATTGTTTTCATCTTTGATTTAGGAACTGTAGGTGATGGCTCAGCTAACTTTACTTGGTTCTTGGATAATGTAGTTCAAGTGGAAGGTGAAGGTCCAGGTGTTGCCACATTAACACTTCCTGTTACTTTTGACGATGAAGAATTGGATTATGCATTGACTGATTTTGGTGGGACTGCATCAGAAATTGTAGTTGATCCTACAAACCCTGCCAATAGAGTAGCGCAAACTACGAAAACTGAAAATGCTGAGACTTTTGCAGGCACTACCATCGGAGGAACTGCTGGTTTTGTTAGTCCGATTCCTTTCGCTGCTGGCGCAACTTTCATGAACGCAAGAGTTTGGTCACCAGTAGCAGGTATTCAGGTTCGCTTGAAAGTAGAAGCTGCAAATGATCCTACGGTCAGTGTTGAGACAGAAGCTACAGTAACACGTGCGTCTGGATGGCAAACCTTGACATTTAATTTTGCTAATCAGGCCACTGGAACAGAAGCCATCAATTTCGCAAGAACTTATAATAAGGCAACCATTTTCTTTGACTTTGGAAGAACTGGTGCACAAGCAGGTGGAGCAAGAACTTATTTCTGGGATGATGTAGCTTTTGGAGTTGGAGAAGATGAAGATCCAGGAATTCCAACAGATGGCCCTGTATTGCCTCTAACTTTTGAAGAGGATATTGATTGGGATGCAGTTATTACTGGTTTTGATGGCGGTGAGTTGACTGTAATCGATAACCCTGACACGAATGGGAATCCAAGTGCAAGAGTGGCTCGTATGGTGAAAAATGCAGGTCAGCCTTGGGGCGGTGCATTTATTGATTTGGCTGCACCTCTTAATCTTTCTCAAGGTGCAGAGTTCACAGCGCAAGTATGGGCGCCAAGAGCCAATACTACCATGCTCTTCAAATTGGAGAACAGTGCAAATCCTGATCAAAACTTTGAGCAGAGTGTAACCATTCCTACCGCTAGTGCTTGGACTAACGTCTCTTTTGACATGAGTGGCGCTAACCCATCATTTAATTATGATAGAGTAGTCTTGATTTTTGACTTGGGGACACCTGGAGATGGATCTGCCAACTTCACATGGTTTGTAGATAATATTCGTCAAGTAGGTGATGAGTCAGAGCCAGAAGTGCCGACAAGTCTGATCATTAACGGTAACTTCGCTGATGGCTTAAATTCTTGGACGCCATTCATCGCTGATTTCGCTGGGGTGAGTGCAAATGTAGCTGTAACCAATGGTGAAGCTGCTATTACCAATATCGTGGGTGCTGGAGGTGAAATATGGCATGTTCAATTGAATCAAATTTTCACTCAAGAGCAAATTGCTTTACTTGAAGTCGGAGAAACTTATAAAGTAAGTTTCCAAGCACGATCAACCGTAGAAGGCAGACAACTACGCATGTACTTTGGTGAAGATGGAGGAGGATTCCGATCCATAGAAGTTACTGATGTTTCACTAGGTACTGAAATGCAGACTTTCGAAGTTACCTTCGAGGTGGGAGCCACTTATGATGCCATGAAGCTTGGTTTCGAAATGGGTTTGAGTAATGACCCTGTATTTATTGACAATGTGTCAATGATGAAAGAAGAAGGCGAAACCAGTGAGCCAGAAACACCAACTAGTCTTGTCATCAACGGTGACTTTGCAGACGACTTAAATTCCTGGACGCCATTCATCGCTGATTTCGCTGGGGTGAGTGCAAATGTAGCAGTGACCAATGGTGAAGCAGCAATTACCAACATCACTGGTGCTGGAGGTGAAATATGGCATGTTCAATTGAATCAAATTTTCACTCCAGAGCAAATTGCTTTACTTGAAGTCGGAGAGACTTATAAAGTAAGTTTCCAAGCACGATCAACCGTAGAAGGCAGACAACTACGCATGTACTTTGGTGAAGATGGAGGAGGATTCCGATCCATAGAAGTTACTGATGTTTCACTAGGTACTGAAATGCAGACTTTCGAAGTTACCTTCGAGGTGGGAGCCACTTATGATGCCATGAAACTTGGTTTCGAAATGGGCTTGAGTAATGACCCTGTATTCATTGATAATGTATCTATGGTCAAAGTAGTATTTGAACTTAGCGCTCAGTCCATTACATTCGTCGACATACCTGCACAATTGGCAGGTGGTGATCCAATTGAATTGGAAGCAACGGCTAGTTCGGGATTAGCTGTAAGCTTTACCGCTGAATCAGAAAATATCAGCATTGAAGGCAATGTGGTAACACTCCTTGCTGCTGGTAGAGCAACCATCGTGGCTACTCAAGAAGGTAATAATGAGTTCCGCCCTGCAGCTCCTGTTACGAGAAGCTTCTGCATCAATCCTTTGAAACCAACCATCTCCTTAAGTGGAGAAGGTACAGGCAATGCTACACTCACTTCAAGTGCAAGTATGGGTAATCAATGGTTCAGAAATGGAATCGCTATAGAAGGTGCAACTGGACAAACCTTTACAGTTACTAACCAAGGCTCATACACAGTAGCTGTACGAGTTGATGATTGTGTGAGTGAAGTATCAGATGCGATCAACTTGATTGTCAACAGCAACAGAATTCAGCAGCCGCGTGAACTTTCAGTATTCCCTAATCCAGTTGAAAATTATCTGCAGATTAGAGGAGTAAGTGGTCCGGTAAGGTCGATTGAAATGATCGATATGGCTGGAAGAGTCAATAATGTAGTATTCGAAGAATCCAATGATGGAATTCGGGCGAATGTGTCACACTTGACCCCAGGTATGTATGTAGTAAGAATTCAGGAAATGAATAGAAGCTACGCTGTCAAAGTAATGAAAAAATAATATCCAAAGCTCCTCCAAGCAAATTGGTTGGAGGAGCTTAATTTAACCTCAAAATAGCATCATATGAATAATTATCAACATATATCTCAGTTAGGAGCACGGATCAGGCATCTGTTGCTTATCCTTACCATGCCGCTAGTATTTTTAGCTTGTGGAGAAGATCCTCTACCTGAAGTACCAACGGCAGAAGAAACTGTCACTACCTTACTAACTAGCTCAACTTGGACGTTAAGCGGGGTGACAGTTGACGGTCTTAACCGTACTAGTGCCTATGCAGGTTTAACAATAAACTTTTCTGGCAATAACTTTACCACTACGAATGGAAGGGGTATTTGGCCGGCATCTGGTACTTGGTCATTTACAAGTGCAGAAGCAAGTGCCTTCACTAGGAATGATGGAAAAGTAGTTACTATCCAAACAATCAATGCTAATCTGATGCGTTTAAGCATGCAAGTGGACGAAAATTCATTTATACCGGGGAGGACAAACTCCTTGGCAGGTACACATGTAATGGTATTTGAAAGATAAGCATAGGAAAACCACTTAGTTGAATGAAGAAAGCTGTCTAGACCGAAAGGTCGGGCAGCTTTTTTAGTGAACAGTCTCCTGTCAAGTACTAACTCTGTCTACCCCTCACTCTTAAATAACCAATCTGGAATTTTCTTTTTTACCTAGGCTCAAGTCTTCAATCTTGTTTCATGAGTTCAAACTTTCTATTCTAATCTCCTACCTAAGGGTGGGTTAGCTCGTATCTCATCTCTCCCTTCTATTTCTAGCCAACCCCACATCCAAATCATCTGGTGTCCCGCTCATTCGAATATTTAAAAATCTGACGCGACGGTCAGCGCTCCGGCTAATGATAGCATCCTCCTGATCAGGGTCGACTTCATCCCGATTTCTTCCTCCAAATAAGGCCCTTGCCCCTACTTGGGTCACCAAACTCCAAGGCACACGCACCAAATAGTCCATTTTCATATCCAAACCCTGACTACCAGACAACTCCATAAACCCAAGGCTGGAATTGATCTGCATCGATGGAATAGTCATCACTCCTCCATTCAGTTCAAAACTATTTTGAAGTGTATCAAAGCGGATACGGTTCATATTTCGATCAGCAAAAAAAGAACCCATGGCTCTCATAGGAGCAAAATCAATCAACTCTCCATTGTAAATTTTGACATTAATTTTTGCTTCTGATTGATCCAAAATGGGTGTCAAATCCGGATATACCAATAATTTACTTTCAATAGAGCCGGACACTTTTCCTCTCAAGTTATCGGCCAACACGATGTCCTTACCCATATTATCCATTTTGAAGAGCAACTGATCCACTTGAATTTGATCTACTCGAATAGTACTGTGGAAGTAGATTTTATCCGGATTGCGGCCGTTCAGGTATCCTCTCATACCAAACTTGCCATCGGCAAGTGCAAAATCCAATTGCTCTATATACAGCATACTATCACTGCTGCTTCGGAGCCTGGCCTTTATATTATCCAACCAAGTGCCATGATACAGAAGCTTGTCTACCTCTACTCCAACTTTAAAATCACGGAATGGTAGCTTAAAAATATTAAAAGCCTCTTCATGACTGGACTCTTTTTCAATACTCTCAAAACCCATCAGAGCGTCCAAATCTAATTTTTGCCCTCTTAACTGAAGAAAATCGGGTCTATCTATTGAAGATTTGTTAACACTATCTCCTAAATTATAGCCCATACTAACCCGGAAACTAGACTCTCCCATGGTTCCTCCAAAGTTATCCACTTTCAGATATTGATCAGACCAACTCATCTTCCCACCGAAAGCTTCGAATTTCAGAGGATGAATTTTTGTTTGACCTTGGAGTTGGGCTATAGTTAAATAAAAATTCTGCTTACCTACCCTCTTATCCATGCGAAGGTCCGCATCCAAACGCAAGTCAGTGAAATACTCCTCCTTGTATGCATCTGGTAGAAAATTAACTCCCTGATAGGTCATCAAATCTTTGATTTTCAAATAATCAGAAGCAAAACGAACCTTCAAATTACTTACTCCATGGTCTTCTGACTTAAACCACTTCGGATAATTTTCGAGCTTGCCAGTCAGATAGATATCTGAAGTATCAATTTTACCCTGAAAACTCCTAATGGCTACCATTTGAGAGTCAATTTCGAATACTCCCCTGAACTTTTTGAAATCATGTGGGTAATTTTTCAAACCAACATCCAATGTCTTCAGCTGCATCCTACCTTTAGGCAGGTAATCAAATTTGAACAAATCGACAGCATTTGCTTGAAGCTCAAAATCCAACGTGAGTTTACGTAATTCCTCACTTTGATCCTTATCCTGCTTATACAAAAACTTCCCAAGCTCAATCAATCCTGCATTTGCTTGTAAATTGACCTTAACCGGCACATCTAGCTGATGGAAAATAGCGGGCAGATCAGAAACTTGGGCTTTCATGGAAAAATCTGAATCGGCTAATTTCAAAGAAAAGCTATCCAGTGAAAATGCACCATTCACCATTTTTGCATAGACATTTAGATCCCGAATAGGATACGGAAAATCGGCATAGGTCAGGTTCAAATTTCGAATACGTAATTCAGACTGTAAACTTTCTTTGGCTTGCCGGATACTCGCATTGGATAAGTTCAAATCCATCAATTCATCAAAATCCATTCGCAGCAGCACCTCTCCACTTACTCCTTTTAGATCTGGAATCTGAAAAAACTCTCCGATAAAAGCCAAGTCTAAATCTGCCAATAAATCTACTTTCACATAGGGGTTTTCAAAATCACGTACCGTCAGGTTACCTTGAAAAACACCTCTTTCAGGTTTTGCGTTGAAGTTTTGCAAACGAAACTCCGAAGTACGCAAATTACGATCCAGTCCATTTGTAAAGAATGCCAGAAACCTCAAGTCTTCCACCCTTCTTTCCAAAGCTGTATTTTCAAAGAAAGCATTGTCACAACCAAACTCAAAAGCCACAGCTGGACTATTCCCTTGAGCGACCAATCCGCGAATCGAACCTCTAAAAAACACCTCTCCTTGATTTTGATAGCGCTTAAAAGCTTCTGCTGTTTCCTTAGGTAAAAATGCTGCAATGAGATTAAAATCAGGTTTTTCACCTTCTAACTCCAGATCTAAATGCAAACCTTCTTCAAGAAAAGCCGCAACTCCACCTACTCTGAGAAGAGACTCTTGAAGTTTGAGTTTGGAGGGTTTAAAGGTAATTTGTTTGGATGATTGATTAAGAATAAAATCTAGATTCAATGTCAGGTTTTTATCTGAAAAAAAGGCCTCTTTTCCATCCTTTTCCATCGCAAGATGTAAAGAAGCCTCCAACAAGACATCTAAAACCTCCTTCTTGGATTTTAACGCAGTTTTTACTTCCATGAGTTCCACGGAAATCAATTCATCTTTCCCTGTTTTGTAAAATGAAACCTGTAAATTTTCAATCCATAATTTCTTCAATTCAAAATCAATCGCGTCACTTGATTCAGTATCGGAGGATGGCAAATTTTTGGCCTGTAATAAATTGAGCCTACCTTCCGCATCTTCTACTAGCCGGATATGTCCGGATAAGACTTTTATTGCCTTGACTTTGTAATTTCCACTAAGAATATCTGAAACACTAAAGCCTACATAAAGGTCTTCAAACTCATAAATGGGTAAAGCTGACTTTTCTCGATCTCCATAAAATTTAAGCCCTTTTAAATCAATAGAGATATATGGAAAATTAGTAAAGACCGAAATATGTGAGTCCTCTAGCACCAACTTTCCTTCAAACTGCTCATTCATCAACGTAATAGCTCGTTGCACAAGAATATCTTGCTTGGTGTACACCAAAGCAATCCCCACCACAAAAATGGTCAGAATCAATAATGGTAGGATGAAGAAGGCTTTTAATATCCGCTTACGCATAGTTGACTTTTTATAAGCCAAAAAACGCAAGAAATCGAAAAGAGGTTTTGGTACTAATCGTTACTGCGGACTTTGATCCCGGCGAAGAGCAACTTTATAATCATCGGGAGTTCCTGTCATATTGATATTGACAAAGCGGGTTCGTTTATTCGCGTCACGAAAAACAATTGCGTCTTCTTGATCCGGATCTATTTCATTACGGTTTTTACCGCCGAAAAGTGAGCGGAAGCCAACTTGGGTGACCATTGCCAACGGAACACGGATAAAATAATCCATGTTTAAATCTAAACTCTGTCTCCCCGAAAGTTCGATAAAACCAATACTAGAATTGATATTCATGCGAGGAATGTGCAAAATACCCCCTTTCAATTCAAAAGTATTGGCAAGTGTATCAAATCGCACTCGATTTAAATTACGATCTCCAAAATAAGACGATAAAGCTGACAAAGGTGTGAAATTTACCAAACTCCCTTGATATACGGTCAAATCCATTGTCGCTTCTGACTTATCTACAATCGGTGTCAAGTCAGGATAAACCAAAAATTTACTTTTGATGGTTCCACTGACGAGGCCATGAAGGTTTTCGTTGATCAAGTAGTCCTGACCAAAGTTTTCGAACTTGAACAACAGCTTATCCAAATCAAGTTTGTCTGCCTTCATTTCACTAAAAAAGTAAATTTGTTCTGGATCAGAACCATTAAAGTAACCATTTACTGCCAGAGAACCCTCAGCCAACCTTAAACTCAAGGTGTCCAAATACAAAAAATGATCTACCTGACTTCGAAGAGAGGCTTTTACATCCTTCAACCAAAATGTATGGTAATTGAGTTGCTCAATATCTGCCTTAAACTCCATGTTGCGGAAGGGTAGTTGGAAAATATTGAATGCTTCTTGGTGATTGGTATCCTCTTCAAATCCCTGAAATCCCATCAATGCATCCAAATCCAACGCTTGTGCTCTCAGGTGAAAGTAGTCCTTTTTAGGATTACTATTTTCTTTCAAATTATAACCCATGTTTACGGCAAATGAAGAAATACCCATTTTTCCGCCAAAATCCTCCAAAAGCAAGTAATCATTTTCAAAATGTGCTCGTCCCTTGAAATTTTCCATTTTCAATGGATGGAGGGTAGTCAATCCTGTTAGGTTATCCAAGAAAAAATCTGCGGACTGAAAGGAATTATTTTGAAAGTCTAACACAATTTTCCCGGCAACCAACAAATTCCGGACAGTCTCGTCCTTCCAACTTTCAGGCAGATAATTTACTCCATTATAAGTTAATAAATCATTCAAATTCAGTCTTTTGGAGCTAAGATTAAGCTGTATCACGGACTGCCCGTCCAAGGAATCTTTCATCCACTTGGAATAATTGTCTACTTGGCCAGATAGCAGAAAATCAGTCTGATCAATTTCGCCCTTGAATTTACTTACGAGGAGAACATCCTTTGCTATTTCAACCTCGGCATCAAAATCATGAAAGGTATGTGGGAAATTATCTAATTTGGCATAGAAATCCTCGATTTTAAATATTCCATTCGGCAGATAGTCAAAGTTGAGCAAATCATTGGCCTGCGCCAAGAAAGAGAACTTAAGCTGTACATCTCTTAGATTTTCGCTTTCCTCTTGTTCCAATAATTGACCTAACAAAATGGCCTTAGATTGAGCTTCGAGTGAAACTTCAATTCCCTTATTCTGCTGATGCAGCAAGGCCGGAAAGTCCGACAAAGCACCTTTGAAGCTGAAGTCTGAATCTTTGATATTGAATTTTAACTGATTTAGCTGAACTCTGCCATCCGACATAATGGCGTGTGCTTGGACATTTTCTACAGGATATGGATAGCCTTTGATTGCAAATTTAAGGTCCTGCAAGCGAAGCTCTGACTGCAAACTTTTTTGCATTTGGGAAAAATCAGTAGCTGAGCCCTCCAAATCTACCAACTCATCAAAATCCATAGTCAATGACACTTGTCCACTTAAGCCTTCAAAATCTTCCAACTCAAAAAAATCACCGACAAATTTTAGGTCTAAATCAGCATTGATTTTTACTTTGATATAGGGATCTAAAAAATCACGAATCAATAAATCGGCTTGAAAAAATCCTTTATCAGGCTTTGCATTAAAATTCTGCAAACGGAATTCAGAGGTTTTCAAGGAACGCTCCGATCCATTGGTATAAAAACCAACAAATCGTAAATCCTCCACTCTCCGTTGATTGTCTGCTCGCAAGAAATAGGCATTATCACAGCCAAATTCAATTGCAATAGCTGGTGCTTCGCCTTCGGTAATGCCCCCTCTAATCGTTCCAATGAAGAAAATTTCTCCCTGATTTTGGTAATCATTCAACGCTGCTGCAACTTCTTTGGGTAAAAATGCGGCAAACAAGTTAAAGTCAGGTTTCTGTCCTTCTATTTTTAAATCCAGCTGTGGAGACTCCAAAATTTCACTCACATAACCTGAAGCGGAGAAAAGAGACTCTTCTAACCAAACACTCGATGGACTCAGGTCTAAATAGCCACGCTCTGAATCATAGGCTAAATCAAGATTGAGCCGAACGGCTTTATCCACGAAAAAAGTGGGGGTTCCCTTGTTTTCTAAATCAAAACTCAACTCTCCCACCAAGTTCAAATCCAACAATCCATCGACCGAACGAACATTTGTTTGGATGTCTTTGATATGAGTTGTATACATGAGACCATTTTGTTCATCCAGAAACGATAAATCAAAAGAGTCTAACTTGATGGATTGTAAGGAAAAGTCCAACCCCTCTTCATCACTAGCATCACTGCTGGATATATTTTTTGCCGTAAGCAAGTTTATTTCTCCATGCTCATTTTTAACGAGGTGTAAAAAACCCCCTTTAAGTTTAATACTTTTCACCTGATAGTTTCCAGTCAAAATATCCAATACTGAAAATCCCACATACAGGTCCTGCACTTCATACATGGGTTTTTCTTTTGAATCTTTTTCACCATAGAATTTAAGTCCTTGAAGATCGATGGAGATATATGGGAAATTGGAGAAAGGAGAAATTCTGGATTGAGCAAGTACCAATTCCCCGTTCAACGATTGATTGATTTGCTGAATAGCCTGTTGGGTCAGGGCTTCTTGCTTCCAAGAGATTACTGCGATCCCAATTGCCAACACCACCACAGGAATAGAAAGAAGGATTAAAAAGATTTTTACTGGTTTTTTCATGGACTACTTATATTTGGCAATCAAGCCTTCATTCAAAATTAATGCAATTTTGAATGGGTTTTGAGATTTTTAACAGGAAATAAATAGATATGTGAGAAAAGTCAGATAATAATTCTTAAACAATTGCTTCCTTGGTAGCTTACACTAAAAACATCAACGTATATAAGTCATGATTCGAACGTTTTTTGACTGGCAGATTCGGGCCTTTGATCTCTTAGATGAGCACTGGGAGTCAGACCGAGTCACCAAAATTATCAGCAACATTGTCGTTGCATTTTTCTTAGCAGGTTTGATCGCAGGTTTACTTTCGTATCTTAAACTTTTCCCTTCTTTTATTCAGTTATCACCTTTTTTTGCCATTGAACTGGCATTTAATGTACTTCTGATATTTGAGGTGCTAGGTCTAATTTTCTTATTTCCAAAATCAGTAGCCGATGCAGTTGGAAAACAGTTTGAAATCATTTCCTTGTTGCTATTACGTGACGCTTTCAAAGAGTTTGGTCATTATTTGGGAGAAATGAATTGGGAGTTAGGTTTCGCCATGGAATTGCTTCCAATCATTTCCGATGCTTTTGGCGCGATCTTAATTTTTCTAATCACTGGTTTGTTTTACAGGGCACAACGACATATCCGCATTACGCAAAACTATGAGGAACAAGTAGGTTTTGTTTCCATTAAAAAATTAATTTCTATTTATTTGACCATCACATTTATTTTATTGGGTGTATATGATGTCGTATCCGCGTATCAGACACATCAATTTATCTACAGTATCAAATTGTTTTATACCTTACTGATATTTACCGACGTATTTATTTTGCTTTTTTCCTTACGGTATACGACCAAATATTACAACCTCTTTCGATATTCTTCCTTTGCATTGGCGACCATATTTCTACGTTTGACTTTGTCTGCTCCGCCATTTTATAATGTATTGTTGGCAGTAATCGCAGGGTTGATGGTGCTGGGGGTGACCTATATTTACAATAAACTGCTGTCTAAACAAAAAATAAGTGACTGATTGTGAATTCAAAAAAAAGAAAAGCCTTTAAAATTCGCATTTTTTTAGGGTTTATACTTGCATAGAATGCTACAGCCTATTACTTTTGCATCACCTTAATCGGTAACACATCCATACTCCTCCTTAGCTCAGTTGGTTAGAGCACATGACTGTTAATCATGGGGTCCTAGGTTCAAGCCCTAGAGGGGGAGCGAAAGCCTTGCAGAAATGCAAGGCTTTTTGCATTTTTAAGGTATGGACTTTTATATCTATATTTTACATTCTGCTGCTTTTGATAAATTCTATATAGGTCACTCCGAAAATCCTTGGAGAAGAGTTGAACAACATAATTCCGGAATACATCACAAGTTTACTTCTCCTTTCAGACCTTGGAGACTTGCAGCTGTTTTTAAAGTTGGAGAAGACAGAGGATCTGCAATGAAAATTGAAAAGCTGATCAAAAAACAAAAATCAAGAACACTCATAGAAAAATTAATAGACCCTGATTTTGTTCCCGAGAACTCCTTAGCTCAGTTGGTTAGAGTCCCGCACGTGCGGGATTAATCATGGGGTCCTAGGTTCAAGCCCTAGAGGGGGAGCGAAAGCCTTGCAGAAATGCAGGGCTTTTTGCATTTTTAAGGTATGGACTTTTATATCTATATTTTACATTCTGCTGCTTTTGATAAATTCTATATAGGTCACTCCGGAAATCCTTGGAGAAGAGTTGAACAACATAATTCCGGAATACATCACAAGTTTACTTCTCCTTTCAGACCTTGGAGACTTGCAGCTGTTTTTAAAGTTGGAGAAGACAGAGGATCTGCAATGAAAATTGAAAAGCTGATCAAAAAACAAAAATCAAGAACACTCATAGAAAAATTAATAGACCCTGATTTTGTTCCCGAGAAATCACTAGCTCAGTTGGTTAGAGTCCCGCACGTGCGGGATTAATCATGGGGTCCTAGGTTCAAGCCCTAGAGGGGGAGCTAGTGAGAAAAAGAGGTCAGAGACGACCTCTTTTTTGTTTTATTTCCCTTATTTTAATTTGAGGATGTTTTTTATGATTGCAAGTTTTTTAAAAACGTGAAATATAATTTAAGGAATTAGTCTTGGCCACGTTTGTATAAAATAGTTGATGGTACATCATTTGGGTCAATCTCCACGATTTCACCATTTCTCACGACAACTAATGGACTATTTTTCGCTTTTTTGAATTCCACTAGCTTGCGATAAGCTTCTTCAAGCCCTTTAACTATTTTGTCTCTTTCCTCTTTTAGTTGCTCTTTAGTCTCCATAATATTTTTGTTTTAAACCTTCCCACAATTCTTTGTTATTAATTGTGACGTCATTAACCCCTCCTTCTGCCATTATTTCATAAGTGTCTCCAGAATTATTTACAAATAACCAGTTATCCACTTTGGGCAGAAATAATCTGAAAAAATTCTCAAGACCGCTTTTATATCTTCTCCTGATAACATCTTCAGGTATATGATGTCCACCCTCTTTTACTCGCCTTGCTACCCTTGAAACAGCCAAGTCATCGGAATCTAACCAAAAAAACAAACAGGTTACCTGATAATTTAATTCCTTTGCTCTTTCAACAAATTGCACATAACTCCTTGTAGAAAGCGTGGTTTCAAAAGCAAAATTTTCCCCTGACTCTAATAACTTTTTGATTCTTTTCAACATGAACCTTCCCGCTTCAATACCAGCTTTTTCTGGTTGGAAAGGAGAAATTCCTTTTGCAATTTCATCCGCATTCACAAATTCTTTACAGTCCAGGATTTCAGGCAAGATGGTATACGAAGCAGTAGTTTTACCTGCTCCATTACAACCTGCTATGATGTAAAGTTTCTTCATTCGATACAAATATACACTTTACTGTTTAATCATCATTTTTCCCAATCCATGAAGACAATATTGGTGCGATTACTTTTTACAATCTCGCTGAGTGAAAGTATTACTTAGTCAACTCCTTCATTACTTCTTTTAAAACCAAAAATACCCTACTCCGGTTGCAACTATCGTTGATAGGGGGAGCAAAAGCCTTGCAGGAATGCAGGGCTTTTTTTGTTTTATACCCCTTCCTTTAAATTTGATGAGGTTTTTTACGATTATAAGTTTTTAAAAAGTAAAATTTAAGCCAATGAATCAACCTTGACCACGCTTATACGAAATAGTTGATGGTACATCATTTGAGTCAATCTCCACGATTTCTCCATTTCTCACGACAACTTATGGACTATTCTTTCTACGATTCCCACTCAAAAACCTTACCTTAGCAAACGAAATAGTTATCATTCAGGGGGCAAAGCAAACGACTCAAAGACACAATCCGAAACTTCATAAACGGGATTTGAGAGAAGGCTTGAGCTAATTAACTAACCATGATAAAATTAACCGCTTTACTTTTCGCTTTCGCTTTTCCATTTACAGTATTTTCCCAATCGGGCACTTTAGCGACAACCCAAAAAGAAAAACAGAATTTGAAAGGGCCAGTGAAAGAAGTATTACATACGACTTTTGAACCTATGCAAATTGGAGGCGACAGTACTACATGGATACCTTATGACTTTTTCGGTTTTCATAATTATCGACTGAAATTTGATAATAGAGGACTCTTAACAGAAAGAATCGATTATAAATTGCAAGACAATGAGCTAAAGCAGCGGGGGATTTGGAACTATACCTATGATGAAAAAGACAGAGTAGTAGAAGAAGTGTATCTATATGAGAGTTTGAGTACGATAGATACCGCTAGCTTTAGCTATACCTATCTGAATGATTCCTCCACAAGCATATTTGAAAAGCGAAATGGTGTCCCCTCCTCAACCTATCATTACAACTTGAGTAAAAGCACTGAAGAATTCACGAGTGTGAACGCTGATAGTTCATTTATACAAAAGACTTTTTCTGAAATTGATGACAGGAATAGGGTTACTAGGAAAGAAGATTACTCCAATGGCACGAGAATTCGAAGCTTGACTCTAAACACCTATCATGAGCAGCAGTTTCTTACCCCTGCAAAAAGCTTACAATCTTATGGTAAAGGTAACCAAGTAAGCCTTTATGAGAATGAGTTAGATGAACAGGGAAACGTTATCAGCGAGAAAATTACCGCATTTCATACAGGAGATTCAAAGACAACAACCTACTCATACCTGTACGACGATATGGGAAACTGGATAGAGAAGGGAGAATACGTCGATAAAATACTACGAAAGATAGTTAAGAGATCGATAGATTATTACACTGACTAAAATCATCATACTATTGCAACAACTTTTTTATTAAGAAGCCACAATTACCTCCACGTTATTTCTTTCGAGCATTTTTAGGTGCTCAGAATTAATGTTCTTATCAGTAATCACTTTGTTAATTTTATTAAACCCTGCGATAAAGGCAAAACCCATTTTTTCAAATTTGGAAGAATCAGCCACCACAATTACCTCGTCTGCAATTTCGATCATCAGCTGATTTAGATACGCCTCTTCTAAATGATAGGTATAAACTCCTATATCTGCCTTAAACCCATCAACACCCAAGAAAAGTTTATTACAGTGAAGCTGCTTGAAGTTTTTTTCCGCAAGAGGACCTACCAAAGACATAGAAAACTCCTTTAAAAACCCTCCAGGCACCAGTACATCCAAATTTTCGAATTTTGAAAGGTTATTTATAATATCTAAGGCATTACTTATCACCGTCAACTTTTTAAATTCCCCTAAATTATTGGCAATTTCAAATGTTGTAGTACCCGAATCCAGAATAATAGAGTCATTTTCCTGAATTAGTTGCGCAGCAACACTTCCAATTGCCTTTTTCCAATCCAAGTTTATTTTCTTCTTTTCTTCCACAGGTAATGCAACTGTGCTAGTTTTAAATGCCCCTCCATGAGCTCTTACCAACAACCTGTTTTTTTCAAGATTAGCAAGATCATTCCTTATCGTCACTTCACTTACATTAAAAATCTGGCTTAGTTCATTCACATTTACAAGTCCATTACTATCAAGAAATTCAAGAATCTGAGATCTGCGATAAGCTGTTTTTTTCATGATTAGTTTGATTAATTAATTCTATCAACGTTGATTTTTAACTTCATCAACTTCTCCTACTTGCCACTTCCATCAGACAGAGCAATAGTCCTACTATCGATCTTGAGATAATTAAAAATATGCATTTTAGAAGCAGTTCGAATTTGTATATTTTTTTGAATATCGGAAAGATAATGAAAAAAAATATTTTCGATACTTTCAAATCTGTTGAAATGAATATGAATTTTAACAATAAATTCTCATTATTTAATTTTTTCGTTATAAAATATGTGCATAAAAACGGAACTTAAACAATAAATAATTTTTGTTTTTGGACTCAAAAAAACAAAATAAAAGAAATTAACTTTCGAATTCAAAAGTAAATAGGGTAAAAATGGCCTGTTAAATTATTTTTAAATTTTCTTTTACTTATTAATATGTTTTTATAGATTTAAAAAATTTTATTTCATTTCGTTTTGATAAAAACCAAATTGAAATGAAAGTTTTTGATCAATCCATAAACAAAACAATCTATCTATGAAAAAATGTCTATTGTGTTTGTTGGCATTTGTGCTTTCCTCGATCCCTTGGGAGTCTTATGCTCAATCAACTACTGTAAACGGCAGGGTACTTGATTCAAAGACCAATGAGTCTATCCCCGGAGCCAACGTGATTGTAAAAGGTACCAATAGAGGTACAGTTACAGATTTTGATGGGAAATTTTCGCTAGACTTAGCCCCAGGTGCTGTTGTGATTTTCACATTTATAGGATACGGAAATCAAGAAATCACCTATACAGGTCAACAGTCTCTAGAAGTCAAGTTAAGCTCAGACTTAAAGGACCTCCAAGAAGTAATCGTTACAGGATACGGGACTCAAAAAAGAGAAAATCTGACAGGTTCGATTGCAACTGTGAGTGCTGAAAAGCTTGTAGACATCACATCCCCGAATATCGGAAACATGCTTCAAGGTAAAGTAGCTGGGGTGGATGTAATTGCTTCCACAGGTGCTCCAGGGGCACAACCAACGATCCGAATCCGAGGTAGAAGCTCTATCCGATCTTCTGTGACTCCGATATGGGTAGTAGATGGAGTAATTTGGCATGACACTCCTATCCTAAACCCTAACGATGTAGAATCAATCTCTGTATTGAAAGATGCTGCCGCAGCGGCTCTCTACGGATCCAGAGGTGCCAATGGTGTCGTTGTTGTAACTACCAAAGGGGCAAAAGCAGGAGTCAATAAAATGTCCCTAAATGTAAGATCGGGTGTAAGTATTTTTAATAGAAATGACTTCCAGGTCATGAATTCTGGCGAGCTGTATGACCTATGGACACAATTCCCAAATACGAATAGCATTCCAGGGTGGTTTGATGAATCGCTAAGACAAAGAGACACCGATTGGCTAGATGTAGGGACACAAGTTGGACAGGTTAGAGATTACAACTTATCCTATACTGGTACTTCAGAAAGAGCTAGACTTTTTACAGCTTTCAACTACTTTAACGAAACAGGAACGGTCAAAGGAGATAAGTTTGACAGACTTTCGGCTCGTATCAATTATGATTACGATGTAAACTCAAGACTGACCTTCAAACCTAAACTTGCTGCTACCTATACCACGAATGACAATGCTAGACATAGTATTTATGACATGTATAGAAACCTGCCTTGGGACAACCCTTTCAGAGAGGATGGATCTCCTATCAACACTTTAGCTCCAGGAGCAAACTGGCTCGGTAGAGATAACAGAAACTACTTGTATGACTTACAGTGGAATTTTGGTAATTCACAAATTTTTAATGTATTGAGTAACATGGATTTTTCATATGAAATCAATGAACACTTAACATTTACCTCTACTAACAGCTTAACTTTTTACACAGGAACAAGCTTTAATTATACGGACCCACGATCCAATTCTGGCCTTGCTGATAACGGTAGGATCTCTGCGGGTCAAAATAAACGTATTACAAGATTTACAAACCAAATGTTGTCTTATACAAGAACATTTGACAAACACTTTGTAAATGCCTTATTGGGTTATGAATTTAATGATTATGTATTCAGTAATGTATTTGCTCAAGGGAAAGGTATCCCAGCTGGTGCTCAAGTAGTCGACAACGCTTCTGAACCACAAGCAGTGGGTGGGACTAAAAATGATTACGCATTTCAATCATACCTGTTCAATGTCAACTATTCATACGACAATAGGTATAGTGCACAAGGGTCATTTAGAAGAGACGGATCTTCAAGATTTGGAGCCAACAATAGATATGGTAACTTCTTCTCTATCAGTGGCGCATGGAATATTCACAATGAGGCATTCTTCAACGTATCAGCTATCAATTACTTAAGAACAAAGGTGGCTTATGGACAAGTGGGTAATACACCATCAAGCTTATATCCTCACTTAGAGCTATTCTCTTTGAATGCGCAGTATGATGGCAACCCAGCTGCGGTTGCTACTTCTTTAGGGAACCCTAACTTGACTTGGGAAAAAACTGCAGCCTCAAACTTTGGGTTGGAAATTGGATTGTTTAATAGATTAGACATTGTGGCAGAATATTACATCAAAAACACCACTGACTTACTTCACTTTGTGCCTTTACCAAATATTTCTGGATTTGATGGATATTTTGATAATATCGGGAGCGTCCTCAACAAAGGGGTGGAACTGACTTTGGGAGCAGATGTGCTGAAAGCTAAGGACCTAAATTGGAGACTAGACTTCAACATCGGTTTGAACAGAAATGAAATCACTGAACTTTATGAAAACAGAAGGCAGATTTCAGGTTTCAGGATTATAGAGGTAGGTGAGGATATTGATACTTGGTTTATGCGTAGATGGGCTGGAGTAAATCCAGAAAACGGTACTCCACTATGGGAAAGAGTAGATCCTAATACAGGGGAAATAACCACTACCGGTAGTTATGCCCAAGCAACACTGCAAAAAGTAGGAACTTCTACACCTTTATTCTTTGGAGGTCTTACTTCTTCATTTGACTTTAAAGGATTCTATTTGAATGCAAATATTGCATTCTCTAAAGGAGCTCAAGTATATCACAGTGCTAGAGAAACTTTTGATAGTGATGGTGCATATCCTACCTATAACTACATGAGGCTAAGACCAGAATGGTCAAGATGGAGCCCAACTAATCCTAATGCTACCCATCCACAGCCAATCTTTGGTGGGAATAATGAAGCACACAGACCTTCATCAAGATTCTTGGAGGATGTAAGTTTTGTGAGACTAAGAAACGTTACTGCTGGATACAGGATACCAGCTTCTATTACTCAACGTTTCAAAGTATCCGGCATAGATGTATTTGTATCTGCGGATAACTTGGTCACCTTAACGTCCTTCTCTGGACTTGATCCCGAAGCAGCGATATTTGGTGATACTGGTTCACAGTATCCACTTCCTAGAAGAATCAACTTCGGTCTAAACTTGAACTTCTAATCTGAAAACACCATGAAAAAATTATCATTCATATTTATTCTGTCCTTAGGAGTTTTTACATTTTACTCTTGCGACATAGACAGGTCTCCATTTGACTCTATCACAGCAGATGACCTAGCCAATTCAGAAACAAGTGCTCAAAACGTAACGTTAGGTACGTACAGCAGAATGCGTGCTTGGACCGAAAACTGGCACAGATTATTTGAATACCCTGGAGATAATGTTTCGCTTAGTGGTACGACCTCTGACCCTTTATTCTTTTCCTATAACTTCAACAGAATCCCAAACTCTAGTAGAACGGCCGGGTTTTGGAGAAGTAGTTACCAAATCGTAGTAGCTACCAATCAAGTAATTGGTAATGTAACGGAGGGAAGTTCTGCCAGTAATGATCAAATACTAGCAGAAAATTATTATATCCGAGCATTGATGCATTTTTCCTTAGTCAACATATTCGGTAGACCTTATAATCAAGGAGCCAATAACCCTGGTGTACCCTTGAAATTGGATGCTGAGCCTCTCAACCATCCTATCAGGTCTTCTGTAGGGGAAGTGTACAATCAGGTAGAAGCAGATTTACTTAAAGCTGTTGCTTTATTTTCTGAAAATAAAACCAATGTATACGCTTCTAAAGAAGCAGCACAGGCGCTACTATCTAGACTTTATTTATACAAAGAAGATAACGCAAAGGCAGCAGAGTATTCCGATCTGGTAATAAATTCAGGTAGATTTTCCTTATTACCTACTAATCGTCTTGGAGATTATCCTAAAATCACTCCAGAAAGTAACCCTGAGACAATTTTTGCAGTAAAATTTGTCAAAGATGTAGATTATGAATCGAATGGGTGGTTTACCATCGGATCGCTTTATGCCAATATTCAAGGTGCCGGTTGGGGAGAAATGTATGCATCTAGACCATATATTGAGCTCGTAAGAGAATTCCCAGAAGATCAAAGAAACAAATTTATTCAGCCAGTAGTCGTCAATCAAAATGTGACTTGGGGAATTTATGTAAGAGATAACTTGACATTTGGCTGGACGCCATTAACCCCAGCAGGTGATGGCTTCGAATACCAGCATGCTGGCATGACAAAAACAGTAGAAAAAGTATTTAACGAGCGAGGAGGAGTAAGTTATCACTTGGATACAGATGAGGGAAAAAAACGAATCCTGATAGACAAGCAACTTGACTTAAGAAACAACTTCCCGAAATACTTTATCCTAAAATGCTCTGGACAAGATGATCAAGCACATCTTTGGTCGCCCGTAGTCTCAAGACTTGCTGAAATGTATCTCAACAAAGCGGAAGCCTTAGCAAAACTTGGTCAAACTACTGAAGCTCTTGACTTGGTGAACATCGTCAGAACTAGAGCAGGAATTCCTTCTAATGGTCTTTACACCATGGCTAACCTTGGTGGTAAATCGGTCTTGGATGTAGTCATAGAAGAAAGACAATTAGAACTATCATGGGAAGGCCATAGAAAGATGGATGTATTCCGAAACGGAAAAACCTTGGACAGGAGATATCCTGGAACCCATCTTGCAGGTAATAACCCATTACCTTTGATCCAAGCAAATGAAAATAGAATTATTGAGTTTATACCGGAAGCCCAACTCCTCGTGCATGAAGGGTTGACACAGAATCCAGGATAATCTTTAACCAAACAATGCCTGAAAAATCAGGCATTGTTTTTTTACCTTAACCACACTATTGATGAAATACATGAATATTATTTTCTTGACACTATTGATTTCTCTGATGAGCTGCTCCGAGCCAGAGCAACCAAAAGCCAATGAGATTTCCTACTCCAATTCATTTTCAATTCCTCTAGGAGGAAACACCTATCAGATTGCTGGGCAAGAAATGGTAGGATTAGACCAAAATGGCATATCTAGCTGGACTTCTGACCAAACAGTCTTGGGTGTTTTTTTCAAATCTTCTGGTACAGAGAATGTAGATCTCAACCTTATCATAGAGACTCAAGAGGGAAACTCAGAAATCGAAGTTAGTATAGGAGACCAAAAGCAAAAAGTACAATTAAGCAATGGGGTATCAGGACTTGTAAAAGTGGGGAATTTCAAAATACCTGTAGGATATACGGCTATAGAACTCAATGCACTAACTAAAACCGGAGCAAATTTTGCGAAGATCAGAAGCATAAACATTGAGCATAATGGAGAGATCAATGCTCACTATGTAAAAGACAACGAAGACAATAACTTCTATTGGGGACGTAGAGGCCCTTCTGTACATTTAGGATATACCACTCCAGACAATCAGAACATTAAATGGTTCTATAATGAAATGACCATACCAGCAGGAGAAGATCCTATTGGGTCATACTTTATGGCCAATGGCTTTGCAGAAGGCTACTTTGGAATTCAAGTCAACTCAGCAACTGAGCGGAGAGTTCTCTTTTCCGTATGGAGTCCTTATGTTACAGACAACCCCAATGAAATCCCAGAAGATGAGCGCATCCTTGTCCTTAAAAAAGGAGCTGAAGTCTACACTGGCGAATTTGGAAATGAAGGCTCAGGAGGACAAAGCTACCTAGTATATAACTGGTCAGCTGGTACCACCTACAAATTTTTAAATTCAGTGGAACCTGATGGAAAAGGAAATACCATATATACAGGGTATTTTTATGCTCCTGAAGTGGGGGAATGGCAAATCATTTCAAGATTTCAAAGACCAAAAACGAATACTTGGTACAAAAGACCTCATTCATTTTTGGAAAACTTCAATACTAGGACTGGACATATCGGAAGAAAAGTGTTTTATGACAACCAATGGGTAAGAAACATTGAAGGAGAGTGGACAGAACTTACAGAAGCACGATTTACAGGAGATCCAATAGCAAGCTCAGGTTTTAGAATGGATTATGCTGGCGGAAGCAAAGACGGGAAATTCTACCTTCAAAATTGTGGCTTTTTCACGCCTCATACACCTCTAAGCAGTATGCATCTCAGGTCCCCAAACAATCAAACCCCTGTTATAGACTTTGAAGCACTTGAAACACTAGGGGTAGAAATTACAGCTCCTGAAACAATTGCGGAACTTGACAAGTCAGCTTGGGAGATTGTAGAATTCAGCTCCGAAGAAACTAGCGGAGAAGGAGCTACTGGAAGAGCTAAAGATATCATTGATGGTAAACTTGACACGTACTGGCACAGTCAATGGACTGGCACGGCAGCCCAATACCCACATTCCTTTACCTTGGATTTCCATGCAACACCTAATATCAAGGGATTTGTTTTTCATCAAAGAGATGGATCTCGAAAAATCAAAGATTACAAAATTTACGGCAGTAATGACTTCACATCTTGGAGTCCAATTAGCTCGGGCTCGCTCTTAAATAGCGCAGGACAGCAAGTTGTTACGTTAAACGAACCCATCAACATTCGATACATCAAATTTGAAGCACTCAATGCACATGATGGGCAAGACTTTGCAGCCCTAGCAGAGATGGGAGCATTTTAATATTAATCATCAAGCAGCTGGCTCATAAATAGATTTTCAGATTTTCTATTAAAATATGCTTCCGTGTAGTAATTGATCTCTTTGTGTCTTGGGGGCTTTGTGGTCTAAAATACCACTTAGACTCTAAGGCACAAAGTTTTAATTTAATAAATACCCCATAATAGTTGATTGAGTTGTCATTGAATAGAGATATGAGACAGCCTCTTTACTCTTGAAGTTGAAACACCTTCAGTGGACCGTTATTTTCTACCACTAAAAATAAATCCTGGCCATTTTTCCTTTTCAGCTTTTTAATTGCTCTCACATCTCCCCGTATATCCAGATTAGCAATAGGTGTTGGAGAAAAAGAATACCTCCTCCCTCCTTTCTCCTTTTTCAAAATCAACCCTGTACCACTATTCATCGCTCCTATTTCCACCATAAATGGATATAAATTACCCACCGCTAATACCTCCTCCAATTGATCATCTAAGGAAATAATACCTGTAATAGGAGAGACTTGTGCCTCAATCGGCAAGCTATGAGAAGCATATCCATTAGGAGAACTCAATAACATGACAGACTCCAGCTGATCTAAAGTTTTTTGCTGAAATGACACCTCTTGACCACTTAGAACATCTTCAAAACTTGCCATCGCATAATCTTCATACTTCACATAGCGCTTCTTCAAATGTACCAATTGACTCAACAATACATCTCTCGAATAAATGGGATACAGCTCTCCCTGTATCCTGTTAGTCATCAAGGATAAAACATTTCCCGAATTATTGAAATCACCAATAGTCAGTAGAATTGGTTGATCTTTGGATGCCTTCAATTGACTGTTGAGCCCTAAGTTACCCAAAATCAGATCTGGCACGCCATCTTGATTAACATCTGCCACCATCATACTTTGCCAAAAACCCCTGCCAGCATCCAGGCCTAAGCTTTGGCTGATTTCTGTAGCTTGTCCTTCCAAAAACTTCCAAACTTGAACTCCCATAAACTCCCCCGTTAATACAAGTTCTTCCCCTCCATCACCATCCATATCATACCAAACACCTGAAGTAATCATACCTACATTTCTGAGATTGGCAGGAGTGACGTCTTTGAAAACTACAGCATCTGAAGTGCTTTCATTTTTCAATAAAAAACTCCATGGACTTAAGCCATACTGATCCGGAATAGAACGTCCACCAACAAACAAATCTATTTTGCCATCCCCATCAAAATCATGAGCCAATACAAGCGCATTATTGCCCGTCAGGTCTGGTAAAGCGTCCTCCACCTTTTCAAATACGGCATTTCCTCGATTGACATACAGCCGATCTTGCAATAGCGGAAAATAAAGATTGAATTCCGTACCACCACTGCTGACATATAGATCCAATAAGCCATCGCCATTGGCATCAAAGAAAATTGCTCCTGTATCCTTTTGCTCAGCATCTTTTTGCCATGGTCCATTGCTGACAGTCCGAAACGATCCATCGGCTTTGCTGAGATATAATTCTCCTGATTGCCCTACTCCCCCTCCTACAAAAAAATCATCATACCCATCGCCGTTCACATCCCCAACAGCAATAGCAGGAGTAAGCTTCGAGTATTGAAAAAATGACAAAGGATTGACCTTGAAATCAACAAAGTTTTTTTCTTTATGAGTGAAATTAATCCCCAAAATGCCTGATACCTCCTCAAATGAGATCGTTTTACTAGGATTTGAATCTGCTACATTCTCAACCATTTTTGCTCCCTCTTGAGTCACTACCATCAATTGATTGGACTGAGTGACACCTAACTTAGAAATCTTTTGGTCAGGCCAAATTACGGTAGCCTCCTTAATTTGATCAAACTTCCCCAAACCAAAGTGTAACTCCGTATCAACGGTCGATTGGTAACCTCTCACAGGAAACAACTCCTGTATCTGAATTGTACCATCAGGCAATTCAATCTGTACTTTTGCCCCAATTGCCTGCATATTTTGTCCACTGCCAATGAGTCTGAATTTGATATAATTGTTCTCCAAAAATTGCCCACTGATATTTTTTAGGATGGTAGCCTTTTCATTGATATTATTAATGATCAAATCCATAGTACCATCCCCATCCAAGTCAGCATAAGCCATACCATTGGAAATCCTTGGGGTGTCAAAACCATATTGACGAGATTGGTTTTCAAAGCTCAAATCTCCCTTATTGATAAAAAGATAATTGCCTACTTTGGTACTGGGTATTTTTTTCACCAAAGCAAGCAAATCTGGCTCTTCCCCCTTTTCTCGTGATACTTTTGCTGCATCAGCATAAGTGTAATTTAGAAAATCTTTGTTGGTGAAATCCCTCAAAAACCCATTGGTGATTGCTAAGTCTTTCCACCCATCGTTATCCATATCCACAAAAAGCCCAGACCAACTCCAATCGGTATTGGATATGCCTGATAGCTGCCCAATTTCTTGAAAAACCAAGTCTGCATCCTTGTCAAGTCCCCTATTCAACTGCAGCGTATTTCGCATGTATTGATGATGATACCCACTATCGATCAATGCCTGATAAAAGTCAAACTCATCGCCTCCTTTTAAAAGCTTTTGTCTTTTGTTGTCTTCTGGAAGCATATCCAAGGTAAAAATATCCATCCATCCGTCATTATTAAAATCTGCAATATCACCTCCCATGGAAAATTTTGATTGATGAGTCATTGCTTTTTTGGACACCTCATCAAAGGTCCCATCCTTTTGGTTGATATATAAAAAATCCTGTTCGTTATAATCATTGGTAACAAATATATCAGGCCAACCATCATTATTGACATCCGAAACCATAACTGCCAAGCCAAAATTTAAGCCATTCCCAATGATGCCTGCTTCTTCACTCACATCAGAAAAGATGCCTTGGTTATTTTGATACAATTGATTGCCATAATATGGATGGCGAAAAGCCCTGAGCTTAGATGTCTGGCTCAATGGATTAAAAAATGTCTTCCCATGATTTAATAAAAACATGTCTAAATCTCCATCTCCATCATAATCAAAAAATGCTGCCATGGTACTGTAAGTGCCCACAGCATCTAACCCATACTCTTTGGCCTTTTCGGTAAAGGTAAGATCTCCATTGTTAATGAAGAGTTCATTTCTTCTGGAATACTCATCACCTGGTCCTGAATAGCAATAATACACATCCAAAAACCCATCTCCATTGATATCCACAAGACTTACTCCTGTGGCAAAATCAGTTCTACCTTTCAGTCCTGTTTGTCGTGTAACATCTTCAAAAGTGAACCCTCCTTTGTTAAGGTAGACTTTATTGTCGCTAAGGTTTCCAACAAAAATCAAATCTGGCAAGCCATCATTATTCAAGTCCCCTACTGCTACTCCTCCTCCATTGTATAAATATTCGTAAGTAAGAATATTCAAACTATCATTTTCTACGATCCTGTTTTCAAATGTTACCCCAGAAAAACTGTGATCAACAGTTTGAAGAAATGTAATTTCATTACTATCATTTGTAGTACAAGAACTAATTAAAATGCAGCATAACCCGAAAACAACTAATGAAAATATCCTCATAGAACGGTAGATTGATAAGTAAATATAAAAACACCGAAGAGTCCTCCGGTGCATTTATCACTCTAAACTAAATTAACTAAACCCAAAAAACTATATGATCACCTTAGTAGTGCCTCCGCCATTGAGCGTGATGTCTACTGGTTTATTGGTTTTCCAAGCGCCACCGGTAAAGTCAGGCACATCTATGGAGTTGGAACGGTGCGCTACTGACCACTCACTTAATGGAGAAACTGCTGACCACAAGGCGGCATCATAGACATCTTGGTCTAATGGAAGTCCATTGCGCAAGCAATCCACTAGTCTCCATTCCATCATAAAGTCCATTCCACCGTGTCCTCCGATTTGCTTGGCTAATTCCCCTACTTTCTTGACAATTTCTGGGGTATATTTTTCTTTCAAGACTTTCATCTCATCTTCTTTAATCCACGAATGGCCTTTTGAAACTCGCTCTACCGGATATTTTTGAGCAAAAGCCTTCGTCCCACTTAACGCGTGTAACCTTGAATAGGGCCTTGGCGAGGTGACATCGTGCTGAATCATCATAGATCGCCCATGCTTAGTCCTGATGATCGTGGTATTCATATTACCTCCATATTTTTTCTCTGCATAGGAAGCAAAGAAACTATCTGTTTCAGCCAACTCTTTGGCCTTTGCCGCCATGTGGAAATCTGCAGAAGACAAGGATGATAAATAATCCATCTGATCACCTCTATTGATATCCATCAGTTGAGCAATAGGTCCTAGACCATGGGTAGTATATAAATTGCCATCCCTGTAGTTTTCTCTAAGTCTCCACATGTCCTCATAGGCATTTTTGGCAAAATTGAGATCCAAAAGATCGTGAATATAGGCACCCTCCGCATGCAAAATATCACCAAAAAATCCATCTCTTGCCATATTGAGTGTCATCAACTCAAAGAAGTCATAGCAACAATTTTCCAGCATCATGCAGTGCTTTTGGGTACGCTCTGAAGTCTCTACCAATTGCCAGCACTCTTCTAAGGTTTTTGCAGCAGGCACTTCTACCCCCACGTGTTTTCCTGATTCCATAGCATAGACTGCCATAGGTGTATGCCAATCCCAAGGGGTTACAATATAAATCAGATCAATATCATCTCTATCCACCATCTTTTTCCAAGCATATGCACTTCCGGAGTATTTGGTTGGTTTGTGTTTAGTCGACTCCAAGGATTTGGCCACTTTATCAACTTTTTCGGGCACCAAATCGCATAATCCTACAATCTCTACCCCTTCGATTTTGCTCATTCTGGATACAGCCCCAGGACCTCTCATCCCAAGACCAATAAATCCAACTCTTACTTTTTCCAATTTGGGCGCAGTAAATCCAGACATATTGAAATGCTGAATATGCTTTTTTCTTACGAGTTCAGGTAGCTTCTCCATTTCCTCTGCAGAACTGAAGTTGCTCATCCCTGTACCAAAAATCCCAAGACCTGCTAATCCTGAAATTTTAAGAAACTCTCTTCTTTTATTGCTCATGGTTAGTATGTTTTATTATATTTTAAATCCGTAAATGTTTGCTGCATTGGTGATAAAGATTTTTTGAATTACCTCTTGCGGTAAATCCAAGCCCTGAAAGCTTCCTTCAAATTCCTCTGCAGTCAAGATCTCCGAGCTCCCAAAATACTTTAAATGGTAATCCCATAGAAACTCAAACCTGGAAGCCACTTGGTGTTCTGTTCGGTAGTTGAAGTCAATCACATCTGATCCATAAATGATTCTATCCTGGTACTTGATGAAAAACTGACGAACTTTTTCCCGATCAGCTATACTCTGAAGCTGAACATGGCAAACCCTTTCCGCAAGATCGGTATGAAAATTTGGAAATTTATCTAATCTCAAGGCAACTTCATCCAAATTCCACTCCAAACTTCCCAAGTGGGCTCCTACAAAGATAAGACTGGGGTGCTTAGACAAAACAGCATCTCTTGCATCAATATGGGCTTGATAACTAGGGTATTCAGGATGTAGATACATGTGGTAATCGGAATGATTACTAAAATAGCGCCTATCTGAATCTACTGTCATTTCCTCCAGTGGCAACCAGCAATTTTTAGGCTCACCGATATGACCAATCATTGGGAGACCATTTTGAGCCATAAAATCAAAAACTGGATCCAGTCGCTCATCATCCACCATTACAAATTGTCCTGTATCATCTTTAATGGCCATCCCGAAATTTTTCCAAATCTTTATACCAGACGCACCATTATCTACAGTTTGTTTTATTCGGTCCAAAGTCTTGGTTTGCCACGAGGCAGACCCAAAACCTTTTGATTCAAAACTTCCCATATACCTCACCTGATCTGGATAAGCTTGCTTCAGGTCTAGCACTACTGACTCCTGAGCCGCTAATGGCTCAAAAAATGGAATATCAGTGTTGATGGAAACAAAAGCTGCCCCTCGTTCTAAGGCTAATTCCATTTTAGCTTTGGATCGGGAGTTTAAATGACAATGAGCATCAATGAATTTCACGGTACTAATTGTTTACAATGGTGAGTTTTTGTTTTACTAGTTCGACTACCGCATTGGTTGCCTTTGGAAATACTTTCCTTAAATCAATTTCATCATTTTGGGCTAATATATTCTGAAGAGTCTTCATGAAAATGTTTTTTATTTCAGTAGCAAGATTGATTTTACATATGCCATGATTAATAGCAGCAATCAGCTGATCGTCCGGCACACCCGAACTCCCATGCAACACCAAGGTTGCGCGCTCCTGTACTTCTTGGGCGATCGCTTGAAGCAAGTCAATCTGCAATTTTGGTTTTTCTTTATAAAAGCCATGGGCAGTACCTATTGATATCGCCAAGGCATCAACCCCTGTTTCTTCTACAAATCTTTTGGCTTCGGCTGGTTGAGTAAAGCCATCATGCAGATGCGATTGACCTAATTTAGCTACATATCCTAGCTCAGCTTCCACATGAGCTCCGTAGGAGACAGCCCTTTTGACAACCTCCTGAGTCAACTTCACATTTTCCTCAAAAGGAAGCTCTGAACCATCGATCATCACAGAATCAAACCCAGCGTCTAGACAACGCTGAACAAGCTCTACCGATCCGCCATGATCCAAATGTATCCATCCTTCAACATGAAACTGCTTTAAACCTTCTCTTCCCAATGCCACAGCAGCTTCCAAACCCATATAATCAATGGAGCTTTGGGTAAGCTGAAGAATAAGTGGACTACTTGTAGCTTGCGCCGCTTTTAAAACCCCATGAAGCGTTTCTAAATTATAGTAGTTCGTGGCTAAAAGCCCAACCTTTTGAGCGGTCAACTCTTTTAATTTATCTTTTATTTTCATAGCTGAGCTGTATGGATATTGAATACTTTTTTGGCCGTTGAAGCAAACATTTCAAAACTCCCAAAAGCAGAAGTTCCACCGGATGCAGTCGTGTTCACTGCTCCCGTCAAATTCGCAAATTCAAGGCATGAATCGATGGGCTCTCCGCTTAGGAAATGATGGATAAAGCCAGCATTAAAGCTATCTCCAGCTCCAATCGCATCTACAAAAGATGTATGATGCATTGCAGGCAACTCAATCACCAAGTCACCTTGGCGCAAGAGACAACCTCTTTCGCCCATTTTGACTACAAGTATTTTAGCATGAGGCGCTACTTTTTCTATAGCTAAAGAAAGCTCGCTTTCTTTAGTGATCCCTTTGATTTCAGATTCATTAGGAAGAAAAATGTCTACAAAAGGTAAACAAGCTTGATAATCAAAATCAAATGTCCCATCAGGATCAGTCTGAAGATCCAATGAGGTACTCAATCCCAAAGATTTTATCTTTTGAAAAAATGCGGCTATATCCTTTTTCAGCTTGGGTTGTAAGAATAGGTTTGAGAAATGTACGTGATCAAACTCCTGAACTCTTTCCCATGGGATATCATCAAAACCAAAATGCTCCATCGCTCCACAATAGGTGATATTTGCTCTATCTTGGTCATAATTCATGACCATAGTCACTCCTGTCTTTTCTTGTGGATCTTGAATGATATGAGAAACGTCAACTCCCCTTTGAGATAACGTATCGAGCACAACTTTACCAAACGTATCAGTACCTACTTTACCACAAAAGGACGTCTCTATCCCCAAAGTGGAAATATTAGAGGCAAAAATAGCAGAACTACTCCCCAACGTTAAGTCTAGATTTTTGGCTACAATTTCTTTCCCAACAGCAGGGAAGCCATCGATATGATTGAAGATCATATCAACGTTCAACTCACCCACAACTAATATTTTTTTACGCTTCATATGCTAAAGCCTTAATGGTTACTTGAGCAATTAAACTTTCAACATCCTGTCTATACAGCATCCCGAGATCAGCTCTCAGGCAATTGGCAGCACCACAAGCCACTCCATACCGCACAATTTCTTCTAGTGACCGACTTTCTGTAAAAGCGAGTGCTAATCCAGCAGTTAGACAGTCTCCACTTCCAACAGAACTGATGATCTGCGCTAGCTTTACATTTCCATGTAACATCTGATCCTGATGTTTAAGAAATAGACCTTCCCTACCTTTGGTAATGGCTAAAATTCCAACCTTTGACAATTTATCTGCGAGCTCTTGAGAAGCTACCGCATATTCAGATTCATTCAGGTGTAGGATGGTCAGATCTCTGTTCAAGGCATTTTCCAGCTGCACGCCTGTACAATCTAGAATTACCGGCTTGTTGTATTGATTGCAAATCTTGACCAGCGTTTCAGTAGCATCAGTGGGGGACTTAACAGGCCAAGAACCAGAAATAACTACTGTCTCGGCACCTTTTACTTGCTCCTCAAATTGCGAGATAAATAAATTAAAATCAGCTGCCCCCATCATTGGACCCGGCTCAAGAAATTCGGTATGATCTATTTTATCATCCATGGACTGTATAGTATAGCACTTTCTAGTATTCCCTTCAAGCTCCACTCCGCTCACCTCAAGCCCAATTTGTTTGCACTGCTCTTTGATCCAGGATCCATTAGCGCCAGCCCAAAAACCCGTCAACACTACCTTCGCTCCAAGTTCACGTAGAGCAAATGCCACATGAACACCCTTGCCTCCTGGAAACTCCTTCACCTCAGAAAAACGATTCGGATTTCCAAGCGTCAATGTTTCCAGCACCGCGAACGTATCTACAGAAGGATTGGGACAAACGACCAATATCATGTTAATCTTCTTTTTGATAGATAATAACTCCCTGCACCACTCTAGAAATAGCTCCACTGACAGAAGGGTTGTCAGGCTTTAATCCAAGATTTAAACACTTGTAAAAACCCAATAACTGTCCTATCAAGGTTGCAGATAAAACTCTAAAATGACCTGATTTACAACTTTCGGACCTAGGCGAAATATCCAACCTCGACCTGTAATCATCTGAAAACCAAGCACCGTAAGTCACGATATTGATCTTCCTTGGATCTAGCGCAATACTGACGGCTAAATCCTTTTCATATTGATATACATGAGGATCATTCGAAAACAGAAAAATAACAAGGGATTTCTCATTGATTACAGCTCTAGGACCATGTCTAAACCCTAGAAATGAGTCGTGCTTACATACTACGCTTCCATCAGTCAGCTCCTGAAGCTTAAGGTGACACTCCCTTGCTATACCGAGCATGGGGCCCGAACCCAAGAATACTACCCTTTCAAAATCGGTTTTGGACAATTCAATAAAATCACCAAGACAAGAAGCAAAAATAGCGTCTGCATGTTCAGAAACAGCCATCACTTGCTCCCCTACTTCCTTTAAGTTATCCAATTGAGAAATGATCAAGATAGAAAGAAGCATAGAAGTAAAGCTTCCTGTCATAGCTAGACTCTTATCATTAGACTCTTCGGGCAACACTAAACAGTAACTGTTATCCCCATGATTGACCACGTAGTCTGCAAGTTCTCCATCTTTGTTGCAGGTAATGATTAAATGATAAATTTCATCCACATAATTATCAGCCAAGAACACTGTTTCAACACTCTCTGGGCTATTTCCGGATCGTGCAAATGAAACCAATAAAGTGGGGATCTTCCGCTGAAAAACTAACTCAGGATGTGTAACAATATCAGTAGTTGGGATGGCTTGTGTAAGCTTTCCTGTTTTTAATTGAACCACGCCTTGCGCAGACTCACCAATAAAGGCAGAAGACCCCGCTCCAGTTAGAATAATTCTTAAATCTTTTTTGGCTAAAAGTGGGTTTAAAAATGATTCAATACGCTGGCTTTGAGAAGCAATTAAAGCCAATACTTTTAGCCACAACTGAGGTTGTTGCATGATTTCTTTGGCTGTATTTTCAGCTCCTGCATTGACAGCAGTTTGTTTTTTTAAGCTTAAATAGGTTGATGACATCATGATTTTATTGGTTTTTTTCAATCAGTTTATACACAAATACAAAGGCAACAAATGAAACTAAAAAGGCAACTAGACTAGATGAGTAACTCATAAATATAAAGTTCCCTATACCAATCAATAACCCATATACTGCGATCACGCCAAGGGCAAATGATAAAATAGCTCTTTGAAACCCAAATAAATCTTCATTTACTTGAGGAAGATCGTTAGGTGCCAGTTGTTTCCTTATGCTGTCCCATCCCCTTCCAGGAACTCTTGTAATATGCAAGAATTTAACTAAAACCTTTGTATCTGTTGGATTGGACAGATAAGCGACAGTCACCCATGATAATGTAGTAATTGCCACCCCTATTACCAGCTCAATATGAGTTTCTAGTGGATGAAAGAAGAATTTATGCACAAAGGCAAAATACAAGGCTATAAGGAAAGATACGATCATGGCAGTCAACTCACTAGCTGCATTGATTCTCCACCAATACCATCTCAAAATATACAACAATCCAGTACCAGCTCCAATCTGCAATAAAATTGAAAAGCTTTGCAAAGCATTCTCCAACTTTAAGGCCATAAATCCACCAAGAACCATGATCAGCACCGTAGAAAGCCTCCCAACACTAACCAGTTCTTTTTGGGTGCTTTGCGAATTCATAAACCTCTTGTAAAAATCATTGACAATATAAGAGGCTCCCCAATTTAAATGGGTAGACAACGTTGACATATACGCAGCCACCAAGGATGTAACTACTAAGCCCATCAAACCTACGGGCAGAAAAGAAAGCATGGCAGGATAGGCAATATCATCGTTGATGATACTCGGAGAGGTATCAGGAAAAGCAACTTGAATGTCCGACAATGTCGGGAATACAATAATGGAAGCTAAAGCGACAATAATCCATGGCCAAGGCCGAATGGCGTAATGAACAATATTGAAAAGCAATACAGAAGAAAATGCATGCTTCTCATTTTTGGCTGCTAACATCCGCTGCACAATATATCCACCACCACCAGGTTCAGCTCCAGGGTACCATACGGACCACCATTGAATAAATAAAGGAATAAAGAAGACAATAACAGCCATTTCCATGTTTCCAAAATCAGGGAGTACTGACAATCTAGACTGTACCTCTGCATGGCTTAATAAATTTTCCATTCCTCCTACTGCAGGATGATTCACAGCAACATAAGCTGCAAGCACAGCGCCGACAAGGGAAATCCCAAACTGTAGAAAATCCGTCAACACTACCCCGCGAAGCCCCCCTAATGAACTGTAAATTACCGTGACTATGCCGGCAATAAGCATGGTCTGAAGAGGACTTATCCCCAATAATATCCCACCTATTTTGATAGCTGCAAGGGACACACTCGCAATGATTACTACATTAAAAAACAGTCCTAAATAAATCGCTCTAAACCCTCTTAAAAATGCCGCTAATCGACCACTGTATCGTAACTCGTAAAACTCAATATCTGTTAATACTCCTGATCTTTTCCAAAGTTTTGCAAAAAAGAAGACTGTCAACATTCCAGTCAATAGAAAACTCCACCAAACCCAATTACCCGACACGCCATTTTTCCTCACAATATCTGTAACCAAATTTGGCGTGTCTGTAGAAAAAGTAGTGGCCACCATAGAAATACCCAGTAACCACCATGACATATTTCCTCCAGCATTGAAATACTCCTCTTGATTTCTTGAGGCTCTTTTAGAAGCAAAAATCCCTATTGCTAGTGAAATTAACAGGAATAATCCCAAGATCAATAAGTCTATTTTTTGTAGGAGCATGCGGACAGTTAAATCACTTTTTTCAAAATACTGAATTGTTACGGAATTGAAAGCTTTAAGACCGTAACCTAAGAGATTCAAGGAATTAAAAACTTTCGTTTTCGAAACTTATTCGAAATATAAAATATTATTTTTCATAAATGAAAGTTTTTGCTAAAATTTTTATTTCATTTTCTTTCACCCTACAGTTAAATGAAAAATCAATCGCCTATGATTTAAAAAAGAATTTATTTTTTATGGGACAGTAAGTAGGCCTTCACCTCTCCGCACCCAAATGAATACATCTACCTCTGTTTCTTATTGATAATCATCTCTTATCAATTCACCAACACCTCATCCAAAAATACCCAGCCCTTCTGCCCTGCTCCTGGATGCCAATGGGGAAGTCGGTTAATTGGCCTGATAATAGCCTTGAGTTGACTGATAGGATCTGAGGGCAAGGAATATTCCAACAAATGCAGCTTCCTATCATGTATCTGTTTGGGCTGCACTGGCTTATCTGCATGTAGTAAGACCCAATCGCCTTGGCGGGTTTTACTCCAAATCTCGACCAAGGCAGGCGGGAAAATATACGATGCTTCAGCTGTCAGGACACTTAAAGACAGGGATGTCAAGGACTTGCTTGGCCCAAAATCCAAAATCACCTCGCAGGCATCATCCTGAAAACCAATCCATTTACCCGAAGAAAAATCCTCGTCCCCTTTTTCCAAATCAAAAAGTGTTTCCACGCCATCTCCTTTGTAGGATGGATGAGGTGCGTGACTCAGACGATAGGATGAGGGCTGTACGCCTGCTTTGAAAAAAACAGCATTGCTTTCTTCACTTCCCAACCAACCTTCGGCAAACGCCCGAACACGAAGGTTGGCGTTTTTTTCCAACAAGATAGGCTTTTCATACAACAGATAATTGATGCTGTCTGGACGTGTATTGTCCAAGGTATAAAATAAACCCACACCCGCAATGGGATGCTTCAAACGTATCTCTAGCGTATCATGAAAAATACCGGAATTGGCCTGAATGATGGGAGCGTTCAACTGATACAAGGTCCCATCATCTTGATATCCTAGCTCGATAGTCGTTTGAGTTAATTGGGCAGCTAGCATTTCCATTTGTTTTACATCCAATCCCGTATTCCAAAGAAACAAATTGCTGAGTTGCGTCAATTGTGCTAAATTTTCCAAAACATCGCTTCCTAAGGAATTACCAGCCAAAGAAAGTATTCGTAAAGATTTTAAATCTGCCAATACATGCAAAAACTTTCCTTGAAGCCCTGCCCCATTCAAATGGAGTTTCTCCAAATTATCGAATTGATTGATTTTTTTTAAATCATCTTCAGCCAAAGGCATGTTGGAAAGATTCAATTCTACCACTTGATTTTTAATGGCAGTTAGCTCTTCTAATTGCTCAGACTTAAAATTAGATTTTCCAAAAAAACTGACACGAAGTGCTGGAGACCCCGGATAAATAGGCTGAATTACCCGAAAATCATTGTTCAATTGGGCAATAGTAGTAGCAGCTATAAAAGGAAAGGAATAGGCTACTTTTTCCTGTGCAAACATCCGTTGCTTCGCTAATTGAAAAAAGCTATTATCCGGATCAAAACTGATCATTGGTTTCTCCATAGGTGCCAATTCATCAATCCATGCTCGAATCAAATCTATCTCCTCTACAGTCAATTGTATTTTGCCCTTCGGCGGCATATGTTCCTCATGATCCAATGGTAAGAGGATTCGCTGCAAGAGACTCGATAACCTAGGATTTATTGTATCAATCACAGGACCATGCTTTCCTCCTGCCAAGATGTATGATGCACCATCCAAACGTAACTCACCTTTTTGTTTGGATGCCTTATGACATGACACGCATTTTTGCTCCAAAATTGGAAGAATTACATGATCAAAAGCTATAGCTTCCTCTAAGGCTACCATTTCTACACCTTGCGTTTTGACAAAAGGTGCCCATAAAAAATCTTCCCCATGCGTCAATGTTGCCCCTAAATGTCCAGCAATCAATGTCAGTACTACCACGCTTACCGAAGTCATACGAGCAGTTGCCTGTTTGCCATTTTTCCACATCAAATACCAGATACTGGCCATCCAAAACAACCCCATACTTACCCATTGATGGGCAAAAAAATCATCTGGATTATACCCATCCTCTGCTGCCAATAATAAACCTGCAAAAACGGTAGCCCCTGTCAAACAAAGACTTAGTAAAAATAAATTGTTTGCTAAGCTAGGGTTGTGTCTGGAAAAGGTGCTTGAACTCCAAAGCAATACTACCAACAAAAGCAATAGAACGATTGGAAAATGCAGCATCAAAGGATGTGCTCTTCCAAAAACCATTAGCAGTGTAGGCACTTCCAAATATCTATGTCCAATAGCAAGAGCAATACAAAGCCCATGCAACACGATTACAACATGCTGAAGGATGGAGCTAAGCGGAGCGTTTGCATTTTTAGACTGCATATTATACTAACAAATCTTTTACAACATGCCCATGTACATCGGTCAGGCGATATCTTCTCCCCAAGTGCTTATACGTCAGACGCTCATGATCCACCCCCATCAAATGCAAGATAGTCGCATGAAAATCATGCACATGCACTGGATTTTCTACGATATTGTACCCAAACTCATCTGTTTCTCCGTAAACAATCCCTGGCTTTACCCCTCCACCGGCCATCCAAATGGAAAAAGCTTTAGGGTGATGATCTCTGCCATAATTATCTACTTGAAATTTACCTTGGCAATAATTCGTCCGCCCAAACTCTCCTCCCCAAATAACCAATGTTTCATCCAGCAATCCTCGTTGCTTCAAATCTTGAATCAATGCGGCAGAAGCTTGATCCACATCTTTTGCCTGCTTGGCCATTTCGGTTGGAAGATTATCGTGTTGATCCCATCCTTGATGGTATAGTTGTACGAAGCGAACACCACTTTCGGATAATTTACGTGCCAAAAGACAATTAGCTGCATAGGTTCCAGGAACCAAGCAATCTGGCCCGTACATTTTGATGATGCTATCAGGTTCTTTGGATATATCTGTCACCTCCGGCACGGCTGTTTGCATACGGAATGCCATTTCATACTGCTGAATCTTGGCTGAAATTTCTGGATCCCCAAAGGTTTGATAATTAATTTGGTTTAGTTGGGCAATTTTATCCAACATACGCCTGCGATCCTCCCTACGCATACCTTTGGGGTCGTTGAGGTACAAGACCGGGTCTTCACTCGCGGAAAATTGTACACCTTGATGGACTGAATCCAAAAACCCATTGGTCCAAAGCTTGGAATAGACTCCTTGTCCATTCCCCTTACCCTTACTCAAAAGCACACAAAATGCTGGTAAATTATGATTTTCACTACCCAAGCCATAGCTAAGCCAAGAACCCATACTTGGCCTATTCCCAACTTGAGCCCCAGTCTGGAAAAAAGTCAATGCAGGATCGTGGTTGATGGCTTCTGTATACATAGATCTGACGATGCAAATATCATCCACTACCTTGGCAGTATATGGAAAAAGTTCAGAGATCCATGCCCTAGCCTCTCCATACTGTTGAAATCCATAGTAAGAACCAACCAAAGGGAAAGAGCTCTGACCTGATGTCATGCCAGTCAACCGTTGCCCCATCCGGATGGAGTCAGGCAGCTCCATTCCAACCTGCTTATTGAGCAACGGCTTATAATCGAACGACTCCAGTTGGGATGGAGCACCATTTTGGAAGAGATAAATTACCCTTTTGGCTTTAGGGGCAAAATGTGGTAAGGCGTCCATGATGGCATCTTCTACTGCTCCTTTTCGAAAGAGATCGGGAATTAGCAAACTCCCCAATGCCAAACTCCCTATCCCTAAACTGACTTTGCTTAGAAATTTACGCCGATTATGCCCAAGGCTATGCTCCAATTGTTCCTTTTCCATGTTGCTTAAGTCTTGGTTATCGCTTCTTCTAAATTGTAAATAGCCGTAATCACCTGACTCAAAGCAATTAATGAAGGCTTGATATTTTGGGTATCGATCGGCTTTTCTCCTTGATAGATAAGAGAAATACCAGTCTCTAGATCTTGAGTAAATCTATCCATCTCTTCTTGATAATAGGCAAAAAGAATCTGCAATTCCTGCTTACCTGGGTTACGTCCAAGGATGCGGGAAAACGCCTGTTCAATCAGCTGTTTTGGTTCTTGATTCCTTTGAATGAGTTCGGATGCCAAATAACGGGAAGCCTCCAACACCAATGGATCGTTGAGCATAACCAAAGCCTGAAGTGGTGTATTGGTTCTGCTGCGACTTACCTCGCATACATCCCGATTACTCCCGTCAAAAATAATGGGCATAGGTGGCGGAACAGTCAATTTAATAAAGGTGTATAAACCTCTTCGGTAAAGCTGATTGCCAGTGGCTTGCTTGTAGGTCCGCAACTCTCCCCTTCCCGAACTTGCTGCTTCCCACAAGCCCTCGGGCTGATAGGGCTTGACACTAGGCCCGCCAATTTCGGGATACAGCAATCCAGAACTCGACAAAACCATATCCCGAATGCTTTCTGCTGATAATCGAAGACGTGGGGCCCGAGCCAAGTAGGTATTGTCTGGATCCTGTTGATACTTTTTGACATCAATGACCGAAGATTGCTGATAGGTGGCTGACATCAGCAACTGCTTGAGCAGACGCTTGATGTCCCACCCATTTTCTACAAAATCCACTGCAAGCCAATCCAAGAGTTCGGGATGTGAAGGCAAGGCTCCTTGCATACCAAAATCTCCTGTAGATGCAACTATACCCTTCCCGAAAATCTCCTGCCAGATTAAATTCACAAAAACACGAGCTGTAAGTGGATTTCGAGCATCAGTGGTCCACTGAGCAAGACCAAGTCTATTGGGAGGGTAAGCTATATCAAAAGGAAAAACAGCTTCCGGAGTATTGGGTCGCACTTCTTTTGTGGGAGCATCATACAATCCTCGATCTAGGATAAACGTTGGTCTGACTTCCTTCAATTCTTCCATAACCGAAACCATAATCCTAGCGGTATCTTGATAATTGATGAAATTCAATATCCCCTCAGTATCCTCTCGCTCTATCCACATGATCGGGGTTTTGGCAGGTTTGGATTGTACTATATCACCCTCATATCCTTTCTCAGGGGTATTATTGAAAAAGGCAAAAAGCTCAAAGTAATTTTTCTGGGAAATCGGATCGTATTTGTGATCGTGGCATTGGGCACATTCTACGGTCAAACCTAAGATTCCTTTGGTATAGGTATTGGTCTTGTCCAAAATGTATTCTACACGGTATTCTTCATCAATCACCCCTCCTTCTTCAGTGTATTTATGATTTCTATTATATGCTGTGGCTAAAATTTGCTCTTTGGTAGCATTAGCTAATAAATCACCGGCCAGCTGCCAAGTGATAAATTGATCATAAGGCATATTTTTGTTGAAAGCATGAATAACCCAATCCCTGTAAGGCCACTGTGTTCGGATATTATCATCCTGATAGCCATACGAATCCGCATAACGGGAGATGTCCATCCATAGCACTGCCATTTTCTCTCCATAAGCTGGAAGAGCCAATAAATAATCTATCATCTGCTCGTAAGCCATAGCAGATTTATTGCTCAAAAACTTTTGCTGCAATTCCATAGTTGGTGGCAGGCCTATGAGGTCCAAAGAAAGTCTGCGCAAAAGGCTCAGTTGATCAGCTTTTGGATTAGGAGAAAGCTTTTGACGCTCCATACCCGACAATATGAAATAGTCGATTTCATTTACAGGCCATTGTTTGTTTTTTACTTGAGGAAGCACTTTCTTTTGGGGTACCTCAAAAGCCCAATGTGGTTCATAAACTGCTCCTTGTTCGATCCACCGTTTGATAAGATCTATCTCTTCTACGCTCAATTTCAGGTTAGACTCTGGGGGAGGCATGATTTCGTTTGGGTCTGTTGAAGTCATCCGCTGAAAAATAACGGAAGCCTTCGGGTCATGCGGGATGACTCCAAACTGATCGGGGTATTCTTTGAGTGCGGCGTAAGCGTACTCCGCTATATCCAATCGCAATCCTGCTTCCCGCTTATTGGCATCAGGACCATGGCATGCAAAACAATTGTCCGATAAGATTGGACGGATATGGTGATTGTAACTGATTTGATCCTTCGAATCCAACTCAAGTGTAAACCTTGCTGTTTTCTCACAGGAAAAAAACACAAAGACAACAAGCAACCAATGTATCGGACGAAGATTCATAATCTATCTCATGAAATTTACCGAACGTAATTTCACAAATTTTACATAAAGCAACAATACTTTTTAAAAAAATTATCAAAACAAAATACCTAGCATGCTTTTGCATGTACAGGATATGGTCCATTTCCTCCAATTTTTTTGTCTCCAAAATAGTCGCCCCCCTTTGTTGAAGGTTTTTCACGAATGGAGTGGAAGAATAAAATGAGACTTCCCCAAGCAAAGGACTTTTAATCGTCTCTTTTTCAACCTTTTCTTGTTAATAGACATCTTTGTTAAGTCCCTTCAAAGCTCTTGGAAAAAAGTAAGACACTTTTTTTCAGATGAGTTAGATTAAAGATGAAAGCATAGTTTTGTCACCTGCCCAAAAAGTAATTCATCCCAACCCCTACTTCTAGACCGTGAACACGATTCTGTAGGATTCCTGTACCTGTGGTTGGAAACCAATAATGGGTCCGCAAATACATCCCCATCCGCTGTGACAATAGATAATTGGTCCCTAAACCAATTTTCACATGACTGAGCATAAACTGGTTTTTCTGAAGCGTTTCAAACTGATCTTCCAACTCCACCCGTCCATCAAATTCATATTGAAAATCCTGTCTTCGGAGCAAATTTGCTACGATACCTGCACTACTTTCAAAACTGAAACCGCTGAAATACATACTTCTCCAGCGAAGTTCCAGTGGAAACAACCATTGCCGATTGGTCACATAGATTTCATCAACAACTGTCATATCAGCTGGTCTACCTGGCAACTGATCTAAAACAGTCGGAGAAAACCTAGCAATATCATCATCGTCAATTTCACCTCTCATGGAATTGCGCATAACACCAGTGTAGATCCCCCAACCGTTATCCCATTCCAACCCTACCTGAAATCCCTGAAGACTAGCCGCATAATAGTCGATATTTCTACTAACTGGCAGCATCAAAGACAGCCCTGCCTCCAGATTTACAAAAGGCTTGTGCTTGGATTGATCATAATTGTTCTTGAGATTACTGGTATCTCCTACAACCAATTCCTTTTCAAGTTTCATGACAAAACCTTCTTCTGGAGCTATGGATGGGGCCATCAGCACATTCGATCCTAAACCTCCCGAAGCAGGCATGCGTTCGTTAGCGACAGTATCAATAGTGGTAGTGGGGACTGAACTGATTGCCTCTGAACCGCCTCTATTCATAGTCTCTCTCTTAGATCCGCCTACAGTAGAGGTTGGGGGATTTTGAGCATTTGTAGTATTCTTGGCTAAGCGTAGATTACCCTCTTCCAAGCTAGGAGAATTACCAATACCTGTTGCTTGTCCAGCCTGCTGAATGCCTACTGTGTCCACTGGACCAAGAGAAGAAACATTCGTAATTGGCCTCTGCATACGGTTTTCTTGTGCTACAACGATAGTTTTGTACACATACAAGGTATCAATGATATAGACCGTATCCCGAACCACAAGCGTATCTTGCTGTGCTAGTATACCTAAGGGTGCTCCATCAAGTATCGCCTGATTTCCTTGTTCCCTTAAAGGAAATAACAGCCAAGCCCCAAAAAACAATAAGGTACTATAGATATAAGGTACATACCAACGCTTCCAAAAAGGAACCGACGAGGCATTAAGTAGTGGCGCAAATGATGTCCACGCGTCTTCAGTATAGGGAGTATGGACTTCCTCAAGCTTTTGCTTGAATTTTTTCTCAAAGTTATTTTCTCTGTCCATGGTAATTCTGATTTGTAATGGTTGACCCTGCCAAGGCTTGTTGCAGTTTGGCCCTAGCCTTGGCATAATTTGATTTCGATGTTCCTTCAGAAATCCCTAATTCCTCAGCAATTTCCTTATGGGTATATTCCTCCACAGCATACAGGGAAAATACAACCCTGTAGGCAGGCGGAAGCTGTTGCACTAGCACCAATAGTTCTTCCGCACTCATTCCATCAATCACTGTGGCTTTATCTTTATCTGAAAAATCATCCTGCTCATCGATATCTTGAAAACGTTGTTCGTATGCTTTGACCTTTCGGAAATGATCAATGGCTGTATTGACCATAATTCTCCGTACCCATCCCCCGAAGCTAAAATCTGAATTATAGGTATGCAGCTGTTGAAAAACTTTGAGCATCCCTTCATTCACTAAGGATCTGGCCTCTTCAAGGTTAGCAGCATACCTTCTGGTTACATTCATTGCCAATGAATAACATTGGGAAAAAAGCTGCTGTTGGGCCTTTCGATTATTGGAAAGGCACTGTCGTATGACTTCTTGGAGTTCTGGGGAGTTTGGAAGATTCATTATGACAGTATGACGAAGTAAGTCCTCCAAGCGGTTGCCTCCTTGGAACTATTTTTTCTATTTTTTAGCACAACGATAAAAATTTTACTTTTTTCAATTTCGCAGGCAACCCTTTTAAATGCTGGCTTCGTAATCCCTCCAAAATAAACGAAAACTTTCACAACAATGAAAAAAATATTGCTTTCACTGATGATTGTATTAGCTGCAACCTTTGTAAGCTATGGACAAGAAGCTCAAGAAACCCTCTTTGGCGGGAACTTATCGCTCTCCAATGTAGGCATCATGGTAGAGCCAGGGATACAGGTAACGCAGCTTGCGGGAGAAACTGCGGGATTCTTCCAATTGAGAGGAGGAATTATTCTGAATGACAAATTTACCATTGGGGGATTTTATGGACAATTGTTAAATGATGTACGACCTGCATCTTTTGGAACCACCTTACCCGCACGCGCCCATTTGGACTCATGGACTGCCGGAGGATTTTTGGAATACACCGTATTTTCCAATAAACTGGTCCATTTTTCCTTCCCTTTGGCCTTAGGCATCAAGGAAGTAGAAATCGATAATGAAGGTAGAGACTTTGACTTTGATGAAACCAAAACCTTGTTTGTGGAACCAAGAGCGTTGGTAGAAATAAATCTTCACCGATTTGCAAGGTTAAATGCCGGTGTAGGATACAGAATTATGGGAAATACCCTTGAAAATGCTATTGGAGTGCCTGATGCAGGTAATGCCCTCACATTTCAGATAGGACTAAAAATGGGTGTTTTCTCCTTCAAGCAATTGAAAGGCAACTAACCACCACTCTGCAGTGACTGGTCCAAGCACCTACAGCACTTGCCATGCCCCTACTCAATGAATGACTCAACATAAACCAACTTCACAATGAAAAGAATAGCAGTAATTTACCTTATGAGCATCCTCTTTGCAGCATGCTCACTTTCAGAAGACTCCAACCCTGTCGCTGAGTCGGAAATTAATAGCAGCATTGAACTTAGAGACCTCTTGATCAGCGCTGGGAATGTTAGAATAATCCGTTTTATTGAAGATGGAAGAGATAAGACAGCATTGTTTTCAACCTACAGATTTTCTTTCAATACGGATGGAACTGTGGTGGCAAGCCTGAATGGCAACAGCATCCAAGGTACCTACCGAGTTTTTAGAGATGATGGTAGATTGGAATTGGAAATGGACTTCCCTGACAACTCCCCATTAGATGAGCTAAATGATGATTGGTATTTCATTTCCCGTACTGCCAACACCCTTACATTTGAAGACAGCGGGGACAGTATCGTATTTGAATGGTAAAATAAATCAACAGTTAACATAACATAAAAAAACCAATTATGAATAATCGCATTCTTGTTGCCACAGTAGCCGTAATTTTCAGCATGCTATTCCATCAGAACCCTTTGATGGCCCAGTCTAAGGAGGCACCGCAAACCTTATTCGAAAAAAACCCGTCCATCGCAAAAGAAGATATAGGATTTATACTCGTGCCCACGATAGGTTTTACGCAGATGGATGGAAGCAATGCTGCTATTTTCAACCTGAGAGGAGGGATTAGCTACCAAGAAAACTTTTCCTTTGGAGCCTATTTCAATACATCTATCAACCAAATACGTCCACAAAGTGAAACACTCACCAATGTCTACATGGACTACTGGACTGTAGGTGGGTTTGGGGAATATACCTGGAAGCCTAGTAAATTGGTACACCTGACATTTCCGCTATTTGTTGGCTTTGGGGAAGTACAAATGGACAATGAGGCAGGCGATGCAGGTCTAGGGGAAGCTAATTTTTTCCAGATTGAACCCACAGCACTCTTGGAATTAAACCTACATAAACATGTCCGATTCAATCTTGGAGCTGGCTACCGAATTGTAAGTAATATGGAATACAGAAATTTCAATCAGTCCGATATCTCTGGGTTGATTGGTCAGATCGGATTAAAGTTTATATTTTAAAAGCAATTGATTTTTGGGTACTTAAAATTTTATTAAAAATGTACTTGTGCCTCCTATTTCAAAAGGGAGGCACAAGTTTTTTAAATTCTTCGATCGAATTTTACCTAAATTAAGTCAAAAAATAAAAGGAGAAGATTAATCTTCTGCAGGTACTCCTTCAATATTCGAAATTTGGCTAAGAAATGGCCTAATTGGACTCCAGTCAGCAACTGAAAGTTGTTTTAAATCCAAGGTAGCGCCTCCGTTTTCTGCTGCTCCAGGAGTAGTATCCAACAGAGCACCTGCTGCCATCATTTCACCCAATACAGTCACATCCGTCACGCCTGTATTTCTCATATTTATTCTATACAAAGTGGTGAAATTTTTAATAGTATTCAGACCAGCATTTCCCATCGGCACTTCTCTTAAAATCATTTCTTTCAATCCTGTATTTTTTGAAAGTGGGCTGATATCAGTAATTCCTCTAGCAGTATTTGCATTGAAGTATGTCAAAGTAGTATATTCTGAAATCGGACTCAAATCTGTTACTGCTGTATTGTTCATACGCAGGTATTCAATTTTCTTAAGATCTTTAATTGGAGTTAAATCTGCTACTTTGGTACTCCCGAAATGGAGATATGTCAAGTTTTCGGCAAATTCTAATCCTCTCAAGTCCGAAATTTCACTTACAGTGCCAGTGAAATCTGCACTCCCATCGATGTTTAACTCAACTAAATTAAGCATGTCTTCCGCTGTAATGTCAGCTGAGGGACTCAATTCCAAGATGGATTTGATTTGATTAGCTAAATTGACATCCGGTACATTCACAATTTCCGGAAGAGCAGGCTGAGGATCTTCAGAACAGCTAGTGCCAAATACTCCCAAAGTCACACATGCGACTAATGATGTTACTCGAATAAATTGATTCATTTTTTTTAAAATTATGGTTGATAAATATATTTATAAAGGTTCGGTTGCTGAGTGCTATTCAATGCCTCACTAAGTGTGAAATAATTATCCTCCAAATCAAAGCATATAGCTTCTCCTTGTGGCTCCCCGATATATGGAGCCCGGATGGGAGTCCTTGACAACATTTCCACCATGGATTCCCCATGTTCTTTTTCCCAATAGAAAATGTCTTGCCTGTTTTTAATCATCACCTTCGTACCATCCTGATTGACAGTAGCTGCAGAGGATTCCCTAAAACCAAACTCACCAGCGAATATTGCCAGATTAATGGCTCCAATTTTTTGTGGATAGGGAATGACATATAATCTAGCGTACGCATCTCGCTTAGTCGTTAGGAAAATATCTAACGTCTGGGGATCAACAAACATCCCCTCTCCATCTCGACTACCATCTGGATATTGAAAATTCAAAGTCTCTACATCGACATTGCTTAAATTGAGGGTTTGTCCCAAATGTTCAGGACTGTATAAGGGTTCTTTAAATCTATAAATGGTATAGGAGTTTCTACGCTGTTGATTATCCCCAGTATCACTGAGATATAAATAACTTTCTCCTGGCTCAGGACCATCAGAAATCTCCATATCTTCCCAATCTATATTTACAGTCCCATCTACTCGATACCTCACTAATATTTCCCCTGTATGAGCATCCAATAAAAATAACATGTTCGTATTTCCTGAATCCTGATGTGTCCAAACTTTACCTGGATTTTTTCTACTATAAGAAAGTCCAGATGCTTCCATTAGATTGACCTTACCAATAACATCAGGTAATGATGCCCACTTGTCTGTGACAGGCATAGAAAATGTGTTGTATCTTACCTCAAATGGAACCCAAGTATCCCAAAAGTCTTCATCAATCTCTGCATCATTTGGTATACATGATTGAAAAAAAAGAATGAAAAAAACTAGACTAAATTGAAGCCATTTCATACTAAAAGGGAAAAGGAACAGGGATTAGATTACCCCTGCTCCATGATTACTAATTAATTTCTTCTTCCAAAAGCCCCAAAATATTCACGGGGAGTAGGAGGAGTGAAAGTTAAACCTCCATCAAGAGATGTGTAGGTACTATGTACAGGCGCAAAGTCCACAATACCACCTGTCAATGCAGGTGATCCTGCTTTCAAATGAAAATCAGCTCCATTAGGAATTGGAGAAATGTTTCTTGCTAAAGGATCTGTACTGATCGTTGAGTTACCACTAAATACAAAAGTACTTGGATCAAAATTTTCAAACATTGGATCATTTTCTTTTGCAGCTCCAGCAATATCAGTACTTGGAATTGGAGTTCTAGGATCATTCCCAATAAGACCTACAGAAGCTGTAGCTGTAGTAGGATAAAATTCATCAACAATAGTTTGAACAGCTCCATAATTCCAGTTGTATCCATAGTCAATAGACTCTACCCTAGGTTGTGATTCTCCTGCTACCAATCTTAAACCAAACCTATTGTTAACCAATAGGTTGTTATGAACAGCACCATAAGCGTCTGATTCATAATTTAATCCTGCACCTCTACCGGGTTCAGATCTTCTATACCCGGAATTTAGAATTGTATTGTTATAGAAATTGGTATGACATCTTCCTCTTTCCCCTGGTCCGGTATCAGCAGACTTCAGCCCGTTGGTTGCAAGATTGTAAAACAGGTTGAACGCAAAATCACCAGATGTAGCAGCTTTAATATTTACAGCGTCTCCTCCTGTACCTCCTGTAACTTCGAAGGTATTGTAAGTCATTAGAGTTTTACCACCATTAATCCTGATTGCATCGTCTGGGCAAAAAGCGATTCTAGAATTATTCAAGACAAAAATTCCATCCTGTCTCATCTGTGCTTGTCTGATATAATAGATTGCATAACTAGCATCACCAGCATTCAATTCGCCTCCGCCACCTGTCGCAGGCTGGGCCATTGCATTTTCTTCTCTAGCTGCTCCACCAGTGTATAAGATATCTGTATAAAGAATAACTAAATCTCCCGCAACATTAGTACCAATAACACCGCCCCAAAGCTGTCCAATTCCATTGTTTTTAGGAGAATCAATCAACTCTTGAGATGCCGTTAATGTCACTCTAGCACCTTCTTCTCCGAGAATGTACAATGAACCAAATACATCGATAAACCAAGCTTCTCCGTTAGTTCCTTCTTGAAATTCTAAAGTTACACCAGCAGGTATGGTAACCGAACGGTTTTCAGGAACTATCAAATCTCCCACAACCTTATAGGTTTCGCCTCTCTCAAAAGTAATCTGACTCATATCACCAGAAATACCTTCTAGCAACTCATCATCTGGATTTTCATCATTTGGATTAATGTCATCGTCCTCTTTACATGCAAGCAACGAAGCAAGCATCAATAGGGCTAGCAATAATGATTGAAGTGTTTTCATAGTAAACTTGTTTTGTGAATTTTATAAAGTATATCTTAAACCTAATCTTATGGACTGACCAAATAAATCTCTGCGAACAAATCCAATATTAAATGGATCGGTTTGAAAAGGATAGGGGTCTGTGGGAACAGCCAAAGGCTTTTTCACATACAATTGATAAGGTGTATTTAGAATATTATTAATCTTTAAAAACGCTACTACACCACTTTTAAACCCTTTGTCCAGTGAAAAGTCCAACTGAGTCATTGGCTTCATGTAGTGATCAGCCTCATAAAAAGGTGAAACAAATGCGATCCGTTCTCCTGTGTAGTTTCCTACCAGCTGAATATCCAGCATATTTTTCTGATCTTTATACAGTAAGCTTAAATTGGCAATATGATCAGATTGACCTTGAAGAGGTCTAGTCTGATTCACAATAGAATTACTTCTATCTTGGTTGACAACAACTTTGGTGGTAGTAATTTCTGAATTGGTATATGTATAATTGAATCGAATACCCAGTTTACTAAAATACTTTGTATAATCTGCTTCGATACCAATGTTGGTGGCGTCATCAAAGTTCTGAGGTAAAATTCGACTAGTATTTGGAAGTGCATCTGCTCCTTCTGGTTGTGGAAAACCAAATTCAATAGGATCTATAATCCGCTTGTAAAAGAAACCAAAGAGGATTTGATCTGCCCCCGAAGGGAAAAATTCATATCGTAAATCGGCACTGTGGCCAAAAGAAGGTCTTAAATTTTCATTACCTCGTTCACTGTAAAAAGAATCTCCTCCCCCCGCACTTCGAATCGTAGGTACAATTTCATAAAAACCAGGTCGGCTGATCCCTTTAAAATAGGTAGCCCTTAAATTTGTTTTATCGTTGACACTATGTTTGACACTAGCAGATGGAAACAAACTTAAATATTGTTGTTCTTTTTTTAATTCTGTGTCATTACCTGCTGCAGCTGTTGCATTAATTTCATAGCCTTGAAAAGTTTGCTCCGCACGTAATCCTCCTTGAAAATTTGTCCTATTTAAAGTTATACTCGCATTGATATATCCCGCGTAGATGTTTTCATAGGCATCATACACCAAATTACTGCGGTCACCACTTCCTAGAGGATTGGCCATAGCTCTAAAATTAACCTCTCCAAAGTCATCCCAATCTACTCCTCGGAACTGACCAAAAATTTGGGCATAATTATAAAAATTGAAGAAATTATCTCTCACTTTATTTCTCCCTACACCTCCAAAGAGGATTTCTGTTTTTTCATTAATAAAATAGGGGGTAAACTTGAAATCCATATAAAGGGAAATATCTGTATCTCTATTTCTTTCCCAAGCTCTTGAATTACGCGTCCCCTGAAAGTAAACTGACTCGTTCGTTATTCTATTTTCAGAAGCTAAAAATTGACCTGCTCTCGAAAACACACCATCATCTGGACGGTCATTTAAGGCAGTAGAAAAAATAGCCATCCAATTTGCTTTTAATTGACTTGTCAACTTGTGTTCACCCCTGAGATCTGCTGTAGAAATAGATTGCAAAATATTGCTGAAACGTGTAATCGGGTATACCGCATAGTCTGTGGAAGCAACAAAAGATTCTCTTCTTACCTGATCCCTCACCCTAAATTCGTTGAGAATATAGTGGCCTAGATAAAGGCTGATAGTATTGGAATTATTAATCGCATAATCAAATTTACCATGCACTGCAGCTCGCTGCAATTGGGAACTTGTTTCACGCTCAATCAACTCACGCATTAGCAAAGGGTTGCCTTCAAGAAAGCTCACCCCTGGATCATAAAAATAATTGGATACTGGTCTATATGAATTTTGATAACTACCCCCCAGCATTACCCCAAGTTTATTGTTGAAGTACCTGTTTCCGAAGGTTAAATTGGCAAAAATGTCTGGTAAAGGGGTAATCCCTTCGTTAATCATGTTTTCTACAGGAAAATCGTCAGGAGTCGCTCTATATGTATCACCAAATCTTTCCTTTGGAGAGCGTTTACTCAAATTTGAGCGATCATATGTTTGGAATTTTCTATCAAGGTTCAATTGGTTATAGCCCAATTGAAAATCCCCCTCTAACATCAAACGATTAGGAGCGCTTTTCATGATCATGTTTACCGTACCCCCGATAGCATCTGCTTCCATATTGGCGGTAAGAGATTTAAAAACCTCTAATCTTTCCAGTAATACTGCTGGAAAAATATCTAAAGGAACAAATCGGTTTTCGTTATCTGGAGAAGGAATTTTAATTCCATTGACAAGCGTATTATTGTAACGCTTATCCATGCCCCTTACTATTGCATATTGTGGATCACCACTTGCATTTCGTTCTATCGAAAGTCCGGAAACCCGTTGGATTACATTAGCCACTGTAATGTCTGGTGACAACTGAATTTGCCTAGCAGAAATTATGTTGAGTACACTGGCTGAATTTCTTTCCAATTGCCTTGCTTGAACATCCGTACCTTGGACGCCGGCAGTAATTACAAATTCTGATAATAAAGAATCATCTGAAGCGAGTGCAAAGTCTTTAGATAAAGAGGAGTTTTCAGACTGAAGCTCAAAAGTATCTGATAAAAGAGCATACCCTATATATGTAATTTCTATCAAATACTTGCCAGAAGGGATGGCATTGAAACTGAAGGTTCCGTCTAATCCTGATACCGCACGAAACACCTTTTTGCTAGATTCATGCACAATACTGACGTTCGCACCAATGAGTAATTCTTGGCTTGAGGTATCCCTGATTTTTCCGTTAATTTTTGCAGCAAACAAATCAGAAGATATCATCACCATAACAAGCAGGAAGTAATAGTAAATCTTCATGCCGCAAAGGTGATAACCACAAGTGAATAGACTATTTTCTTAAAATTACCTTTATGTTACAATGAAGTAATCTATATTATTTAAAAATTATCTTCAAACCCACTTCGTTCAGAAGGAAATCAATTGAAAAGTCCTAATGGCGCGTGAGCCTTCTCAATGAGATATTTTTGCTTAACAATTAGGAAACAGTTCATCGGCAACTATTCCTTTGTGATTTTCGTAAAAATCGTTTTTTAATTCCCCGATTAGGAAAAATTTCTTTACTCTTTTGATCTTAAATAATCCCGATTAGCCTGTTGAATGATTACTCGGGCCACTGACTCATCTTGGATTCCTTGGATTTCTATTTTACCCTCTCCCTTGTAATTTGACAACCAAATCTGTAAAATTTCTAGTACTCCTGGATATAGGTCTTTCAATTGATTGAGTGTATGAATGTGATTCCAGTCGGATGTTTGTGGTACTGCTATTAGCTTATCATCTATCTCACCTTGATCCATCAACTGAATTACCCCAACAATTCTTGAAGGAACAATTTCAGCTCGAGGAATATATTCTCCCAAAACAAACACATCTACAGGATCACCATCTCCTCCTTTAAAGGGATCTAAATAGGTCTGTGGAATAAAACCATAATTGGCAGGATATGCTAAGTAGTCCACTACTCTACGGCTAGCATCTGCTAGTTTCTCCCACTCGAGCTGACCTGTCGCTTTATTAACTTCCCATTTTTGATTAGTACCTGCCGGAATTTCAATTACTACGTTTATAGAAGAGTCCAAACCATAGGTTGGAATATCTTGGAGATAGTTTTGAACGCTTTGATGATTATCCTTGGTATCTGTACTACCGGAACACGACCAAACACTTATCATGAACGAGGTAAGAACAACAACTATTCTAAAAATCAAGTGGTAGAAAGACATGCTTACAGGTGAATTATGAATTAGAGTTTGCAAAGATATCCATGCAACTACATCACTCCAAGAAACAAAAAACACATGAATAAAAATTAAACTAGGCAAGCAATCAATTTCTGCAGTTTCCTACCAGCTTGTTGAGCCACTTCCACCACCGAATCATGAGAAAACGACTGATTATTCTTCGGAATGCATTCATTAGTAATCACAGAAAATCCAAGAACTTTCATCCCCATTTGTTGGGCTGCAATTACCTCGGGAACAGTACTCATCCCTACAGCATCTCCCCCGAGTGTTCGATAATAATTGATTTCCGCCTTGGTCTCCAAACTAGGGCCTGTAACACCTACATATGTACCCTCTCGCAGTGAAATCCCCAATCCAAGTGCTTCACTTTTTGCTTGCGCAATCCATGCTTGGCTATATGGTTCACTCATATCAGGAAAACGAATCCCAAAATCCATAGCATCTTTTCCACGCAAGGCATTGGAAGGAAACTTATCAATATGATCCGTAATTAACATGAGATCACCTACCGAAAAATCCGGATTTAACCCCCCAGCAGCATTTGAGACTATCAAGCCTTTCAGCCCCAAAAGACTCAATACCCGTAATGGAAACACCGTTTCTTCCAATTCATACCCTTCATAATAATGAAAGCGACCACTCATCACCCAAACAAACTTTCCTTTGATTTTCCCCAACATAAGTTGTCCGGAGTGTCCTTCAACCGTTGATATTGGAAAAAACGGAATGCTTTGATAGGAAATCACTTGAGCCTCTTCCAATTCATTTACAAATCCCCCTAAGCCAGAACCCAATATAACTAATACATCGGCCTCTCCCTTGGTAACAGATTGAATATATCCAGCCGCCTGCTGGGCTTGCTCGAGGTAGGTTAGCTTAGATGTGTAGTGCATGGTTAGTAGTTGAATAGTGAACAGTGCGTAGTGAGCAGTGAATAGTTATTAGTTGATTAGTTATTAAACGATTAGTTATTTAGTGGTTAGTGGATGTGTGCGATTGATGGTTAGCTTTAGAAAGTAGTTGACAGTGAGCAGTTGAAAGTGAACATAGTGGTCGTTGAAATACGAAATTCTTTTTTATTTTCTGAATCCCTTCTTGATACTTGGTACATCTCAGTGATTAGTTGATTGAGTTATTGGTGGCTGAGCGAAGTCAAAGCCAGTGATTAAAGGTCCACCGTCCATCTGATACACGAATCGAGTCTTATGTCTAGCGTCTTTTATCTTATGTCTCCTACACAAACCCCTACTTGGTACTTAGTGCAATCTTACCTCCCTACAACTCCCTTACCAATTCCCTAATGACGGTCGACATCTTAGGTTCAGCAATTGCAGCGGCCGCTAATACTTCTGCGATAGAAACTTTCTTAATATTGCCAGGGGAACATAAATCTGTAATTGCCGAAATGGCAAAAATCTCCATATTCATGTGCAGGCCAACTATCACCTCTGGAATAGTACTCATCCCAACAGCATCAGCACCGATGGTTCGTAAATAGCGATATTCAGCCTTTGTCTCTAAATTTGGTCCCTGTACTGCTGCATATACCCCTTCATTTACATCAATATTTTGATCGGCAGCTATGGTTTTAGCCAAGGCAATCAAACGCTGCGTATAAGGTTCACTCATGTCAGGAAAACGGACACCAAAAACATCCAAGTTTTTTCCTCTCAATGGATTCTCAGGAAATAAATCAATATGATCATTCAATATCATCAAATCACCAACCTTATAATCTGGATGCAAGCCACCGGCAGCATTTGATACAATTAAGGTTTCGATGCCCACCTTTTTCATGACCCGCACCGGGAAAGTTACCTCTCTCATAGAATACCCTTCATAATAATGAAACCTCCCTTGCATAGCCATGACTTTTTTCCCAGATAAACGCCCGATGACCAACCTTCCCTTGTGACTTTCCACAGTAGAGACAGGAAAAAAAGGAATTTCCTCATAAGGAATCTCATGCTCGACCTCTATGTTTTGAATGAGTTGGCCCAATCCTGTACCTAAAATAATTCCTATTTCAATAGGTTCGGAATGAACTCCTTGAATGTGGTTAACCGCGTGATTAATTTGATCTATATAGTCTATTTGGGCTTCTGCTCTCATACAAATTCATTTTTTTTCGAAATTAAGAAAATCATTTATGTTTAAACCATTTTGGACATTTCTTTGTATTGAAGCTATGGAAAAAACTCTGATAAAAATTATTGTTGGCACCAATCGCCCATACCCCTTATCCAAGGACATTGCCTTATTGTATCAAGACCTTCTTTTGAAAAAGGGAGCAAAATCTGAAATTCTAGAATTAAAGGACTTACCCCATGATTTTGCTTTTTCGGCACTCTATCAAAATAACGGTAAAAACGAAGCATTCAATGCCTTTCACTCCAGGGTTAAAGAAGGGGAAAAGTTTGTTTTTATTGTGCCAGAGTACAATGGTTCCTTTCCTGGAATACTCAAAACATTCATTGATGGAATGAACTACCCCAACCACTTTCGCGATAAAAAATGTGCTTTGGTAGGTTTATCTTCTGGAGTTGGCGGGGGTGGCATCGCATTGAGCCACCTTACCGACATCTTCCATTACTTAGGGATGCATGTACTTGCCCTCAAGCCTAAACTAGCTAAGATTGAGGAAAATATGTCAGATAACCTGCTCACCAACAGGCTGTACATGGAATTGCTTCAGTCCCAAACTGAGATGTTGATTGATTTTTAATCAATCAACATTGTCATGTAGAAACTTATTGTTTCTTAGGATTTCATTATCATCAGTCAAGTTGAGTCTTGACACATGACGCTCTGAACTGTGCTGTACGTCCGATAGCTTCACCTGCTTACGGATATAAGCCGGGGTTTCCAAGCTCTCTTTATATTCTTCTGGGTTTTGACCATAATTTTTTAAGCTTTTCAACTTTTCAAATCGCTGATGCGCCCGTTGAATCGCTTTCTTTTTCATTTCTTCATAATAGTCATTCCCATATGAAGGCTTAGATTCCTCTTCTATTGTTTTTTCCTCCACCCTAGGCTCTTGAATCTTAGCTTTCATTTCAAATTCATAGACCTGTGGTTTTTGTTCTTCCTTTTCAATTACTTTCTCCTCAGGCTCAACAAATTCGAAGGTAACGGGGCTTGAGAAAGTCTCTTCTTCTTTCTCTTCTACCTTTGGTTGAATCACCTCCTCTTGTTTGGGCTGATTGGCTACTGGAAAAATAGGCTTATCAAATGTGAAAGTCATCATTTTCCCAACCGTCGGTACTTCTTCTTCTACTTCCTTAGCTTTGCCGGATTCAAGATCAATCACCTTAAAGCTATCCGCCTTTTGAACTATTGGTTTTTCTTCTTGGATAACATCCTTCATTCCTTTGGACGGAGAAGCAGTCGTCAACTTATCCATTTCGAAACCAGTTGCAATTACTGTAACACGGATTGCTTTACCTAACTCCTGATCGATGCCCTGACCAAAGATAACTTCTGCCTCATCACCAGCTCTTTCTTGGATATACTCAGTGATTTCACTCAATTCATCCATGGAGAGTTCATCTTCCTCTCCTGACATGATTGAAAGCAAGATTTTTTGAGCCCCTTTGATATCTACATTATTCAATAAAGGAGACGCAATAGCTTTTTCAGCAGAGCGAATTGCACGACCTTCGCCTTCTTCCGTAGCAGAGCCCATGACAGCAGCACCGGCATCTTTCATGACTGTTTTTACATCTTCAAAGTCAACGTTCACATCTTGGTGAATGGTGATGATTTCAGCAATTGATTTAGCTGCGGTAGTCAAAACATTATCAGCTTTGGCAAAAGCAGATCGAATGGCAAGATTGCCATAAATTTCTCTTAGTTTATCATTCAAAATCACTAAAACCGTATCACAGTTTTCACGAAGAGATTCGATGCCTTGCTGCGCTGCTTGCATCTTCTTTCTCCCTTCAAACATAAACGGAGCGGTCACAATGCCTACCGTCAGGATATCCATATCCTTGGCAATCTTTGCAATCACAGGGGCTGCACCTGTACCCGTGCCACCTCCCATACCTGCAGTGATAAATACCATTTTGGTATTATCGGAAAGCAACTCTCGGATATCCTCCTTGCTTTCAAGAGCCGCGTTTCTACCCTTCTCAGGATTTGCTCCTGCTCCTAATCCTTCAGTCAGGTTAGCACCCAACTGAAGTCGCAAGGGAACAGGACTGCTTTTCAATGCTTGAGCGTCGGTATTTACAACCACAAACTCAACATCCTTTATTCCCTGATTAAACATGTGGTTAACCGCATTGGAACCACCTCCTCCTACGCCAATTACCTTGATAATTGATTTGTGATTTTTAGGAAGATCAAACTTATAATCTTTCATGTTATCTGACATTTAATGGTGTTTGTTGGTGAATTATATTTATTTATTGATTCTATCTGGAAAAAAGGAAATGAAAAGCAGAACTGATCATCTCCCCCAATATGATAAGCCCTAGTAATTATTATCAGGAATATCGCTGATAATGATTTCCTTTAATCTCTTTTTGATACTATCGATAAAGCCTGAACCCTGTGATTCTTGCTCATTAGATCTTCTATTGCCAGGTATCTGACGCTTGGTGTCTTCTTTCTTTTTCTTGTAATTATCCTCACGGTCATCAAAAGACTTAAAACCAGCCAGTACAAGACCCACGGAAGTGGCATACATCGGGCTCTTGATCTCTTCAACTTTGCATTTGCCCAAGTGCTCATTTGGGTAACCAATTCGAGTGTCCAAGCCAGTTAAATACTCAAATAGCTGGGCGACACCTTGCAATTGGGATCCTCCCCCTGTCAATACTATTCCTCCAGCTAACTTTTTATAATAACCACTTGCTACCAATTCACTTTGCACATATTCAATAATCTCTTCCATTCGTGCCTGAATGATAGAAGCTAAGTTTTTGATAGAAATCTCTTTGGGAGGTCGGTTTCGCAAGCCAGGGATAGATACAATCTCATTCGGATTAGCTTCTTCAGGGATGGCTTTGCCAAACTTGGTTTTAAGTAGCTCTGCTTGATTATGCAATACCATACAGCCTTCTTTAATATCAGTAGTAATGATATTTCCTCCCAATGGAATGACAGCTGTATGGCGGATAATGCCGTCATGGAATATTGCTATATCAGTGGTACCACCCCCGATATCTACCAAACATACCCCCGCTTCTTTATCCAAATCACTTAAGACAGCGAGTGAACTTGCTAAAGGCTCTAAGATCAATTCCTTGGAATATAAATCAGCTCTTCTAACACAACGGTTGATATTATTGATGGCGGTAGTTTGTGCGGTGATGATATGGAAATCTGCTTCCAATCGAGAACCAGACATCCCCACAGGATCTTTGACTCCAGGTTCATAATCCACAGTATAGTCTTGAGGCATCACATGAATGATGCTATTGCCAGGAGGTACGACGATGTTTTCCATATCACTGGAAAGACGGTGTACATCTTCCACAGTAATCTCTTCGTCATAGTTTGCACGAATGATGCTTCCGTGATGAATAGTGCTCTTGATATGCTGACCCGCAATACCCACAATCACATTGCCGATATCTACTTCTGCCATATCGCTCGCATCTGCAACAGCCTTTTGTATAGCATTCACAGTTTTGTCAATATTGGTAACGATTCCACGGATTACTCCATCGGAAACAGCCTTGCCCATACCCAAGACTTCCAGTTTACCAAACTCATTTTTACGGCCTACCACGGCACATATTTTGGTAGTACCAATGTCTAAACCAACTATAAATTTATCGTTTTCCATAGCATCAATATTTACTCACAAACTATCTGATTCTTAAATTTTACACTGACCTTCGTATAAGCGTCCCATCCCTTTTTAGGAAAAATCTGCTCATACAGTAAGGTGATTTTATGAAACTTCTCCTCTAAATCGGAAGCATCCCCAAAATCAATAACTTGGTGGCCCACTTGCTGATATAGCTTGATATCATGCTCCTTAGCCATTTCAATCTCAGGAATCTGAGCTCTCCAAAAATCATCTCGATAGATAAAGTAAATCAAATCCATGATTTTAGGATAAGCAGATAAAAGGTTTTCCTCCCCTATCAGCTGCTCCGCAAATTTCCCCGAAAGCAGGATGACCCGCTTTGTATGTTTACTAGACGTTGGTAATACCAAGCCCTCATCTGTTATATAGGCATCAGCTGCCATCGAACGGACTATCCGTGCAATAGGCACATGCTGCTTCACTTCTACTGTTAATTTCCCCTTTACATCTCTGTAGACTTCCGCCTCTTTCACAAAAGCATGAGCAAGTACTTTTTTCTCAATAGCATGTAGGTTGACCTCTTGCATGGAAAGACCTTCTCGAAGGTTAGGAAATTCTGAAAGAATCAATTCCCGAAGCTCTTCCTCATCTACAAAATATACATCACTGACCCCGTGAATGTAGATACTAATAGCCGTCAGGGCCTTGGCAGCTTCTTTCTTTTCTACCAAAGCAATCGAAGCCACTAGCAAGCCAATGGCAAATACATAAATCGCTACTTTCTTTAACCGCTGATTCATACCCCTAACATAAATTTGGTTAATGGATCCACCATCCGATCAATATCCCCTGCGCCTATCGTCACCAACACCTCAGGCTGATGATTTTGAAGATAGCCAATCAACGATTCTTTACTTTGCAATGATTTTTCCTTTGAAGAAATAGCATCCAGCAACATAGATGCATGTACTCCCTCAATAGGAAGCTCCCTAGCTGGATAAATATCCAATAGGATAACCTCATCAGCGAGGGATAAACTCTTGGAAAAACCACTCGCAAAGTCCCTCGTACGGGAAAACAGATGAGGCTGAAATACAGCCGTCAATTTCCGATTGGGATACATCGCTTTTACAGAACTTAGAAAGGCTTTTATCTCCTCTGGATGATGTGCATAATCATCGATAAACACTTTACCTTCTTTCTGAACCAAGATTTCAAACCTTCGTTTCACTCCTCTGAAACTGTATACACCAGTCCTTACAGCATCCGCAGTTACACCATATTCCAAGGCCATGGCAATAGCTGCGACAGCATTTTCCACATTATGATACCCAGGCATATGCAACTCCAGTCGTTCAATTCGAGTGGAAGGACTCACATAATCGAAAATAAATGAACCTGTAGTAGGCGTAATATTTTCAGCTGTATAATCCGCCTTATCCAAGCCATATACATGTATATCCTTGATTGAGACTCCATCCAAGGATAAATTTTGGTAGGCACGTTCACTTACATAGAGGCTACCCGAACTTGGAATCAGCTCAACAAAAGACTTGAATCCATGAAGCATTTCTATTCCATCTCCATAGATATCCAAATGATCAGGATCTACACTTGTCAAGATTGCTGAATTGGGATGTAACTGCAGGAAGGAGCGATCGAATTCATCAGCCTCCACTACCACTACTGACCCCGAATCAGTATGGTCAGGAAGAATAAGATTACTCTGATAGTTTTGAGTCAATCCACCTAAAAATGCAGAAACTTCTACCCCGCCGACTTTCAATAAATGAGCTATCATGGAAGAAGTAGTTGTTTTCCCGTGAGTTCCTGCTACAGCAATGGTAGGCATATCTAAAGTAATCACACCCAAAACTTCGGCACGCTTCAGCAACTTGTAGCCATGAGTTCTAAAATAGTTCAACTGAATAGAGTCCTTAGGAATGGCAGGAGTCCATACTATTAGGGATTCGGCTTGGGCATTCTTGAGCTCCAAGGGTATCTGATTCACATCATCTTCAAAACTGATGCACATACCTTCCGCCTTCAAAGCATCGGTCAATGCTGAAGGCGTGCGGTCGTAACCAGTGACTACCTTGCCAAGATGGTTAAACCATCGAGCAATGGCACTCATACCGATACCGCCGATACCTACAAAATGGACCCTATGGATGCTCCTTAGATTCATGGAATAATGGATGCTAATGCTTCAACTATTTCTTCAGCCGCTGACGGTTTAGCCAGCTTTTGTATATTTTTTCCTAGGTACTCCAACTGAGTTGGATTACCGAAAACCTGATCAATTGTACTTTTTAATCCTTCCACAGCATCTCCATCCGAAAGTAAGATTGCTGCATCCTCCTGCACAAAAGCCATTGCATTTTTGGTTTGATGATCTTCTGCCACATTGGGAGATGGAATAAAGATGACTGCTTTCCCCACCAAACTTAGTTCCGACACTGACAAGGCACCCGCCCTCGAGACGATTAGGTCTGCTGCTGCATATGCCAAATCCATTGCGCTCAAAAACTCCATCGGATGAATGTGCTGAAGTTTGGATGCCTGAACTTGTGATTGCATCTCTTGAAAGTAAAACTTACCAGTTTGCCATAATACCTGATATCCAGCAGCCTCTAGAGACGCCATGGCACCAAGCATAGCTTGATTGATAGTCCTAGCCCCCAAACTCCCCCCGATTACCAAAATAGTCTTGCGATCTTTATTTAATCCGAAGTTAGCTAAGGCTTTTTCTCTTTTCCCGTCTAAACTAAGGATGTCTTTTCGTACAGGATTGCCTGTAAATACAAGTTTCTCTTTTGGAAAAAACTGATCCATCTGTGGGTAAGCCACACATATTTTTTTTGCTCGTTTTGCTAAGATTTTATTGGTCAAACCAGCGTAAGAATTCTGCTCCTGAATTAGGGTTGGTATTTGCTTGCGCTGAGCCATATACAATACTGGGGCACTTGCATAACCACCCACCCCAACCACAGCATCAGGCTGAAAGTCTCGGATCAGTTGTCCCGCTTTTTTCAAACTTCCAAGAAGCTTAAATGGCAAGCTGAGATTACTCAAGCTTAAACTTCTCTGAAGACCCGCTACTTTCAATCCCTCGATTGCATAGCCTGCCTCAGGTACTTTTTCCATTTCCATTTTTCCTTCGGCACCGACAAACAGAAACTCGGTACCTGGAAAGCGCTCCTTCCAAGTATTCGCGATCGCAATGGCTGGATATATGTGGCCTCCCGTACCTCCTCCACTGATCATGATGCGATATGTCTCTTTTCTTGCTTTCATCAGGCTGCTTGAAATGTTTTTCTTGGCTTATTTTGATCAGGTGTTGTATCAATTTGATCATCATGATCTCCACGGCTTACGCTGAGGATAATACCAATTGAAAATCCTGTAAGAAACAAAGAGGTCCCTCCCATGCTGAGCAAAGGCAAGGGTAATCCGGTTATGGGACCCAACCCCACGGCTACAGCCATATTGACCATCGCCTGCAAAACCAAGGCAAAGCTCAAGCCTGCAGAAAGAAGCCCTCCAAATGGCTTAGTAGAAGACACCACAATGCGCATCCCTCTGTAAAGCAATGCCAGGTAAAGAAAAAGCACTCCCACTCCCCCAATCAAACCGTATTCTTCCACAATGATGGAGTAAATAAAATCAGAATATGGGTGAGGTAAAGTATTGCGCTGCTCAGATTTTCCTGGACCTTTACCGGTCAACCCTCCGGTGGAAATCGCGATGAATGAATGCTCCGCTTGGTAAGGAATCTCATCATTACTTGCGAATGAAGAAATTCTAGATTGGAAGGTCCCCCCTCTTTGTCCGAGCATCAATGCTGTAGGAAGTGCAATGGCTCCAACCAAAATCAATACAGCAATCTGCTTCAATGGCACTCTTCCAATAAACATGAGCAATAGACAAGTGGAGAAAAGCAAAATAGCCGTTGACATATTAGCCAAGCCTATTAACAGACAAATCAATCCAACCACTATAATCATAGGGATAAGAGACTCTTTGAAATTGGCAATATTCCGTTGTCTTTTCGCTAATAAGCCAGCAAGCGTAGCAATAAGTGCCATTTTCGCAATATCAGACGGCTGGAATACAATATTGGTCCATGGTATTTGAAACCATCGGTTGGCCTCGTTTACAGCCGAACCGAAGAAATATGTTATTAGCAACAAGGGTACTGAAACAATCAACAAGAACTTGCCAACAACGGCATAAAACTTATACTTGATATTACTCGCAGCCCACATCAGTAGAAGCGCAAAACCCACATACATGGCATGGGAAAATAAATACTTTTCGGTATCTCCGCCTGCTCGCTTATGGGCCAATGTGCCCGTAGCAGAGTAAACTACCAAAATACTTAGGGTAGAAAGCAAGATAACAATGAACCAAATGATTGGGTCACCTTTCAAATTTCTATCAAACCACGCTTTCAAAATACTCATACGATCATCCCCCTTTCTAATGCTCTAACTGAGGCTCTAAACTGCTCTCCTCTATCTTCGTAATTTTTGAAAAGATCAAAACTGGCACATGCTGGCGAAAGCAAAACCACATCACCTTCAGATGCTTGTTCCATTGCTTGTTGCACTGCCGCTGACATTTCCTTGGTCTCTTGAATCACAGGAATATATGCTTCAAATGCTTTGACTAATTTTGAATTATCCCTACCTAGGCAAATAAGTGCTTTTACTTTTCCTTTTATTAATGGGTAGAGTACCGAATAATCATTCCCTTTATCTACTCCTCCTGCAATCCATATCAAGGGCTGCTGGAAACTGTCCAACGCATACGCCGTAGCATCTACATTTGTCCCTTTGCTATCATTGATAAAGCTTACGCCCTCAATGCTCGCAATAGGTTCCATACGATGAGAGGCATTTTTAAAGGTGGATAAATGGACTCGAATGTCATCTTCTGTCAAGCCTGCTGCTTTAGCCACTAACACGGCCATCATGGCATTCAGTACATTATGATTTCCTTTGATCGGCAGGGATGCTACCGGAAATTTCCAAGTATTGGATGAAGTAGGAACACAAATGAAACCTGCATCCACATAAGCAGAATGGTCTGCTTTCGATTCCAATGAAACTTTTTGGAAATTTACTTCCATTGGAGTCATGTCTGCACCTCGCTCAGTCAGTGGATCCCCGTCATGGCAAATCGCTGTATCGCCCTTACCCATAGGTTTGAATAAGGACATTTTTGATTGGATATATTTATTCAAATCGTATTCATACCTATCCAAATGATCTGGAGTAATATTGGTCAATACTGCTACGGTAGGTTTTAAGTCAACAAATCCATCAATTTGAAAACTACTGGTTTCCAATACCCACCAATCTTTATCACCTTCAGTGGCCAATTGAGCTGCCCAACTTTGTCCTACATTTCCCGCCAAACCCACATTCAAACCAGCTTCTTTCAATAAATGGTAGCTCAACAAGGTAGTCGTGGTTTTCCCATTTGTACCCGTGATTGCAATTACTTTACCCGTCGTAAACTTCCAAGCAAACTCCAATTCATCAATTACTGGAACATCATTTTTCAGAAGCGCCCGAACGATTGGAACTTGGGGTGAAATCCCTGGACTTTTGATGACTAGGTCTGCTGCTAAAACACGCTCTTCCGTGTGTCCACCTTCCTCAAAATCAATAGAAAACTGCTGTAAACGTAATTTTCGATCTTCGCTGATTGCCCCAGCTTCGGATACCCATACGGCATAGCCTTGCTGCTTGGCAAGCATTGCTGCTCCCAATCCGCTTTCGCCTGCACCCAATATGACTATCTTTTGACTCATATTATCTCAATTTCAACGTTGCCAAGGTAATGATGGCCAATAGGATTCCAATGATCCAAAACCTGGTCACTATCTTAGCTTCATGAATATTCTTCTTTTGATAATGGTGATGAAGCGGAGACATCAAAAAGACTCTCCTGCCCTCACCATATTTCTTTTTGGTGTATTTGAAATAAGAAACTTGAATGATTACTGAGGCATTTTCGATGACGAAAATCCCACACAACACAGGAATCAGCAACTCCTTTCTCAAGGTCAATGACAATACAGCAATCACTCCTCCCAACATCAAACTTCCCGTATCCCCCATAAATACCTGCGCAGGATATGCATTGTACCAAAGAAACCCAACACAGGCTCCTACGAATGCCGCACAGAAAATCACCAACTCCCCTGAGTTTGGAATAAAGAAAATGTTGAGGTACTGTGAAAAAATGGCATTACCTGAAATATAGGCGAATATGGCAATGGTAAGCCCTATAATTGCAGAGGTTCCTGCTGCCAAACCATCAATTCCATCGGTGATATTGGCTCCATTAGATACTGCTGTGATGATAAAAATCACCAATAAAATGTATAAAATAGGTGTAACGCTATCCCCAAGAAATCCTAGGAAATTTTCGTAATTGAGTTCATTGTTTTTTAAAAATGGGATCGTTGTTTTTGCAATTTTCACATCTCTATAGGCAGGGGTTTCTACAACGCCCTCCTCTATTGATACTGGATTGGTAAATTCACGTACAACAACACCTTCATGAAAATACAGGGTGGCACCTACAATAATCCCAATAATGATCTGACCAGTGATTTTGAATCTGCCTCTTAAGCCTTCCTTATTTTTTTTAAAGACTTTGATGTAATCATCCAAAAACCCAATTACACCCAACCACACGGTTGTCACCAATAAAAGGATGATATAGATATTGTTGATATTTGCAAACAACAAGGTAGGGATGATGATACCTGCAATGATCATAAGTCCTCCCATGGTAGGCGTTCCTTTTTTCTCTGCCTGTCCCTCCAAACCAAGATCACGAACCGTCTCACCGATTTGCTTGCTTCTGATCCAATCGATGATGTTTTTACCGAAAGAGATGGTAATAATGAGAGACAAAAGTGCCGCCATACCTGCTCTGAAAGAGATAAAGCGAAACACTCCCGTTCCTGGGATATCAAGCACTCGGTCTAAGTATTCAAAAATTGGATATAACATGTCAATTTTTTTTCAATAGTTCCAGTAATTCAAGCGCAACAGCGCGATCATCAAAAGGGTGTTTTACCCCTTTGATCTCCTGATAAGTTTCATGCCCTTTTCCTGCAATCAGGATAATGTCCCCTGCATTGGCTAGAATACCAGCTGTTTTAATGGCTTCTCTTCTATCTACAATGGTCATGGTTTTTTTAAAATCCACCGGATTTACACCCGCCTCCATTTCTTTAATGATTTCAACTGGATCCTCATTTCGTGGATTATCAGAAGTCAAAATCACTTTATCACTGAATTTTGTTGCAATTTTTGCCATCAAGGGCCTCTTAGTGCGGTCCCGATTTCCTCCACAGCCCACAATCGTAATGACCTGCTCCCCACCAGTACGAACACCCGCAATGGTTTTCAAAACATTTTCCAAAGCATCAGGAGTATGGGCATAATCTACAATGGCCGTTACTCCGCCTACGTGGATTTGATCAAAGCGTCCTTGTGCACCTTTTACTTTGGAAAGCTGCATCAAGACCTCTTCCTCATCTTCTCCTAACAAAACAGCTGTACCATACACCCCTAATAGGTTATAGGCATTGAACTCCCCGATCATGCGGAACCAAATCTGCTTGTTGTTGATATCAAGTTCCAGTCCTTCCAATGTATTGGAAAGTACTTTGGCCTTGAAATCGGCTGGGTATCGCAGCGCAAATGTCTGATGGGTAGACCGGCAGTTTTGCAACATGACCATACCACGCTTATCATCAGCATTGACCAAAGCAAATGCGTCTTTGGGCAGGTCGTCAAAAAGCTTTTTCTTGGCTTTGATATACTCATCAAATGTTCCGTGATAGTCCAAATGATCGTGTGTGATATTGGTGAATACCGCTCCTGCAAGGTGTAAGCCTGCAATTCGATCTTGAGCAATCGCATGAGAACTTGCCTCCATAAAACAATGCGTACAACCTGCATCAACCATTTGCTTCAACAAGGCTTGAAGTTGCAAGGAGTCAGGGGTTGTGTGTGAGGAAGGAACCACATGTTCATGGACCCGATTCTCCACGGTGGAGATCAAGCCCGTTTGGTACCCCATCTCTATAAACAACTGATATAGAAGCGTGACGGTACTTGTCTTACCATTGGTACCAGTTACCGCCACAAGCTTCAACTTTTCAGATGGATTTTCATAGTAATTTGCAGCCATAATACCCATGGCCTTGGATGCATTGACTACTTGTATATAAGCAATATGATCCAATTGCTCAGATGGTAAATGTTCACATACGATGCACACTGCACCTTGAGCAATCGCTTGCGAGATAAAATTATGACCATCTACCTGAGTACCAGGAATGGCCACAAATAAATCCCCTTTACTTACCTTTCGGCTATCAAAGTGTATCTCTCCAATAGCCAGCTCCATATCACCGACCGTCGATTTTAAGGAAACCTTATACAATATGTCTTTTAGCACTCTCATTTATCCTAAAACCAAATTGATGATGTTATTTTGCTGCACAGGTGCTCCCGCTGGAATAGATTGATCTTTCACTTTCCCTTTCCCTTGATAGACTACCCGTAACCCTTTATTTTCTAATACATAAAGAGCATCTCTGAGTGTCATCCCGCTCACGTCCGGTACCACTTTTTCTACATTTGCTCTCGCTTGCCACTGAATCGACTTCAATTGGTTAATTGGCTTTACCCAAGCTTCTGCATTCCCCTGAAAGTGATTGGAAATACCAAACTTGTTGCAGATCATCTGCAGCTCATCCACCTTACCTGTTTTGACGGAAGGAAAGCTAACCGCGGCTCTAAACGCTTTATCCGGTGTCTTCTGATTAAGCTCAATGTCTTGAGCAAAAATCATATCAGCAATTTCTTTGAATACAGGAGCAGCAATATCCCCTCCAAAGGCATTAAACCCAACTGGACTGTCAATAATCACTATCGCTGAATACTTAGGTTTGTCCGCTGGGAAATATCCAGCGAATGATGTGTAATATTTTTTGGTGTATCGACCTTCAATCAACTTTTGAGCAGTACCGGTCTTGCCTGCAATTTTATAGTCTTTACTAAAAATATTTTTAGCAGTTCCATTACTCACGACTCCTTCTAAGAGTTCCTGCAGTTGTTTGATAGTCTTATCGGAAGCAATCTTTTTTCGAAGAATTTCCGTCTCAAATCGAGCATCCACTTTTCCACCTTTGGAGGTAGCTTGGACTATTATTGGCTTGACCATCGTACCATTATTAGCTACTGCATTGTAGAGCATCAAGGTATGTAATGGTGTTAACTTTCCTTCGTAACCAATGGACATCCACGGTAAGGTGGTTCCGTACCAAAGTTTGCTACCCGGCTTTTTGAAATAGGGCTCACCCTCTCCCTTTAACTGAAATCCAATCGGCTTATCCAGCCCAACTTTCTCTATGTAACTGACAAACTTGGATGGATTATGACCAAAATTCTGTTCGACTAGTTTGGAAATACCAATATTGGAAGAATTCTCAAAGACCTCTTTAACAGTCAACACTCCAAAGCCGCCATTTTTGGCATCTGTCATTTTACGATCATAAAATGGAAAAACACCTTCTCCTGTATCCACTTTATCTGTAAGACTTACTTTCCCCTCTTCCAATAAAGCTAGCATGGAAAGCAGTTTGAAGGTAGACCCAGGCTCTGTAAGCCCCTGATCTCCTATGGCATAGTTATAATTCTCTCCGTAACCTTTGCCATTTTTATTTTTCTGTAAATTGGCAATCGCTTTAATATGACCTGTCGCTACTTCCATGACGATCACTGCCCCAAATACGGCATCTTTGGCTTTCAATTGTCGTAAAAGGGCAGATTCGGCAACATCTTGAATATTGATATCAAGGGTCGTAAGGATATCAAAACCATCTGCAGGCTTGATATCTGCTGCGTCAAATACCGGCTTCCATACTCCGCCGGCTATCCGCTGGAACAATGCTTCCCCATTTTTACCAGATAGATAATTGTTAAAGCTGTATTCAATGCCAGCACCGTAATCATCCTCATTCAAAAAGCCTACTGTTCTACCTGCCAAATCTTTGAATGGACGGTAACGCTTTTCTACTTTTTCAAAAATCACACCTCCACTGGACCTGCCTCTTTTGAAGATTGGCCAGGTACTCATATCTTGTTTTTCTTGGTAGCCAATCTGCGTACGGTTGAGCACAATGTAGCGTTTCTTGGATGAGCGTGCATCCATAATCATGCGCTTGTAAGCCGCTGCTGATTGATCTTTATAAAAAGTAGATAAATGATATGCCAAGGAATCAATTCCTTCTATAAACACATCCTCCGATACCACCGTTGGATCCAAAGCTACTTTGTAAAAAGGTAGACTTGTAGCCAACAAACTACCGTCAGCCGCATAGATGTTACCTCGGGTAGCGGACACAGGCCTCATTTGATAATGAAGCGTTTCAGCTTTGGCCTCCCAAACATCCCTTTCAACAACTTGTAAAACAATCATTCTATAAAAAATGGCCATAGCAAATAAGGCCACCAAAATGAAGGCTATCCTTACTCGTAATACTATGGAACTTTTGATATTCACTTTTTAGAGACGATTTTAAATGGTGGTTCTTTTATTTCTTCAATTCCTAACAATTCAATTTTCTTAGCTACCTCTGACTGCTTACTGCTGTACATAAACTCTGCTTCTAAGGTTGTGACATCCGCTCTTAGGTCTTCCACTTCCCGTTGCATCAAATCAATCTGCCGAATCATGCGTTCAGATCTATGGTTACTCCAGATATAAATCATCGCAATAAAAGCTGCGTACATGATTGGCGGAACAAATTTTACAGGGATCCCCACCCCAAAAACCGCAGTTACATTCAGCTTCTCATCTAATTTGGAAAAAAGACTTCCCTGCGAAGCACTTGACTTCCCATTGGCTTTGATTCTTTTTCTGAATGTATTCTCAGTCATCCTAGATCTTTTTTGCTATTCTTAGTTTGGCACTTCTTGCACGATTATTTCTGGCTATTTCTTCGGCATCAGCTATAATGGCTTTTCTGACTACTGGCTCCAAAGGCCTGATTTGATTCCCGTAGAAATCCTTTTCTACCTCTCCCTGAAACTTCCCTTTATTGATAAAATTCTTTACCAGACGATCTTCTAAAGAGTGGTAACTCATGATGACCAATCTACCCTCTGGTTTCAAAACGTCTACCGTCTGAAGAAGCATTTCTTCTAAAGCTCCCATCTCATCATTCACTTCAATTCGAAGGGCTTGAAATACTTGAGCAAAGTATTTGAACTCTTTTCCTCGAGGAGCAAATTTTTGTAAGAACTCTTTAAAATCTGCCGTAGTATCGAAACCCTTCATCGCTCTACGCGAGGTAATGGCTTGAGCCAATGTTTTTGCATTTTTGACCTCTCCATAGATTCCCAAAATCTTATGCAGCTGGCGCTCTTCATAGGTATTGAGTAGCTTGGCAGCAGTCAGATCAATTGCACTGCTCATCCGCATATCCAATCCTCCATCAAAGCGGGTAGAAAAACCGCGAGTAGGCTCATCAATCTGATGGGAACTAATCCCCAAATCAGCCAAGATCCCATCCACCTGCTTGACACCATAGAGTTTGAGATATTTTTTAAAATCCCTAAAATTGGCCTGTACAAAGGTAAATCGATCATCTTCTGGGATATTGGCCTCTGCATCAGAGTCCTGATCAAACCCATACAAATGCCCCTTATCCAAGCGCTCTAAAATAGCCTTGGAATGTCCCCCCCCGCCAAAGGTCAAGTCTACATAGATCCCATTAGGGTCTATAGCCAAGCCTTCAATGCAGGGATTCAGCATTACTGGAATATGGTAATCTCTGATTGTCATTACTTATTTTATGAGAGGTATTGATCCATCAATTTTGAAAGCTCAGCAGGATCTAAGGTGTTCTGCTGATATTTTTCTGGACTCCAGATTTCTATCAGGCCATTGACACCGCAAACAATCGCGTCTTTATCAATCCCTGACCATTGTAAAAATGGCTTTGGAATTAATAGACGACCTGCACTATCCAATTCCACTTCAGTCATACTTTCGAAAAAACTTCTTTTTATCCTTCTTTGAATCGGATCTCTGTCAGACAGGGATTCAACTTGGTGTAAAAGTTTTTTGAACTTGACTTGAGTATACAACGCAAGACAGCCATCGTCACCATAACGTAGGATCAACTCGGCGCCATTGGACTCCGGAATTGCCGCCTTTATCTTGGCGGGCAATGCCAGACGACCTTTTGCGTCGACTTTGACATCATACCTACTGTTGAACATTCCCATGGGCTTATCTTGAGTTTGCTGTAAACACAAAAGTAAGAAAAGCTTTCACACAATCCACCACTTTACCCCACTTTTCTCCACTTTTTTATAAAACTATTCAAAAGTTTCAGATATCCCAATTTTTTTTGAAAAAATTACAAATTATGTCAACTGATAATCAAGGAATTGATCCCTATATTTAACTTATAGAAAATTCGCCATTCGAACAAAAAACTGGCATTTTTTAAGTGAATCTTACGTTTTATCTCAGCAAAAAAAATGCATTTTTATTGATGGGGTGAAAAGTGGGAAAGTTTCCCACTTTTTTTGAGAAAATTAGCTTTTAAGAGAGATACAGTGCTCAACCTCCTATATAAATCATCTATTGAATGATTAAACTCTGAAAGCTTTCGCTTAATTTTGATTTAGTTTAATGTTAATCACACTATGCACAATCGACTCTTTCTAAGCATCCTACTCATAATTGGGCTTTTCAGCTGTCAATCCAACGAAAAAAAATCGCTGAACTTATCCGGTGAATGGCGAATGGAACTGTTGATTTCCCCTGACGTCATCCCTTTCCTTTTGACCTTTCAAGAAAGTGGTGAAAAGTGGGAAGCTTTTGTTAAAAACGATCGTGATATACTTCATTTCGAAGAAATAGTAATCAAAAATGATTCGATTTTTATTGAAATGGGCGTGTTTGACAGCGTATTGAAATTAAAACTAGATGAATCAAATACCTTAAGTGGTGGTTTTGTGAAAAATTTTGTCCCTGACTATTTTATACCACTTCAAGGTTCACAAGAGTTCACTAGCAGATTCCCAGTCGTGGAGCAGCCTCGTATAGATTTTTCAGGTCGTTGGAAGATCCGCTTTACTAAATCGGATGGAGATGGCTATGATGCTATTGGTCTATTTGAGCAAACTGGAGATCAAATCCGGGGCACATTTCTCACACCCTTGGGAGATTATCGCTTTCTGGAAGGAAATGTCAGTGGTGATGAATTGTATATGAGCACATTTGATGGAAGTCATGCGTTTTTATTTCGTGCAACGCTTTCTACAGAAGGTGAATTGATTGGTAGCTTCAGAAGTGGTCCGCGATATCAAGAATCATTTATAGGTGAGCGAAACGAAACCTTTGAACTACCGGATGCCTATAGCATGAATTACCTCAAAGAAGGTTTTGATCGCATTCAGTTTGCATTCCCCGATGTAGACGGAAACATGGTCTCTTCGGAAGATCCTCGATTTAAAGATAAACTTGTGTTGATACAGCTATTTGGCACTTGGTGCCCAAACTGCGTGGATGAAACAAGATTTCTGGCTCCTTGGTATGAACGTAACAAAGATAAAGGCATTGAAATTATTGGTTTAGCTTTTGAAAGTAAAGCAGACTTTACCTATGCAAGTGAGCGTGTCAAAAAAACCATCGACCGACTCCAGGCTAACTATACGTTTTTGATTGCAGGAAGCAGCAATAAGGAAGAAGCTTCCAAGGCATTACCGGCACTCAATCAAGTAATCGCTTTTCCAACACTTATCTACTTAGATAAAACTGGAGCTGTGAGAAAAATTCACACAGGCTTCAATGGCCCTGGTACGGGTGCCTACTACGAGCGATGGATTGAGGAACACGAAACTTTCATTCGGGAATTACTGAATGAATAACTTAGGCCTGCTATTTCTATTTGCCCGCTGGAGGAAAACTTTTCGTAACCTTCATTCTTAGAAGCCATTGGATTTAAAAACCAAGACGTATCCCACTACGGTAATAAAGCCTAAAATTGGCCCGATAAGCATCATCAAAAGTCCTCCAGGACGGAAGCTCTTTTGTTCCACCAAACCTGTAGAGAATGATATAGCGTTAGATGGGGTGGAAACAGGGAGTAATAACGCACAAGAACAGCTGATCGCTACTATCAATGGTGTAGCCAACCCCCAAATACCGGGTAAAGCCAACCCTAATGGAACCAGAATGGATGCAGCTGCCGTATTGCTCATAATATTGGAAATAGAGACTCCAACAAATGCAAAAATAGCAGCTACTACAAAAATAGGAACTGGTAAAGTTGATATACTTTCCATTATGATGTCCGTTAGTCCCACATCCACCATAGCGATACCCAAGGCAAGGCCACCAGCTACCAACATGAGAGTATCCCATGGTAACTTGCGAACATCTTCCGCACGGACTACTTGTAACATGGTCAAAAGCACTATTGGAATAGCAGAGGTGGCTGCAATTGGAAGGCCGTGAATAGGTTCAGTCAACCATGCTGAAACGGTAACAATTAGAGTAAATAGGACTGCATTTTTCTCAAACTTTGGTCTATTATCTGGTCTTGACTTAGTGATTTCAGCCAAGTCTAATGTGATACCATCAAGCTTTAAACGCTTTTTCAAAAACCACCAAAATAGGTACAATGTGATGAACGCAATTGGAATACCAAAAATCATCCAATCGATAAACGTAATATTAATCCCTTCTTTTTGAAGAGCACCTACCGCAATTGCATTTGGTGTACTTCCGATAATAGTACCCATACCTCCCAAAGTAGCAGCGGCAGGAATTCCCACCAAAAGTGCAATTGAATAAGGCGAATTCTTACCCAACATTCGTACTACTGGTAAAATGGAAGAGATCATCATGGCCGTAGTAGCAGTATTTGACATCACCATACTTGCAATGCCTGTCATCAACATGAGTCCTAGCAGTAGACGATTCGGTTCAGTACCAAATCGTTTAATCGTCATTTTGAAAAGATCCCGATCTAATCCCACAATACTCATACCTTCTGCCAAGAAAAAACCTCCCAGCAAAAGCCAAATAACATTGCTGGTCCAGGTGCCCAGATACATTTCAATTGGTTTTTTGGCGTCATCTAGAATGTAATCTGTCCCAAAACCAAGGAGAATTCCTGTGAAAATAAAAATCCCTACAGCGAAAGGCGGGATGGCTTCTGTAACCCAGAGGCCAACAGCTAAAACTGCCAAGAAAAAAACATAATTCACCTCTTGACCATACTCCAAATTACTAAAAAAAGAAGTAGTGACCAGTGCAAGGATAAAATTACCTGCAAAGGAGGTGGTAGCCCAAACCCATCCATATTTTAGCTTTGAATAAAGACGGACTGCTGCTCTTCGGGAATCAGTATGTGACATGAAAAATAGGTTTGATCGCGTATAAATTTACAATAAACCTTTGTCAAAAAAAACTATTTTTTCCTTTCTATGGTATATCTTACCAAGGCCTCCAACGAGTCTTTATACGTTGAATCAGGAAATTCCGCGAGTAAACTCAATGCCTCTTCGAAATAGGTATTCATCACTTTTGTTGCATAATCCATCCCTCCTGATTGTTTGACAAAAGCAATTACTTGGTTGACCGCTTTCTTATCTTCATTCTTGTTACGAATCAGGTAAATGATTTTTTTCTTTTCTAACCATGAAGCATTATTGAGGGCATAGATGAGTGGTAAGGTCATTTTCTTTTCCTTGATATCGATGCCGAGTGGCTTGCCGATTTCATCCTCCCCGTAGTCGAATAAATCATCTTTTATTTGGAAGGCCATTCCCACTTTTTCACCGAAAAGCTTCATACGCTCAATCACCTCCTCAGAAGCATCCGTGGTAGATGCGCCAACGGCACAACAAGAAGCGATTAAGCTCGCAGTTTTTTGACGGATAATGGTATAATATACTTCTTCTGTGATGTCAAGCTTCCGGGCTTTGGCAATTTGCAACAACTCCCCTTCGGACATTTCCCGAACTGCCTGGGAAACAATTCGAAGTAATTCAAACTCTCCATGATCAACGGATAACAGTAATCCCCTAGACAGCAAATAGTCACCTACTAAAACGGCAATCTTATTTTTCCACAAGGCATTGACTGAAAAAAAACCTCTTCTATAGTTGGCATCGTCGACTACATCGTCATGAACTAATGTAGCTGTATGCAACAGTTCTATCAAAGCGGCACCTCTGTATGTAGACTCCTGAATTCCTCCACATACTCCTGCTGTCAAAAAGACAAACATAGGACGCATCTGTTTTCCTTTGCGTCTAACAATGTAATTGGTAATGTGATCCAATAGCTTGACCTTACTTTTCATAAAGTCACGGAATTTTTTTTCAAATTCCACCATTTCGAAAGAGATGGGTGCTTGTATTTGCTTCAGGTCAGCTTTCATAAGAAATTTACGATGCAATTATACAACGGATTCAAGCGTTGTCAAAAAGCAGATGGAATATTTATGTTTAATGGGCACACATCAGGCGATTAGAAAGGCAAGTTAATCTTGACTTTTTGGTTTATCCACACTATCTTAATCAACTTCTGTGTAAAAAGTTCTATTCAGAGGCTACTATTTTTTACTATCTTTGTTTTTATCCCAAAAGATATCCTGCATTGGAAACCGAATATATCAAACATAAATATGAGCCCATTCTTCCCAAAAAAGACGAATGGCCCGTGGTCCGATTAAGTAAAAACCGCAAGGATTTTGTCAAAAAAGTAGCAGAATCCAGCAAGAATGCTGTGCTTGAAATTACCAATGGCAACGTGGATCTTTTGAAAGAAGAGTTGGAAACCACACTCTATCGGGAAAAACAACGGATCAAACAAAATCCTTGGGATGTGGATCCAGAGGATGATTATTCCTTCTGGAATGAGGTAAAGTCGGCTTTGGTGCAAATATCTGCCGATACAGCTTTGCCTAAAGCTCAGAAAAAGGAGAAATACATCGTAATCCTAGACAAAATCACCACCCGATACGCCGAAGAGATTGCAAGTAATTTTGTCCACTCACATTATAAACTTACACGGCGGATGGTCACTTTCGGCTTTGGGCGTCTTCTCAATGCTGCCCGAGTCAAAGGTTTCAAGTCCCTATTCAGTAACCAATACAGTCTCCAAGACAAGATTCAAATAGTGGGCTACACAGATGAAATTCGTGAACTAGCCTCCAAAGGAACCATCGTAATGGTTCCTACGCATTTTTCAAATTTGGATAGCATCTTAATTGGTTGGATCATATCTGTTTTAGGTTTACCTCCATTTATCTATGGTGCTGGCCTGAACCTATTCAACATACAGATTTTTGCATACTTCATGAATGCGCTTGGAGCTTATAAAGTGGATAGACGTAAAAAAAATCTTTTGTACCTGGAAACATTGAAGACGTACTCTTCCGAGGCGATTCAATATGGGGTACACAGTTTGTTTTTTCCTGGTGGCACTCGATCCCGAAGCGGGATGATAGAAAGTAAACTAAAGTTGGGACTTTTGAGCACTGCTATAGAGGCTCAACGTGTCAATTACCAAAAGGGACTTTTCGATGTTGGAGGCAAAATCTTTATTGTCCCAGTGACTATCAATTATCATTTTGTGTTGGAAGCTCCCTCTTTGATTCAGGAATATCTATCCATTACCGGACAGGAGCGTTATTACAGAGAAAAAGATGAGTTTTCTACCTCTTATAAAATCTCTAAATTTTTGGTTAAATTCTTTACCAAAGGATCTGATATCTCAGTTTCCATCGGCAAAGCAATGGATATCATGGGCAACTATGTGGACAATGAAGGCAATAGCTACGACAAAAATGGACGGCTCATCCAAACGCAAGATTACTTTATCCGTAATGGATCCATCAATGTAGACCAACAGCGTGAAGAGGAATATACCAAACGATTGGCTGAGCGGATCGTAGAGGAGTTTCACAAAAATAACAGGGTCTTCAGCTCCCATTTGGTTGCATTTACAGCCTTTCAGATGATCAAAGCCGAAAATAAAAAGTTAGATTTATTCAACCTTTTGAGGTTGCCTGAGGAAGACATCGAATTAGACTATTCGTTGTTTAAACAAAAATGTGAGCATGTTTTAACAAAAATATTAGAGCTTAAATCAGAGGGTAAGGTCAATATCGCACCCCACATGATGCAAGATATGGAAAACCTTATCGCACATGGATTGGATAATGTAGGCATGTACCATGCAAAGCGTCCTCTGATACGCAATGCTCAAGGCAATATCGTAACCCAAGACATGAATTTACTCTATTTCTATCACAACAGATTACATGGATATGCTCTCGAAAAACTCTTCTAGACCCAAAGCAATTGGTATAGTAGGTATGGGCAGCTTTGGAACAGCCATTGCCAACATGCTTGCTGAAAAAAATGAGGTGATTGCTTTTGTGCGAAGAACGGATCTTTTGGAGGAAATCAATCAGCATCATAGTGTTGACGGCCAAGCAATCCATGCAAATATTCAGGCAACTCAAGAACCTAAATTCATCTGCGATCAGTGTGATGTTTTATTTTTTATGATTGCTTCTTCGGGTTTTCAGGAGGTCATTCGCTCTTTTGCTCCGTTTTTATACCCTTATCACATGATCATTCATGGTACTAAAGGATTGTGCCTCTCACTTCCTGCCGGGAAAACCTTGAAAGATATGCCCAAAATCAAACGGGATCATCTGTTGACTATGAGTGAGGTAATTCTGAAGGAAACTGTTGTGGTGCGGGTAGGCTGCTTAGCAGGACCAAATCTTGCCCGAGAGCTAATTTTAGGACATCCAGCTGCCACAGTCATCGCTAGTCCTTACAATGAAGTTATCATGGAGGGGCAACGCTTATTGCGGTCGGAGAAATTTCAGGTTTATGGAAACTCAGATATCATCGGTGTAGAATTATCAGGAGTTCTAAAAAATATCATTGCCATTGCAGCAGGTGCTTTGGCGGGTATGGGATTGGGAGAAAATGCCAAAGGCTTATTGGTGTCGAGAGGAATGGTAGAGATGGCTTATTTAGGCAATGCCTTAGGAGGGAGTATTAAATCCTTCATTGGTTTGGCTGGCATAGGTGATTTGGTCACTACTTGTAATTCTACGTTATCTCGCAATTACACCGTCGGATACAGATTGGCACAGGGCGAAAGTCTGTCAGAAATCCAGCAAAGTATGCAAGAAACAGCCGAGGGCATCAATACTATCCAAATCATGAAAGCTTTTCTGGAAGGAACTGGAAATATGCGTGCCCCAATCACGGAAAATCTCTACAAGGTGTTATTCGAAGACCTAAAAATAGAAGAAGCTTTGCAATATTTAATGAAGTATCCGTTCAGTGTGGATGTGGATTTTCTTTAAAAATCAACCATTTTGGAAAACCAAACAACAACACTCAAAAGAGGCATTCGGCGCTGGGATCTAGTATTTCTGATTATTAATTCGGTCATCGGCGCAGGGATCTTTGCTTTGCCTGCTAAGGTCTTTGCCTTATCCGGAGTATATTCAATAGCTGCTTTTTTAATCTGTGCTCTAGTCATGGTCGTGCTGATTTTGGTTTTCGCGGAAGTAAGTTCGCGATTTGATAAAACCGGGGGTCCATATTTGTATGTTCACACAGCTTTTGGGCCTATTCCAGCATTTATCATTGGCTGGTTACTTATGCTTACCCGCCTCTTCAGTTATGCTACACTGATCAATTTATTGATTTTATACCTGACTTTTTTTTCCAACTTTTTTGCAAGAGAGGAAGTGCGAATAGGCATGATACTATTAATTACAGGTATCATCACGTATTTCAATTGGATAGGTGTCAAAAATACAGCCAAGGTCAGTAACGTATTGACCGTAGCAAAGTTAATCCCCCTAGCATTATTCATTATTGTTGGCTTCTTTTTTATCAATACAGACTACTTAGAGCCTGGGCCGGTCCCAAGTATTGCTGATTTTTCCGCTTCCACACTCCTACTCATTTTTGCATTTGGAGGCTTTGAAGCAGGATTGGTAAATAGTGGAGAAATTGTCAATCCTAAAAAAAATCTACCCTATGGATTGATGATGGCAGCTACCATTATCGCAAGTTTTTATATTTTGATTCAAATCGTATCCATCGGAACGCTTCCAGATTTGGCTAATTCAGAAAAACCCCTTGCTGATGCAGCGAATCAGATGCTTGGATACTGGGGAGGAACGTTCATTACGATAGGTGCAGTGATCTCCATTTTAGGAACTTTGAATGTGCAGATTCTCAGCGGATCCAGATTACCCTTTGCCTTAAGTGGAGAAGATCAACTACCGGCTCTTTTCGGGAAAATTCATCCCAAATTTGCTACTCCACACATTTCTATTTTATTCTTCTCCAGCCTAGTAGCGTTTGTAGCTATCGTTTGGGGCTTTATGAACTCTCTTGCCGTATCCGTCATCGCTCGCTTGATATTGTATGCCCTAGTCTGCGCTTCTTTGATCAAACTTCGGAAAAGCCAAACTACACGCGATTATTTCAGGGTCCGTTACGGTAATGCTTTAGCCATCATTGGTATTCTTGCCACGCTATGGCTCCTATCTGGCACACAAGCCAAAGAAATCTGGGATACCTTCCTGTGGACAGGCATAGGCGTGCTTATCTTCATCATCCACAAATGGAGGGGAAAAGCAAAGGGTGAAGGGTGAGCGATTGGAAGTAGTAAATGAAATAGTTAAAGGTGATTTGGTTGATTGAGTGGTTATTTGATTGAGTGGTTAGTTGATTGAGTGATTAGTTGATTGAGTGATTAGTGATTGAGTGATTAGTGATTAGTAGATTGAGTGATTAGTGATTAGTTTATTAAGTGATTAGTGATTAGTTGATTCTCTAATCTCGTTTTCTAGCTTTTCGTCTCTCGTATCTTGACTCTTATCTCACACCTCATCTCTAGCCTCTAATAAGAATAACTAACCACACTTCCCTTCTCTCCATCCAGCTCAACTTGGGCATAGACGCCGATTTCCTGTTGTAGTTCTTCTACGTGAGAAATGATGCCGACAATTCGATTTTCATGCCGAAGCGATTTGAGGGTTTCGAAGACTACCCGGAGGGAGTTTTTGTCCAAGGCTCCAAAGCCTTCATCCAAGAAAAAGAAAGACTGATCGGCTTGATTCAGAGCTTTTACCTTTTCTGCTAATGCCAATGCCAAACAGAGGGATGCTTGAAAGGTTTGACCACCCGAGAGGGTTTTGAGCAGGCGTCGTTTGCCTCCATTGAGATAATCTACCACCCAGAAGGTGTTGTTGTCATCAATTTCCAAGCTAAGACTATTTTTGGTTAGCTTCATAAAGCGAAGATTGGCGGTATTGCAGAGTTCTTTTAAGTAGATGGAACTGACATACTTGACAAATCCACTTCCTTTGAAGAGTTTTTCCAACTCTTTGAGATTGGATTCTCGGTTTTCAACTTGGGAAAAAATCTGTAATAGCTGTTGCTTCTCTTCAAGTTGCTTCTCAAGGGTGGTGATTTCTTTGTCTAGAAGGGTGAAGTCTTTTTGGAGGGAATCTAAGGCTGCTTTTTGAAGTTGAACCTGCTGCTTGAGCTGCTCAAAATACTCCTGACTGAAGCCGTCTACTCCTGTTTCTGATGTTAGTTCTCCTATTTTGGTACTTACCAATAAACTCCGGTCTTCAAATTGGCGGATTTCTGCATCTACTTTATCTGCGTCCAAGGAATGATGGAATAGCGCAATCAATTGTTCCTCATTTGCAAAGCCATGTATCAACATCAATTGCTTGAATTCTTCCCCCAACTGCGCTATACGCTTATTTGTAGCAACGATGGATTCTTCGTGGTACTGCAGACTGGAAAGATTGGTAGCTTGCTTGGTTTTGGTGTCTTGGATGACTTTTAGCTTTCCTTCCAATAAGGAGGCTGTTTCGTCAATATCAATTTGAACTTTCTGGATTGTTGCCTCAATACTCGCAGGTGCTTTTTCAAAGAAAGGCTGACAAAAGGTTGGATCTTGAATCTCTTCCCTCTTGGCAAGCTGCTTGCTTTGTAAAGCCAAAAGCTGTTGCTCGGCAGTTCTTAGCTTTTGCTCTTCCTCAGTTACTCTCCTTTGAAGTTCATCCCATGCTTTCCGCTTGTTTTTGATGTTTTTTTCCAATTCCGCTTTGGCAATACTATGCTGTTCGGTTTCTTGGATTGCTTGGAAAAGATTCTCCAAAGTGGCTATTCCAAGAGTATGCAAACTTGCCCAAGCGACTTTTTGCTCCTCTTGTATCTGTTGAATATTTTTTTGAAGAATTGTTTGCTGCTGAAGCTGTCCTTCTAATCGGATTTCCTCCTGCTTGACCGTTTCCTGTAATGATCGGATTTGTTCTAATTGCTTTTGTGCCTGCTCGATGGTATGCACAACCGCTTGGATTGCTTCAGACGGCTCATTTTCCAATACCTGTGGATGTTCCAGAGACCCACAAAGCGGGCAAGGTTCATTATCCTTCAGTAGGTGGATATGTGCCGCCAAGCCTGCTTTTTGGATCAATTTTTCTTTTTGTGCTTCAAGCGCATGAATGGCGCTTTTTTGAGACTCCAACCAGGCCGAGAAGTTGCCCTCATTTTCAGGAATTTGTTTAGTAAGGGTGTTTATTGAATCTTTTAGTTTTTCAGTGGTCTGGGTTAACTTCTGCTGCTCAATGGCCAACTTTTGAAGCTGTTCCTGCATGCGCTGCAAATTATTGCCTTTTGTTTTCAAGTCTGCCAAAGCATTGCTATCAACAGTTGGAATGCTATCCAATTGCTGTTCCAGTGCCTTAAGTTGATCGCTCAAGGCTTGAAGGTCCTCTTTTTCTTGCAAGATGCTGGGAAGGAGTTTTTCCATGATTGCTTTAGCTGCATCCACCTCTTGTGTGATCACTTGAATGTCAATCACCCTTTTTAAATCCCGGATTTTAGCTTCCCGCTCGGGCTTAAGTTCCGCTTTTTTGCGAAGCTGCTGTTCTTCTAGCTCGTATTTTTGGAGTTCTGCGACATAACTATCTTTAAATCTCTGACAACCTTCCGCACTAACCTTGGCCTTCTCCAAATCCAGTTTCTTTTCCTGCATCTGTTCCCATACCGGTTTGAGGTAAGTTTTGGCTTTCAAAAATTCCTTCCAAATGGTTTTCTTTTCTTGTATTGCTGGTCTTTTTTCTTCCAAAAGCTTCCATTCCTTCAAGAAACCTTGCAGTTCATGGTATTTTACTTGCAAGCTTTCCTGGGTTTTCAGTACCTGCTCTTGACGCTTGAATTCTTGTTGTTGCTTTTCAACTTCATCAGCGAGTTGTTGAACCTGAGATTTTTTACTACTCAGCATTGGCTCGTTAACTCCCTCTAGACCAGCTAATTGAGTTTCCAAGCGAATCTTTTCATCTTTAGTAGTCCGAAGTAATCCGCCTGTCTTTGCAGCTAAGTCGAATCGCTCGAGCCCAAACAGTTCCTTCATCATATCGGCTCGTGGACCTGGAGTCAAATCAATAAATTCCCTAAATTTCCCTTGGGGAATGATCACCGTCTGTTTGAAATGCTCTTTTTTCATCCCCAAAATCTCCTCTGCTCCTTTGGCTATGGGTGTCCAAGCAGCATCCTCCCATTGGTAAAACGTATGTTCTGCGGGCTTTACCTCTTCAAATTTTTTGGGATTGCGTTTGGCTGCGTAGAGGGATCGATAGGTATGGGTATTATTTTTACCTGAGCGAAATTCGAAGATAATTTTAACAGCCTCAGACTGTAGATTGAGCATACTGTTTTTCTCGCCCCTATCGGATAAGCGCTCCGTGCTTCCATACAAGGCAAGTAAGATGGCTTCCAAAATGGAAGACTTTCCACTACCTACTGCCCCAAAAATACCAAACAGTCCAGCAGCTGTAAGCTGAGTAAAGTCCACAACCTGTCTTTCCTTGTAAGAGTATAAACCTTCTATTTCGAGTGTGAGAGGGATCATGATTAATCTAATTTGAGTGGTAAAAGAATAGGTACTTGCTGATTGAAATAAGGTTGAAATAATGTGGAAATAGGTTTGATCGATGCATCATCCATGTCTTAAAATTAATCTTTGTTTGACGGGTCAACACTTATTACCTCTTTAAAAAGGTCCAGTAACTCGTCATTCGGGTCTAAACCTCTTTCGCTTTTGTAGTAGAGTTGGAACAGGCTGAGCATGTCTTTTTCTAGGTCTTCCACTTTGAGACTGAGGGATTCTTGGCCTATTGGGTTTTTGATTTGAGGGATCAAGTTAACGATGCCATCATGGGCTTTCATGAGGGCTTTCCTAGTAGATGCGTCTATGGCTTGTTCGGTGATGTAGGTTAATTCTACGTAGCAGTGTGGATTTTTTTCCAGCCAAGTTAGGGATGATTCAAGGGAATCAAAGGTTTCACGGTAAAGCGGCTTTCCTTTGGTTAAGCCAATGGGTTTATATTGAACAGGTTTTCCCGGATCAACCTTAATGATGACGACCTGCTTTTCCTGAGCTGCTTCACTAAAGGAGTAGGAGAGAAGAGAAGAGGAATACACAATTGGGCAAGGCTCTTTTCCCACCGCATGATAGCGATGTAAATGCCCCAAGGCTGCATATTGAATCTGAGGTGGGATGATATGTGTGTACAGGGCCTGAGTTCCACCCACATGGAGAATGGGTCGCTCGGATTCTGGCTCTGCTTCGGGCTTTTCCCCTTCTTTCATAAAAAAGAAATGTCCAATGAACAGATTGACTCCAGTGGAGTCGCAGTAGGTATCCGCTAAAGCACGCCACCGTTTGCCCATCAGCTCCCGAAACTCTTCTTCCCGGTCACCATCTCCAAGATAGGTTTTGAGCAGGAGTTCATTGGCATAAGGAGCAAGTAAGATTCGAATAGGATAGTCGTAGGCAGGAAGTTTGAGTTCGATAAAACCCGATTCACTTTGTGTGAGTTGGACTCCACTTTCCAAAGTGCCTGTTGGAATGGTGCTGTCGTAGCGACTGTAAAAGATAATTCCCAATTCGCGCGCTAATGGATCTGGTGCTTCAATAAACTGAGTGGAATCGTGATTCCCTGATATGGCTATAATGGGTCGCTGTCCATTATTGGAGAGTTTTCTAAGGGTTTTGTAGAGAAGCTCAACTGCCTCGTGATTAGGATTGAAGGTGTCAAAAATATCACCAGCCAACAGGACAAGGTCCACTGCCTCTGCTTCTGCAATATCCACGATTTCCTGAAGCACTTCTTTTTGCTCTTCCAGTCGGGAGTATTCTTGGAGTCGTTTGCCTAAGTGCCAATCTGCGGTGTGGAGTATTTTCATGTGGAGGTAATTGGTTTGAGTTACGAAGATTTGAATGTACTAAGAAAAAGAGGGAAATGGAAGAGGTGTTTTAGGTTTAAAATGATTGCCACGAAGGCTTAAAGGCACAAAAGAATGAAAGATTGCTTATTAAAAAATAAACCGGAGAAAGTGAAGAAATTAACCAATTTTAGAATAGCGCAAATTAGGAGCAATCCCCCTTTGCTGTCAAAACCTATTTTTGAATGAGAGCAATCATTTCTTCGGGAGCAATAGCAGGCATGGAAGTTCCTTTAAAATCTCGAAAGTAATTTTTTTCCAAACCAGATAGGCTCCTTCCAGTTTTTTCGGCATATCTTTTGGCTTGTTCGATGTAAGGCGAACTAATTTTGACTAAAGTGTGAAAAATTTACTCGATGCATCTCAGTACCTCCTCAGTGTAATCCTGAAATTTAAACATAAAAAATGCTTGCAGTGACTGCAAGCATTTTTGTGGAGGATAACGGATTCGAACCGATAGCCTGTCCCGATGACTATCGGGAACCTTCCCGACTGCTGTCGGGACGCTCTAGCCAGCTGAGCTGTTTTCAATTAACGAAAGAATATATTTTCTTGATTTTTTCCGTTTGATTTCGATTTCTCGCTTGAGTGCAGTGGTTCTATCTACCACTGTTTCGGTATAAACAACTTCCCAAAAAGGAGCTCCGCTTTTAGTAGAAGGAGTTAATCTTGAGTTATGATGCTTAAGTCGACTCTCTAAGTTGTCAGTAGAGCCTATATAGAATTTGTCCGTTTTTGAAGAGTATATGATATACACAAAGTACATATCCAAAAATAAAAAAAGCTTGCAGTGACTGCAAGCATTTTTGTGGAGGATAACGGATTCGAACCGATGACCTCTACACTGCCAGTGTAGCGCTCTAGCCAACTGAGCTAATCCCCCAAATCGGATTGCAAATATAGAAAGGGATTTGGTTTACGCAAAAGAAAAAGATCACTCCGAAGAATAATTTATCCTTGTCAAAATGCTCCTGCCCAACGTCACCTCATCTGTATACTCTAATTCACCTCCGACAGGAATTCCTCGAGCAATGGTGCTGACTTTGACATTCAGTTCTTTGAGCTTGCGGCTGATAAAAAATGAAGTCGTATCTCCTTCCATGGTGGCAGGCAATGCCAAAATCACCTCTGTTACTTTTTCTTCAGAGATAGTATGAGCACATCGCTGGATCAGAGAATCAATTTTAAGTTCATCCGGGCCAATTCCTTGGATAGGAGAAATCACACCTCCTAGCACATGATACAGCCCCTGATATTGATTGGTATTTTCAATCGCCAAGACATCGGGAATATCTTCGACTACACAGATGATTTGCTTATTCCTGCGGTTGCTCAGACAAACACTACACAAATGCCCCGAATCAGCTACATTATGACAAGTGGCGCAGTATCGGATGTCTTTACGCAATGCCAATAAAGCACTGCTGAGCTCCTCGGTTACAGTCTCTTTCTGTTTTAATAAATGCAAGGCCAATCTCAAGGCAGTCTTTTTGCCGATACCCGGCAATCTGCTGATCTCATTGACTGCATCTTCGATTAATTTGGAAGGGAAATTCACGCTACACCTGATTTATACGATGGCTGCTTGAATGCCTGCATCGAGAATAGCCTGACACATAGGCTTCAATTTAGTCCTACTGCCATATTTGACTGTACACTTACCTTTGTAATGAATAATCATCGTACACTGCTCGGCTTGCTCAGGGGTATGTTCGCAGACCTTGATTAAGGTCTTGATAACATGGTCAAATGTATTGACCTCATCATTAAACACGACCAACTCATACTCCTCTACGTCAATCAGTTCTTCTACCAGAAGCTCCGCCTCTTCTATGAATGTTTGTGTCTCTACCATGTAAATCATTTTGCAAATTTAATTATTATAAACAACTTAGCGAAACTTACAGCCCGATACTATGAATTCTTCGATGGTTTTAATGGTCATTTCGGCCTATTTCGCCTTACTTTTTTTGATTTCTTGGTTGACTTCAAGAAATGTATCCTCAGACACCTTCTTTACCGGGGATCGTCAGTCGCCCTGGTTTTTGGTAGCATTTGGAATGATCGGCGCTTCATTGTCAGGTGTGACTTTCATTTCTGTACCGGGAGAGGTTGGTAATAGTAACTTCTATTACTTTCAAGTTGTTTTAGGATACACCTTGGGCTACTTTACTATAGCAAAAGTACTCCTACCACTATACTACAGGCTTAATTTAGTATCTATCTATGCTTACTTGGAGGAGCGATATGGTTTTTGGTCGTACAAAACAGGTGCTTTCTTTTTCATCTTATCCCGCACCTTGGGATCCTCCATCCGCGTATTTTTGGTGGCAGGTGTCTTGCAGCTTATTTTATTTGATGATTGGGGAATACCATTTTGGGTTTCAGTCCTGATTACCGTCTCCTTGATTTGGTTGTACACCCATCGAGGTGGCATAAAGACCGTAGTATGGACAGACACCCTGCAAACGTTGTTTATGCTCGTAGCTGTTGGTGTAAGTATTTACCTGATAGGAAAGGATTTGGGGATAGCAGGGATAACTGGTTTTGTACAGACAGTAGCCCAAGATTCACGTTCGGAAATATTCAACTGGGACTGGCAAGCCGGAACCAATTTTTTCAAGCAGTTTGCCTCAGGAGCATTCATTACTATTGTGATGACAGGTTTAGATCAGGATATGATGCAAAAAAACTTGACATGTAAGAGTTTGGGCGATGCGCAGAAAAACATGTTTTGGTTTACCACGATTCTGGTAGTTGTAAATTTAATGTTTCTCTCCTTAGGCGTTTTATTGTATATCTATTCAGAGACAAATGGCATTACCATTCCTACTCGATCGGATGACCTATATCCTTTCTTAGCCACCCAACATTTCTCTGCGATCGCAGGAATTACTTTTGTGTTAGGTATCACAGCTGCGGCCTATTCGAGTGCAGACAGCACTTTGACAGCTTTGACAACCTCCTTTTGTTATGACTTTTTAAATATAGAAAAACGCTACGAAAAACAACGGCAGGTAGTCGTGCGCAAACAGGTTCATTTGGCTTTTACCGCGTTGATGTTTGTGGTGATTTTGATTTTCCGATGGTTAAATGACCAAAGTGTGATCAATGCAGTATTTATCATAGCCGGATATACCTATGGCCCATTGCTGGGCTTATATGCCTTTGGGCTATTTACCAAGTGGCAGGTAAAAGATACTATTGTACCTTTCATTGCTGTAGCTGCTCCCGCGCTAGCATTTTTGATTAGCCAAAATTCGGAAAAGATGCTTGGTGGCTATAAGTTTGGCTTCGAGATTTTGATTCTGAACGGCTTACTGATGTTTATTGGCCTTTGGTTGATTCGGAAAAAGTAAATCAAATCTCCTGATCCAATAGATTTGGACTCCAAAAATGGACTTCAAAGTCAAGGATTTGATCATTCTCTACTTTAATTCCTTCTGCGGCTAATCGCTCCTCCATAGTGGTTGGACTTGGGAAATGATGCTTCCCTGTCAACAGTCCATTTCTATTGACTACCCGATGTGCGGGAACCTCAGGATCGCTGTGGCTGGCATTCATCGCATAGCCCACCATGCGGGCACCGCTTTTCAATCCCAGATAATTGGCAATGGCACCATAGGAGGTCACCCTTCCTTTGGGGATTTGCTTGACCACTTGATAGACCAAGTCAAAATAGTTTTCTTTTGCTTTCATAATCAGTGTCTTGAAGCCCTTCCAAACGTGATTTTCAATGAAATCGAGGATAATTGAGTATATTAGTGGCAAAAGCAAACATACTATAATTTGTTATGGAAAGAAATATAATCATTACAGGTGCCGCAGGGAATTTGGGGAAACAAGTGGTTTCGAAATTTAAGAGAGAAGGATATAAAGTAATTGCAACCATACTACCCGACTCAGAAGAAGAGGTAGAAGAGGCAGATGATGTATATGAGGTGGATGTGACCAGCGAAGAATCTGTGGCAGAATTTGCCAAAGAATACCAATTGCAGTACGGAGAAGTGGACGCTATCGGACTATTAGTGGGCGGTTATGCAAATGGCGGGATAGAGGATACGAGTGTGCAGGATATCGAGAAGATGATGAAATTAAATTTTTTCACAGCTTTTAACATGGTCAAAAACTTCCTTCCTGTGTTTAAAAAGGCTGATTTTGGGACTTTTTTATTTGTAGGAGCACGCCCATCTTTACAACCTGCCGATGGAAAAAACGTTGTGGCATATGCTTTGAGTAAAAGTTTATTATTCCAACTGGCTGATTATGTAGCAGAGGAAGTCAAAGACTCTAAAATCAGGTCACACATCTTTGTGCCAAGTATCATTGACACCCCTGCCAATCGTGAAGCCATGCCGGAAGAGAATTTCTCCGAATGGGTAAGTCCTGCTGAAATTGCAGAAGCGATGCACTACGCAGTGAATACTCCTTCTTTGAGAAATATGACATTCAAACTCTATGGAGGCGTTTAACTAAACACAACAATCATGTTCAAATATTTTGCTCTCACTACCTTTCTTACTTGCTTGATCGCCGTTACATCTTGGGCGCAATCGGAAAAAGACACCAGGAATCTACGCTCTTTTAATGCAGTGAAAGTATCCAATGGCATTATCGCTGAGTTGGTTCAGGGAACCGAAAACAAGGCGGAAATCAGTACTATTGGTATAGAAGCAGGTAAGGTTGAAACAAGTATAGTCGGTGAAACACTGGAAATCCGTTTAGCACGTGGAAATTACCGAAACCACACTGTAAAAGTAAAGATTACTTACATCGAAGTATTGGGCATTGAAGCTACCACAAATGCACAGGTAACTGTACGTTCGACAATAGAAGCCGCAGAGGCATATTTGTTTGCTACAACGAGTGCTTACATTGAGGCAAAAATTACCACAGAGGTACTGAACGTAGAAGCAGCTACCAATGCTCGGATTTTATTTTCCGGAGCCGCAGAAGAATTGAATATCAAAGGATTTACAAATGCGGAAGTTGATGGGAGTAAATTCATTGCTGATGATGTAGCTTTACAAGCTAACACCGGCGCAAAAATCAGCTTTCATGCTAATGAATCTATTACGGGTTCCTTGGCTACGGCCGCAAAAGGAACCTATTCTGGTAATCCATCTGAAATCTCTGTACGCACCAGCACCGGTGCAAGCCTCAGCAACTAATGAAAAAAATAGTCCTTACTGTTTATTTATGGATATTGGGTTTTTTCATGTTCCCAGCAGCCTTTGCCCAAGAAGAGCTCGCCATCCAACAAGTGATTGCCACTCTATTTGAAGGCATGAAATCCAAGGATTTAGAAAAAATAGAACCTGCTTTTCTTCCAAATGCGCAAATGCAGACGGTCAATGCGTCTCCTGCTGGAGCTACAGTTGGGACCAATACGGTTCAGGATTTCTTCAATCGTATTGCAACTACTCCCGCTGAAACTATTTTAGATGAACAAATCTTAGATTATCAAATCAAGATCGATGGTCAAATGGCTGCTGCATGGACACCTTATCGATTTTACGTCAATGGGGCATTCAGTCATTGTGGTGTCAACTCTTTCCAGCTTGTAAAAACCTCCGAAGGATGGAAAATCACTTACATCATCGATACCCGCAGAAAAGAAGGCTGTGATTAAATAAAAAAATGCCGCAGTGAATAATGCTGCGGCAGGTTTAGCTGGGGGGGTGATTAATTTTCAAAGATTTCTTATTATTGAGGTATTGCAGGTGTTGCTTTTAAGTGTGCCGGAATTTCTCCAGTCAACGTTTTTAAGAATGCCACCAAGTCCTCTATTTCCTGAGCTGTAAATTCTTTATTCAATTGGGTTTTTCCCATGATGCGTACACTTTCATCTAATTCGTGGATACTACCATCGTGAAAGTATGGATAGGTGTGTTCGATATTTCTTAAGGAAGGAACTTTAAATTTGTACTGATCTCCTAGATTGCCGGTAAGCTCATAGATCCCTTTATCATGATTGATTTTGGAACTTACCTGCTTGAAATCCACTTGTTCTCCCAATCGTCTTTCCTGAAGACCACCGAGTGCAGGACCATCATGACAGCTTTGGCATCCTGCTTCCAAGAAAATTTTCAATCCTCTTTTTTCTTGGGTATCGAAGACTTCAACATTCAAAGCCATGAACTCATCGAATTTGGAAGGAGTGATCAATCGTTTTTCAAAAGAAGCAATTGCCTTAGCCACATTGTCATATGTGATGGGTTGACTTTCTTCCGGAAATGATTGAGCAAAGCGCTTGATATACTCCTCAACTTCCAGTAATCTATCAATAAGTACCCCTTCATGAGGGATTGCCATTTCTACAGGATTGAGAATGGGACCTTTCGCTTGTTCTTCCAAATCAGCTGCCCTTCCATCCCAAAATTGTTTAGCATGAAAAACAGCATTTAATACTGTCGGAGAATTTCTATCGCCTCGGGTACCGGGAAGAGCGCCTGGGGAGGTCGTCAAGTTATCAACCCCATAGGTTTGAAGGTTGTGACAACTATTGCAGCTTTGTTCATTATTGATACTCAGTCTGGTATCAAAATATAATAATTGACCCAATTCGGATTTGGCTAATTCAACTTCATCTGTAAGAACATTCATCTCAGTGGGTAAACCATAGTAGAAGTTTCTGGCTTTTGCCCATAAGAGCGCATCCTCCTTCGCTATTTCTTGTTTCTGTACATGTTCTGATGACAATGTTCGGTCATTCATCATAAATATCATGAGCCCGATAAGCACGGCCACAGTTACAGGGATGATAGTGCCTTTTTTCATGGTTGTAATGTTTTCTACAAATGTCGGGATGTTTGCAGGCTTAAAAGATGACCTATGTCACATCTGGGCTTGATTTGAGTTGGGAAAAAGTTTTAATTGTGATCTTTTCAAAAGAAAATACTGATTATTAAAAATAACACAAAAACCTTTTTGCTTTTTAGGATTTTGTGAGTAACCTTGTCGAGATTTTATCAAAAAAGATGTTTGCAGCTCAATATATACCTAATGAGATAGGATTCGGGAAAAACTCCGAAGGCTGCATGGTATTCATGGGTACCACCATGTTCTTTTTCACTACCACCACGGGCTGAGCCCGTTCTATCAATCATATAGCCCCAATTGTATAGGCCTTTATTTGAAGGTTCTCTGTCATAATATATAGTCAAAAATCACGCATTTATGAAAATTTTAAAGTTTGGAGGTTCGTCAGTAGCCAATGCCACTAATATCCGAAAGGTGTTTAGTATCCTGCAAGAACAAAAAGCTCTTGGAGAGTTTGCAGTTGTTTTTTCTGCATTTGGCGGGGTGACGGAGATTTTGTTGACATGTGCACAAAAAGCCAATGCAAGTGACCGTTCGTATGTGGGAGAGTTGAAAGCCTTGGAAGAAAGACACTACGAAATATTAAAAAGCCTTATTCCTGTTCAACATCAATCCTCCGTTTTAACTTATGTGAAGGTTCGTTTCAATGAATTGGAGGATGTGTTTCACGGGATTTACTTGATCAAAGAGTGTTCTCCAAGGACCTTGGATTATGTTGCAAGCTTTGGAGAGCGACTTTCGGCATTTATTTTGGCAGAAGCCTTGAAAGTAGAAGGTTTTGATTCGGTATTTGTAGATGCCCGCGAGGTGATTCGCACCAATAATCGTTTTGGAAATGCCAAAGTAGACTTTCATGTTACCAATGACTTGATAGCTGATTTTTTCCATCAACATCCCGGCTTAAAAGTAATCACCGGCTTTATTGCTTCCTCTGATAAAGGTGAAACAACGACCTTGGGTAGAAGTGGCTCGGATTATACAGCAGCAATTTTTGCTTCGGCTTTGAATGCTACTTCCTTGGAAATATGGACAGATGTATCCGGTGTGATGACATCTGATCCTCGCTTGGTTTATACCGCCTTCACCATTCCTCAATTGACCTACAATGAGGCCATGGAGTTGTCTCATTTTGGAGCGAAAGTGATTTTCCCTGCTACCATGCAGCCCGCGATGAAAAAAGGGATCCCTATTTTCATCAAAAATACTTTTGAACCCGAAAATGCGGGTACTTTAATTAATGGGGACGATCCCTCAGGTCAAATCATCAAGGGCGTTTCATCTATGTCCGGCATTTCCTTGCTAAATATTCAAGGAGCTGGATTGATTGAAGTCGTAGGTGTGAGTAGACGTGTTTTTGGAGGATTGGCTGATGCAGGGGTGAATGTTATTTTGATCAGTCAAGCTTCCTCCGAACACAGTATATGTGTGGCTGTCCGGAGCAGTGAGGCACAAAAAGCGAAAGAAGCTATTGAACAGGAGTTTCTTCCAGAAATAAAAAATGGAGAAATGGATCCTGTATTGCTCACAGCCGATATGGCGGTTGTGGCAGTTGTCGGTGAAAATATGAAGCATAATCCAGGTTCCAGTGGCAGGATGTTTCAAGCCTTAGGTCAAAACAATATCAACGTATATGCCATTGCCCAAGGGAGTTCGGAGCTGAATATTTCGGCGGTAGTTTCTCAAACTGACTTACAGAAGGCCCTCAATGCCTTGCATGAAGCATACTTCTTGTCGGATAATAAGGTCTTACACGTGTTTTTGGTGGGTGTTGGCTTGATAGGGAAGGCATTGATCAAAATGATAGCAAGCCAGCAAGAAAAGTTGCAACGGGAAAATGATCTGGATATTCAAATCCACGGAATCGCTAATTCTCGTTTTATGGCTTTCCACGAAGATGGATTCAATCTGAAAAACTGTCCTGAACCTCAGGATGCTGTGGGCGCAAAGCCAATGAACTTGGAGGCATTTATTGCACAGATGGAGTCGATGAACTTCTCCAATTCAGTTTTTGTGGACTGCACGGCAAGCCAAGATGTCGCGGATTTATACGATAGAGTATTGGAGGCAAAAGTTGCCATTGTTACGCCAAATAAAAAGGCAAACTCAGGGGACTTAGCCAAGTATAAGTCTTTGAAGAAACTAGCGTATAAAAGAGGTGTCAAGTTTTTGTATGAAACCAATGTAGCAGCTGGACTTCCTGTTATCAACACCTTGCAGGATTTGATGTTGAGTGGTGATAAGGTCTTGAAAATCGAAGCTGTACTCAGTGGATCGATGAATTTTATTTTCTCTGAATTTGAAAAAGGATTGCCATTTTCGGAAGTCGTCAGGCAAGCCAAGGACAAAGGGTATACCGAGCCTGATCCAAGAGATGATTTGAGCGGAATGGATGTAGGTAGGAAAATTTTGATTTTAGGACGAGAAGCAGAACAGGATTTGCACTTCGAGGATATCGCCATTCAAAGTATGGTACCTGATAATTGTGTGGAAACCAAAGATGTGGAAGAGTTTTTTGCTAAATTAAAAGCCCATGATGCAGCTTTTACTAACTTATTGGCTGAAGCTCAAGAAGCTGGCAAAAAACTGCGTTTTATGGCCACTTTGGAAAATGGAAAAGCAAAAGTTGGACTCAATTCCTTGGACAGCTCGCATCCGTTTTATACGCTTAAAGGAAGTGATAACATGATCTTATTTACAACGGAGAGATACCATGATTTCCCGATGATTATCCGTGGACCCGGAGCTGGAGCCGATGTTACTGCCGCTGGGGTATTTGCAGATGTGATTCGCTTAGGAAACTTTACTAGATAACATATGAAAGCAGTAACTGCCTTTGCGCCTGCTACCGTCGCGAATGTTTCCTGTGGATTTGATATTTTGGGCTTTGCTATCGGGGAAATGGGTGATCAAGTACGGGTTGCCTTGAGTGAGGAGCCTGGACTGCGGGTGGTATCCATCACCGGAGACGGTGGGAGACTTCCAACAGAGCCTGAGAAAAACACCTGCACAGTGGCAATCCAGGCTTTTTTAGATCGCTTAAGCTCTGATCAAGGCTTAGAGATTTCTCTGATTAAAGGCTTGCCACTAGGTTCAGGTATGGGATCTTCTGCCGCAAGTGCTGCTGCTGCCTTGATGGCCGTCAATGAATTGATGGGGAGTCCATTTACGAAATCGGAATTGGTACCATTTGCCATGGAGGCAGAGCGGGTTGCCTGTGGGGCGGCACATGCGGATAATGTAGCCCCATCAATTTTGGGGGGATTTGTGTTAATCCGGGATTATGCTCCCTTGGACATTGTCAAACTTCCTGTTCCGGAAGGTTTATATACTACGCTCATTCATCCGCATATTGAATTGCGAACGGCAGACTCACGCTCTGTTTTGAGGAGACAAATTTCTTTGCAGGATGCAGTCGTGCAATCTGGGAATATTGCAGGATTGATTTCTGCCTTGTACACTTCGGATTTGAAATTGCTTGGGAGGTCTTTGAAAGATGTGATTGCAGAACCATACCGTGCTCTGTTAATTCCTGGTTTCTACGAATTGCGGGAGGCTATTCAAAAAGTAGGAGCCTTGGGCTCAGGAATCTCCGGATCAGGTCCGACTTTGTTTGTCCTATCAGAAAGTCAAGAAATTGCCGAGTTAGTCGCTAAAAAAGCTGAAGAACTGTATGCTTCCATAGGTTTGGGAGTAGATATCTCTGTTGCAGATGTAAATCCGGTAGGGGCTTATGTAATCAGCCTTGAATAAGTATAGTAAATTGTTGAAAGCACTATGAAATTTTACAGTACAAATAATCCAGAACACGTTGTTTCGCTCAAGGAAGCTGTTATCAAAGGCTTAGCACCTGATCAAGGACTTTATATGCCTGAACACATCCCGCTGATGCCTGCAGAGTTTTTCCAGGAACTTCCCTTTATGAGCTTTCAAGAAATGGGAGTAGAAGTTATACGGGCTTTGTTTAAAGATGACCTTACGGAGGATCAAATCAAACAATTGGTGGAGCATACGCTTTCATTCGACACCCCATTGGTACAGGTGGAAGATGGAATTTATACGTTGGAATTATTTCATGGGCCTACTTTGGCTTTCAAAGATGTCGGTGCAAGATTTTGCTCCAAACTTATGTCTATGCTCATGACAGACGAATCTCGGCTTGTTCGGGTGTTGGTCGCCACATCAGGTGATACAGGTTCTGCTGTAGCCAATGGGTTTTATAAAGTACCAGGAGTAGAGGTGATTATTTTATACCCTCAAGGAAAAGTCTCCAAATTACAGGAAAAGCAGTTTACTACCCTTGGCGAAAATATTCACTGCTTGGAAGTAGCTGGTGTATTTGACGACTGTCAACGGCTGGTCAAAGAAGCATTTTTGGATACAGAGTTGAATCAAGAGATGCTACTGACTTCTGCCAATTCCATCAATATTGCCCGCTGGATTCCCCAATGTCTGTATTATTTCCATGCCTGGGCTCAATTGCTGGATAAAGAAAAAAAAATAGCTGTATCTGTACCTAGTGGAAATTTTGGTAACCTTGGGGCGGGAATTTTGGCAGAAAGAATGGGATTACCGATTGATATATTTGTAGCCAGCACCAACGTAAACAAGGTAGTGCCGGAGTTTTTGGATTCAGGGATTTTTGACCCCATACCTTCTTTATCAACGATTAGCAATTCCATGGATGTAGGAAATCCAAGTAACTTTTATCGCTTGCTTGATTTGTATGGCAACGATGAGGAACTACTCAAATCAAGGGTCGTCGGTTATTATTTTTCTGATGAGGAAACAGCAATTGCTATGCGAGAAGTAAAGGCTGCTACAGGCTACCTTATGGATCCTCATGGAGCGGTGGGGTACTTGGGGTTGAAAAAGTTTTTGAAAGAAAAAGGAGAAGAGTTTCAAGGTATATTCCTAGAAACTGCTCATCCTGGTAAGTTCCAATCCACCGTAGAAGAAGTGCTCCAGGAGTCCATCCAACTACCCAATCGCCTACAAGCCTTCCTATCAAAAGAAGTGAAAAGCAGTCGTATGGGAAATGATTTCGAGGAGTTTAAAAGGTACTTGAATGACGCTCGGTAGCTCGCTGGTCTCTCGCAGATTTAGTGGATTTGACAGATTTAACGTAGATAATTGATACTATCTGATCAATCAGATGTAGACAGCTATTTAATTTTAATGCTTTTCATTGGATTTCACAAGTACGAAAACCCACACTTTGACCTGTTTGTAATCTGTTCGATCCGTTTAATCAGCGAGAAACTTTTTCTTTGATATGATTGACGATTTGCTGAGCGTGGACGATAGAATTTTCTATGAAAAATTCACGGGTATTTAATCCCCCACAGACTACCCCAGCTAAATAGACACCTGGAATATTGGATTCTTGATTGTTGGGGTCGTAACATGGTTGGCGTTTTTCATCCAAACTGAGTTCTACTCCTAATTGGTCCAATAAAGCAAAATTTGGCACATAGCCTGTCATGGCAAGAACAAAGTCGTTTGGAATAGTCACTTCCCCCTCAGGAGTATCGAGCACTACTTCTTTTTCCCGAATTTCCTTCACTAGACTGTTGGTATACGCCTTGATGGAACCTTCTTTGATGCGATTTTCTATATCTGGTTTAACCCAGTATTTGACATTGGCATCTATTCCATCTCCTTTCAATGCCATAGTAACATGACCTCCTTTTCTCCAAACCTCCAGTGCCACATCCACAGCTGAGTTTGCTCCGCCTACTACCAAGACTTCCTGACCTATGTACGGCCAAGGTTCTTTGTAATAATGGCTGACTTTTGGAAGATCTTCGCCCGGAACATTCATCAGGTTTGGTAAATCATAGAATCCCGTAGCCATCACAATATTATGAGCAGCATACTTGCCTTTATTGGTGATGACCTCAAATATCCCAGATGATGTTTTATTTAATATGTTTACTTCTTCGTACAGGTGTACTTTTAGTTTCCACTTTTGAAAAACCCTCCGATAATATTCCAACGCCTCCGTACGGGTAGGCTTATGAGATACAGACATAAAGGGAATTTCTCCCATTTCCAGTTTTTCCGACGTAGAGAAAAAAGTCATATTTAGGGGGTAGTTGAATAAGGAATTGGTCAGCACACCTTTTTCAACGATCAGATAATTAATATTGGCTTTTTCACAGGCAATCCCACAGGCTAGTCCAATCGGGCCTCCCCCTACAATCAATACATCCAAAATTTCTTTCACGACCTCAGTTTTTTATTACATCAAATTGAAGGCTAGTATCTGAGTGGGTATTTTTTAATTGATCAAATGTCCTCTCCACCATGGTTACCTCCCCTGTATGCTTCCATAACAAGACAGTAGTGTTAACTGTTCCGTAAATCCCTTCAGCATGAATAAACTGGCAGCTCATCAATCGCTCTCTTGCCAAGCCTAAACCAGTCTCGGGCAACTCTTCGTCCGGAGCAACTACTCTAGAGTGAAGTATTGGCATCATGGAAATTGGATCGAAATTTTCTGATGCAATCAGTTTTTTCAAACCTTCTTTAGCTAAGGTAAGCTTGGGCCAAGGGGTTTCCAGTAAGGCATTGCTTAACCCATACAGGCCCGGTGTTAATAAATGTATCCCTTGATTATAGTTCGACAGGTAATAAGCACCGGACGGGTCACCTACGATCAAGTTGAACCCTTCAAAATCATCCCCTTGAGACTCCAAGTATTGAAGATAGTCGACTGGAGGAATGGATGAATTGAGATAGTTTTGCACCAATTCTCCACGGCTTTTGCTATCGGGTTTGATATTCCGCATATCCCGATAATTGGTCAGGAATGCAAATCTGCCATTGGGATGCATAGCAAGCCAAGTACCGCCTGCGCGGAGGTCTTTTCCACCGTAAAAACCTTCTTCCCATGGATGGATTTCCTGAGATGGCCTGTCGAAAAACTCATCTCTATTGGCCACTAAAATTAGTTTGTATGTTGGGTGATTGTCCCAATTAAAGGTTATTAAACACATGATGCAAGCTAACAATTAAAGTAAAAAATTCTAAAAAAATTTTGTCTACGATTTTTATCGTATATATTTGTACGAATAAAATCGTAGAACTATGGAAGGCAAACCCACTGAGGCTGAGTTAGAAATTTTATCATTGCTCTGGCAATTGGGAAAAGCGACTGTTCGGGAAATCCACGAAAAGTTGGCTGAAACCAAGGAGACTGGTTACACTACTACCCTAAAGATTATGCAAATTATGCATAGCAAAGGCATGTTGGGACGGGATGAAGCCAATCGTACACATATTTATTATCCTGCGGTAGCGCAAGAAGATACACAGAAAACCTTGATCAAGAGTTTTGTTTCTGCAGCTTTTGCAGGTTCTTCCAAAGATTTAGTATTACAGGCACTTGGTCAAGGGAAACCGACTCAGGAAGAAATTGATGAGATTCGGGCGTTTTTGGATCACATGGAAAAAATGAACTAATGGGACTGTACACTGGATTGATCGCTCCTCAAATTCAAGAGGCCTTTGGATGGATGTTGATTCATTCCATTTGGCAAATCACAGTGGTGGGATTATTTTTTTGGGGACTACTCTTTTTTGGAAAAAATCTATCTGCGACAAAGAAATACATAGCTGGTATGATTTGTTTAGGATTGATTCCTTTGATTGCTGCCATCACTTTTACCTGGCATATTGACTTGACCTTTGAAAAGACTATCGAAAGTTTCACTTCCAAAGTTGCATCCGAAGCTGTTTTGGGCTCCACATTTATGGAAGCTGACAATCCTTCCAATACTCATACCATCACCTACTTAGAAAAGTATATGAGTCCTTACCTTCTGTTAATTGTAAAAGGATGGATATTCGGTCTTATTCTTTTCTTGTTAAGAACCTTTATGGGTTGGAGTAGCCTCAGAAATCTACGTCAAAAGCCTGTGGAGCAATTGGATGAGCAGTGGCAAGAGCTTTTTGATCGTGTTTTGAAAACTACAAAACTCAGTTCTCTGGTGGGTATTTACAGTAGCAAGTTTGTTAGTGTCCCCTTAACATTTGGGGTATGGAAACCCATCATCCTTATTCCCGCAGCACTACTCTTACAAATGAATCCTTGTCAGTTAGAAGCAATTCTGATGCATGAGCTCGCACATATCAAGCGAAGAGATTACCTATGGAATTTCTTGCAGGTAATGACAGAAAATATCTTCTTTTTCCATCCGATCTGTTGGTGGATTACTACCGAAATCCGACGACAACGGGAATTAGCCGCGGATGAGTGGGCAATTGCCCATGGGGTAGCTCCCAAAGAGTTGGCCTATGGTCTAGCCACTGCGGCTGCCTTTCAGCAACATCACGCAGTCCCTGAATTTGCTTTGGCTGCTAGCAAATCCAAACATCCAACCTTAGAACGAATCAAAAAATTACTGGGAGTTCACAGTTCCCCTTCTCAACCAACTACTTTAACCACATGTACCATGATTACAACCATCATTATTTCCGTTTTCCTCTTGGGGATGAACCAACCGGTCAATAGTCTGCCTTCAAATTTGAACGAGGAAGTTAGCGTAAAACAACTATTTGCAGAGCTTCTTGAGCTAAGGGATACTATTCCTCCAATTCCAGATACGCTCACTATCTACCTTAGGGAACCAGGTGCAGTGCCTACAGTCGACATTGAAATGGATTATCCATCAGATATGCCTATCAAAATGTTATCCTTTGAATGGCCTGACTTCAGTAATATGCCGATTGTTTCTTTCGAGCCTGTAAGCCTAATACCCTCTATAGATTTATCTGGTTTATCCAACCTGAATGGTTTTGCCTCATTACCTCAGGTTTCTTTTCAACCCATACCTGATTTGCAGCTTAAACCGATTTCTATCAAGCCGTTAAAGCCTATTTCTATTCCAACTTTAAATGGGTTAGGAACTCTAGGCACACCAAGTGATACTACCAAAAGCTCTCGTAAGGTACAAAGCTTCATAATTCATGGGTTGTCTGATACCTTGGTATGGGATTCAAAAAATCTACATGCAAAAATAGTAAAAGCAGACAGTGTTGTAGTATTTCCTTTTTTCAAGGTAGACTCACTAAGTAAGAGACAAACTTTTGATTTCCAGAGTTTCCAAAAGAATAGTCTTTTCAATGGAAAAGAAATTCGTGAGACTCATAATTTTAGTTATACTATTGACTCTCTTGGGATTAAAAATCTATTTTCGGATAGTCTGAAAATGAATCAGAATGGATTGAGTTTTTACTTTAAAGATCCTGGAACCTCCTCTTTAGAAGAAATACAAAAACAGCTCAAAGCTAAACAAAAGGAGAATGAACAAAAGTTTAAGGAGCAGCAAGAATCTTTCAAAACAACGTTTGAAGAACTTCAAAAACAGCTACTAGCTAAGCAGAAGGAAAACCAGCAAAAAATTAAGGAGTGGCAAGAATCAAATAAACCTGCTTTAGAAGAACTCCAAGAACAGTTAAAGAATTGGCAAAAGGAAAATGAGCAGAAAATGAAAGAGTGGCAGCAGCAGTTAAAACTTTTGCAGGAAGAGTTGCTGCAATTACAGAAGGAGCAGGGGAAGTCGGGGAAGAATTAAAACCAATATTAGGATTCCGTACAAATAGTAAAAGGAGGTCAATAGACCTCCTTTTGCATAAATAGAATTGATAGACTACAATCAGCTTTGAGGAATCAATTTCACCAATAGGCCGGTAGCTTCTACCAAGGCGTAAATATAACCATCAGGGCTTTGGGATACTTGACGTACGCGTCCGATATCTTTCAATAAAGTCTCTTCATGGGTTACTTTTGCACCATCCAACTCCAGTCGTGCTACCTGCATTCCTGCCAATCCAGCAACTAAAAGATTCCCTTTCCAAGTAGGGTATTTATCAGAAGTAACTAAGGCCATGCCACAAGTGGCAATGGAAGGAACCCAATAGGTCACAGGCTGCTCCATGCCTTCTTTTTCTGTAAGCTCAGTCAAGATGCTGCCATCATAATTGATGCCGTAGGAAATCACCGGCCATCCATAGTTTTTACCTTTTTCGATCAAATTCAACTCGTCACCACCTTTAGGACCATGTTCTACTGCCCAAAGCCTATTGTTGGCTTTATCATAAACCATTCCCTGAATATTCCTATTGCCATAACTCCAGATAGCACCTTTGGCATTAGGCTCATTCACAAACGGATTGTCAGCAGGAATCCTTCCATCGTCATGTAAGCGAAGGACTTTTCCATGGTCATTGTCCAATTCTTGTGCATTCATCGGTCTGGATCCTTTGTCTCCATTAGAGAAGAATAGGTATCCATCATTGTCAAATACAATTCTAGACCCGAAATGTCTCCCGCCTTTCCATTCTGGACCGCAGACATAGATATCTTCATAATCGGTGAAATTGGTTCCGGATAGTTTTCCACGCCCGATCACCAATACTTCTCCATCTCCTTGTGTTCTCGCGTATGCCAAATAAATCCAGCCATTGGACGCATAGTCTGGGTGTAAAGTAACATCCAGCAATCCCGCTTGATTGATTTCACGCACCGCAGGAAGTCCGCTCACCTTGTTTCCTGTAAATACATCATTTTCAAAGATCAGCATTTCGCCAGCACGTTCTACTACCAACATTTTCCCATCTGGCAACCAAGTCATGCCCCAAGGGCTGATGAAGTCCGTGTAAAGTGTATCTATTTTGAAGTCAAGTTTTTCAGAACTTACTGCAAAAGGGTCTTTTTCAGCTGTAATGGAGGGGTCTTTATCTGCACAGGAGACTGCAGAAAAACCCAGTAATCCTGCTACCAGTAAACTTAGTATTCTTGATTTTTTCATAGTTGAATAACATATTTTATGTAAAAATACTGATTTTGAATGGATTTTGTTCGAATGTTCTGATGGATGGAAGGGTTTTGACTTCGGAGGCTTTTGATTTTGCTGGAAGGAAAGTAAATTCGCTTAATATCAACCATCGAATATATATGCACAATCAAATTTGGATCATGAGTTCAACTTTTGATCAACTTTCGTTAGACCAAACAGTCACTAAAGCACAGGAAGCAGGTGTGCAAGGATTGGACTTATGTGTATTTCGAAAGGATGGGACTAGGGATGACTTTGTAGCGACTCATTTGGATTACCTAAATTTTGATACTCCTGCTGCACAAGCAATCCTCGAGAAGTTTAATGCTGCCAATTTAAGATTATCTATTGGCGCCTTCGAAAATCTAATCGGCGGAGATCCTGTGCAGCGACGCCACAATCAAAACCATCTACTTCGCCTGATACGGATAGCGTATTTGTTGGGAGGAGACGAAAATGATGTAAAAGTTGGAACTTTTGTGGGCTACAACCATGAGTTGGGGGTTCAGGAAAATGGCTTTGAAAAGAACCTCTTGGAGTACCAAAAGGTATTTGAACCCATCATTCGCTACGCAGATGACTTGGGGGTCACCATTCTTTATGAAAACTGTCCTATGGAAGGCTGGAGGTCGTCTGGTTATTGGGGGACGTACAATAATTTACCAGGCGTATTAGCTGCCCGCAAATTGATGTATGAATTAATCCCTTACAACAATCACGGGGAAATCTACGATCCTTCCCACGATATCTGGCAGCATACGGATCCCATTGAAGTTATCAAACATACCGATATGCAAAGGCTCAAGCGAATTCATGTCAAATCTACTAGGAACAGTTCTGATCCTTATTGGGGGAACATGTATGCCATGCAACGAGTTAATCCTGAATTGGCCGCTCAAGCAGGTGTGCCGATCTCTAGTAATCCTTGGGATCGGCATCAGTATGAAGCAACTTTGCCAGGCTTTGGCTTGGGGGATCATTTAGATTGGAGGGCTTTTGTAGAAGTATTGCAACAACAAGGTTTTGCAGGTCCCTTTGAAATCGAAAATGAAGCTAAATTATCCAAGCAAACCGGTAACATGGGAGCCATCATGCAAGGAATCAAAGCGGCTGTAAACAACCTTGCACCATTGTTATATCCACTTACAGAAGAAGGATTTACTTACCCCAAATCCATGGTAGAACCATTGAAAGACGTGCAGAGAAAGGATGTTGCTGTTGTGACGATGGAAGAGCTTGACTAATGCAACTTTCAGTACCTTAAACAAAAATCCAAAAAAAATTTCATATAAAACGTTGCGAGTTTTGACCCCGATAATCTAAATTCCTTCCCATATCGCATGTTATTATCAACTACCCAACTACTGAATTGAAAGCAAGAAGGGCCTTTAGTAGTTTTGGTGCAAAAGGTTTCACAATGATGGATGTTTCTATGAATGGTATTATCCTGAATATTTCTTGAGTACCTCGGAAATCGTTTTATTGGGAAATTCAGAGTTGATTTAGAAGCATCTATTGCAGAGTTACTGGGCAAAGAAGAACCTCCTATTAGTAAAATGTAATGCCATTTTTCAATCCAATTGGTTCAGGGATCAGTCCGAACAGACGCAGATTTGGCTTGGAGCCTTTGATTCAAGACTGAGTCTACAAGGGGCTGGTAGGATTGGGCCATCAAGGACGCAGACTCCCAACTGCATACGTTCCGTCTCTAAGCTGAAATACAAAAAAAATTTGCATCCTATCTACCACTTTTTCGGAGAAATTCACTGCCTTGATATTTGGAGACCCTCAGCCCTATAGTTTGGATGAATTAGAATACTTTAGAAAAGGTATTGTATCTGAAGTAGAAGGAATCACCGATGTTAGTTTTGGGGCTTCTTTAGGAGACATTGTGGGTGACCGACCGGACTTTTTCAATGCTTACAAAGAAATTATCGAAAAAGTAGGTATTCCTTGGTTTCATGTCATGGGCAATCACGATATGAATTTTGACGTCACATCCGACGAATTTAGCGATGAATCCTTCACCGCTGCTTTTGGTCCTGCCACCTATGCTTTCAATCATGGAAATGCCCATTACATGAAACAAACTTTTTTCGGTAAAGAAGATGGTTTTTATGGAAGCAAGGCCCACCACCACTTCAATGTAGGCACTCCATCGGGTGATTGGTATAGCGGCAAGATCTTGGCAAATGGTACGCCCGCCTCTACGATGAGGGATGGATCCCCTAAAGGCTATGTATTTCTGGAAATTGATGGATCAGAGTATGCGGCTCGCTATAAGCCTGCCGGAAGAGCTGCTGATTACCAAATCCAAGTACATGCTCCAAAAATTTTGGTAGAAGGTGTTCGCACTACTGCTCAACTAGTAGCCAACTTCTTCACTGGAGCGGCAACAGACAAAGTCATTTTTCGAATCAATGGTGGAGAATGGAAACCCATTATTATTTCTTAGAACTTTTTAATTGAAAAAAACATCAAAAATCACCTTCCAATCTTTTGTAAGCTCGTGAAAAAATCTTCTTTGGATGATTTAGCTTTATTTTTCAACTTTAGTTTATAATTGTAAACTGTCTGAGGTGAATAGTGAAGAATTAAAGCAATTTTACCACTATCACTAATACCAAGTCTTATCAAAGCAAATACCCTCAACTCTGGAGTAAGTATCTCATTTCCTTTAGGAAAAATACGTTTATCATCCCTGAGCAAAGCATTAAAATCATCTATGAAATTTGGGAAAATCCCGAGGAATATAGCATCGAAACTTTGATAGAATTCCTTAAGCTCATCGGAAAATAATTTAGTTGAACTTGTGAAAAGAATAGCATCGTTAATTTTTTGAGAACGTAACTTTTTGTGAACTGTTAGTCTGAAGTTTTCCAGCTTATTTATATATGACGAGCAGATATCAAATACATAACCTATATAGACTTCCTTTACATGATCTGACTCCGCAAGTTGATCATTCAAACTTTTGAGTTGATCATTCATTATTGAAATTTCTCTAGTCTTATTTTTTAACTTTATTTCAGCCTTTTTTAATTTTCTTATTTGTTGTAACACAATAAAAGAAATCAACAATAAAAATGCTACTAAGACCAAACTAAAGTAAAGTAATTTACGAAGATTTCTTTTTTCAGCATTCACCTGTTGCTCGTATGCAGCGGTAATGATGGGTAAAGTTTCTGAGATTTCAATCATACGAAATCGAGCTTTTGCAAAATGTGCATCTTCCATCGCACATTTAATATAAGTGTAGGCGCGACTTACATCTCCTTCTTGAAACAAAATAATAGCCAATTTACGAAGGGCTATATAACTTTTAACTGGCTTCATTAAATCTTGCAATGCAGCCCTAGCCAGATATTCTTTTTGTAAGTTAGTATTGCCCATAGCCTCATATACTGAGGCCAATGTATAATCAAAGGAAAAGTTATCTTTTTGTTCCAAATAATTTGGATATGCTCCTAATATGTATTCCAAGGCAGAGTCATAATGGCCATAATCCAAAAGACGAGCGGTATAAACCAGCTGATAATTTAATTTACTTTTATCAAGCACTTGTAACAAGGAGTCCTTATATTGATAAACATACCGTATATACTTTTGTCTCTCTTCATCAGATAAAGAACTTTGATACAAAAGAGAATAAGTAGAATGGTAAATGTGGTAAAGATACTGCTTGTTATTTTTATCAATTATCGCAACATCAATGGTATCTAAAATTTCGAATGCCTCCTTATACATCCCCATTTTACCAAGCATTTCAGCGACATTCATTTGGGATTGCTCAATATGGTATTTGTCACCAAGCTGTAAGGCAAGTTTTCGTTTTTCTTTCGCAACATTTAGAGCACGATTTAAGTCGTAGTGCTCTAATTCTTTAAAAAGAAATGAATTAACTTCGTATTTTCTATTCTTATCAGTAAATATTGCCAAAGCAGCATGTAGACTATCAATTTTTGTTTCTTTTCGTTTAGTAAAAAAGTCTTTATTTTCTATTGCACTATCAATAGCCTTGATTAGTGAATCAAGATTGGAAAGAGATGCAAATGCAGAGTAATGGCAACAAAGAAATGCTAAGAAAAAAAATAAGACTATAGGTAATTTTCTTTTTCTGCTTAACATATAACTTTCAAATTGTTTGAAGTGGAGTAAATCCAATGGTTAGGAGGAATTTTGGTTTTTACAAGAAGTGCTAAGTTATAAGAATCGAAAATTTATACAATTCATTGCTCATCTAATTTACTGAATCAAACCTAATATCTAATTACCATCTTATACTTTTACTTTAAACTTTCATTGAATTAAAGCGTCCTAATCTGTCCCTATCTTCATGTTTAGACATGAAGATAGGTGATTATTAATTTCCATTATATGAATAAATCTTATATCCTTCACTTGCTACCTGTCAACAATGATTGAAAATACAAGTCCATAAATAAGGTTTCAATACTTACTATCAGGTATAAACTGAACTCGAATAATCTTTACTGAAGATGATCTTTTAACTTATTTTTTAGATCTATTTTATGAATTTAAAGTTGTAACCTGCCTATTTTCAATCATTTATAATTTAGGATGTTGGCACTTTACTTGGCTTTTGAAGTAAGGACTGGTAAAATGTTTTTACATCCGACCATTTGTAAAACGGAAAAAGAGAAGTTTCAATTGGAGGTACACTCACTGTTTGCTCATTATATAAAAAAGTAACTAACACATCTTTCACTTCAGGATGTCGGTAAAAAACCATTTGTATATTAGCAGCCATTGGAGCAACTTTAAAATCATTCCAAAAATTAGCATAATCTTGAGGGTTAGCAACGCTATTGTAGGTTCCTTGAATATGAAGTAACATAGCTAGTGGAACAATATTACCGTCATGCCCAAACCGAAAAGAAGCGCCAACCTCATTCTTTGAAATAATATTCTCTGCTTTATTTAAAATATCATTAAGCAGGGGCTTTGCATTTTCCATCATCATGCCTCCATTAATAGCAGCATTACCATATTTCACATAAAGCTGATAATTTTTGGCTTGCCAAAGATTGTATAGCTCTTCTTTTTGAAACAAATCGTAAAGTGAAATATCAATCATTGTATTTTGCATATTCCCAGCAATTTCGAATAAATCAAACATGAATGAGCTTGGCTTAAACTCAGGCCCCAAGTGTTCCACACTAAGAAAAAGGGATTTAATTAACCTATCTGGTATAATATGTGATTCTTCAAACAACTCATATTCAGGTAGCCAGGTGTCTTTTGCGTAACGAAACTGAACAGCCTGACTGGTATGATGATTTAAATAGTCCATATGGTTTTCATGTGAATCCATGTTTATATTTAAAACAGGATTCTTTTCCCTTAATCCTTCACAAAACAATTCCATACTATTTATACAACGCCCTACTGTTGTAGAGACCGCTGTAATTTGTGCATTCTGAATGAATACATTAGGGTATTTTTCAAACATCCTCTCAGATATTTCATTCATTTGTCTTTTTCCTAAAGGAGTAAGTTCTCCGCCATTTCCTTCCACTTGACTATAGATAATTTTTAATCGGTTAAAAACATCCTGACCAAGTGGGGTAAGTATTTGTTCGCTATCTGCCTTTTCAAAAACATTTATAACCTTCAAATACTCCTTATCACTAACAAGATAACGTGACCCATGTCTCCCAAAATGACTGATATAGAAAGGCTCATATCCAGTGGGTGGCACATTGGCTTCAATGTCATTTGGTATTGTATACGCAAAATTAACTCCACCTGATTTTTCAATAGTTGAAAAAATTTCTTTGCGAACATCTTGCGCATTAACTAATATATTTGGAATAAATACATGTATCCAAAATATTAAAGATAGTCTTCTTAAATTATGAGATATTTTCATTCTTTCACCTTTTGATTAATAATTACTTTTGAGATAAATAAATTATCTGAAATCTGGGTTTTGTGTTAAGTTTGGATTTACAGTAAACTCATTATCTGGGATTGGGAAAAGCTTGAATTTATCATCCACATCTCTTCCTAAAAAATTGTTTGCAGTTCCGTCACTACCTTTCCAATCCCAATTATACCCTTTTGTAAATTTATTAAACCTAATTAAATCTGTGCGCCTTACTGATTCGGTATAAAGCTCTCTTGCTCTTTCATCTAATATAAAGTCCAAAGTTAGCTCAGCATCGGAAATTCGGCCTGATTTATCATTACCATAGCTTCCTGATAAATAGGCTCGATCCCTAATTTCATTAACATATTCTAACGCTACAGCTCGTGAACCATCTGCTCCCCTTAAGATCGCTTCAGCAGCCATAAGGTATGCATCCGCAGTTCTAAACATAGGATAGTCAATGTAGGAATATGTTGTTCCGCCAGGCACAAGATCTTCTCTGTTCTTATTGACATTACGCCATTTTATTATGGCATAGCCATTCGTGAAATCATTTATAAAAGGTTGATTACTTCTCCAAGTTTCTTTGGTATGGCCTTCTGTGAAAAATTGAGCTCGCTTATCAGCTTTTTTATCTCCCCAAGTATCTTCAATGTCGAAAGTTTGATCGCTAGGAGAGAATTTTTCCACTAATTGAGTTTTTGCTCTTGCACTTCCCCAGCTACGTGCACCTATTCCAGTCACATAAAAATTGCTCATACGGCCATTATTTAATGCTTTCATTAGAAAATTTGTGCCTGCACTGTTGATGGTATACTCTCCGTCCTGCACCAATGGCCAAATTATTTCTTTGCAGGTATTATTATCCGCAAGGAAAATATGACGCCAGTCAGAAGCAAGTGGGTATTGACCATTATTGATTATCATGGATGCATATTCATATGCTTTTTGATATTCTGGTTGTCCAACCCAAGTTTCTGAATTTAGGTAAATACGTGCTAATAAGAACCAGCTTGCTACCTGATCGACCCTTCCATAATCGTTGGTACCCGGCAACTTAAGTTTATCTTTAATTTCCTCTAATTCATTTACTGCAAAATTATATATTTCAGCACGAGAGCGTTGTTGAGGTATCACACCTACAGGCATTGATTCATCTATAAATGGCCCTGATCCATACAAGTCACATATCATACTGTAACTATATGCACGAATAAATCTAGCCTCTGAGCGATAGTACTCTATATTTGACCTCATTTGATCCAATAGACCTCTTGCTTGTAATTTTTCATCTGTGGATTCCCTCAAAAATTCATTACAATACGCAATGGTCATATAAAGTCTATAGTAGGCATATTGCAAAATAGGTGTAGAAGGATTCCAATTAACGAACAAGAAATCTCTAGATCCCTGCGAGCTTCCAGCATGAAGAGCTACCTCATCAGTGGAACATTCCTGCAAATAAAAAATGGCACGAGTGTATCCACTATATCCAACATCCAAACCCCCAAGATCACCATCTCGATCAGGCCCATCCTGACCATTCAATATAAGCGATCCATAAATCTTGGCTAAAACAGCTAAATATCCCTGTTCGGTTGCATAAACCTGTTCACTAATTAATTGTCGATCGTTAAGGGGTAAGGTATCCAAGTCCTTGAAACAACCAGTTGTGAATGTAGATAAGAGTATTACAGCGATAAATGGTAAATAATTAAATCTTTTCATGGCTATTTGTCGAATTAGAAGTTAAAATTGATAGAACAGGTAAATATTCTCGGACGTTGATAAACATTGTTATCAAGACCATTAAAAATTTCAGGATCTACTCCTGAGTAGCGTGTTAGAAGTAACATATTTTGGGCACTTAATGCAAGTCTTAACATACTGCCCTCTTTCCATATGTTATTAATCGTATAACCAGCTGTAATATTATCAAACCTAAAAAATGAGCCCGATTCTAAAAACATATCAGAAAAATAACGTTCCATTGTAAATCCACGATCTAGTGCTTGCCTTGAAATATTGCTAGAGACTCCCTCTGAGCTAAATAGTGACATAAGAGTTTGGCCAGCTTGTTGATAATTTAAAACATAATTCCCAAAGCTTCCATGTCCATTCATTCCGAAGTCCCAAGATTTGTATGTTACCCTTGTACTTATACCATAGAAGTATGGAGGTAAAGAGCTTTTTCCTGTAACATACTTGTTTGCATCCTGTTCACTAGAAGTTATTGCTCCATCCCTGCCGATATACTGTCCTTCTAATGGGTTTCCGTTATCATCATATGCCTGTTGTAGTAAAAAGAAGGTGTTGGGAGTATGACCCACTTTATGAATCTGAAAATCGCGTCTGCTTATGGTTCCAGTTTTTACAAAATTGTCTTCTGTATCAATGGTGTTGAGTTTTGTGATGGTTGCTTTATTATAAGTGAAATTCCCACTAATAGTCCATTCAAGATTATTCTTTTTTATTGGAGTGCCTCCTAGAGCAAATTCAACTCCTTGGTTTCGCATACTGCCAATATTGGTTTCAATAATATTTGTAAAATTACTCCCAGCAGGTACCGCTATCCTATTAAGAAGATCGTTTGTGGTACGATGATACGCATCAATACTACCAAAAACATAATCCTTAAATAGACTAAAGTCAAAACCTAAATTGTATGTAGAAGTAGTTTCCCACCTAATATTTGGATCATACCCATTTGGTCTCATCATATTTATCCATTCATTTCCGAATAAATATCGTTGAGCATTTGTTGATACAGTATAAGTGGCTAATGATGGATGATATCCTCCAATATCTTGCTGACCCGTTTTGCCATAACTGACTCTAAACTTTAAATCTGAAATTGCTGAAATATTTTTGATAAAAGCCTCTTCTGTTAAACGATAAGCAACTGCTCCTGATGGAAAATATCCCCAACGGTTTTCTTGGCTAAAACGTGATGATCCATCTGCTCGTAAGGTTCCCGTGAATAATATTTTTGAACCTATTGAATAATTTACCCTGGTGAAAAATGAAAGTAAATATAACGCATCTTCATCAGGTACGGATGTATCAACTACATCACGTACGATGCTTTGGGGATTTATACTATACCAGAACCTCTGCCATTCATAACCAACCATTGCGTCAAAATTATTCCTATTTCTAACAGTCTTGTTATAATTAGCATAGGTAGTAAAGATGAAATTTGTATTCTGATTTTCTGAAAAAAGCTGTCTTCCACGACCATCATTCCTTATAGATGTAAAGGTTGCAGGGGCATTATCAGGAATAATTTCACTAAAATCTCGATTTCTGATATCGTAACCAAAATTAGTATTAATCCTTAAATCCTCGAAACCATGAACAACATAGTCCAATGCTATATTCCCTAAGGTTCTGAACTCTTTGTTCAGTCTACTAGTAAGAAAAAGATTTGCTACTGGATTTGTAGGTGCTAAAGAAATCGGGTTTCCTTCGTTCATCCACACAAAATAACCAAGTCCTATATTATTGGGATACTGTTCCCTAACGGGTCTTGTTGGATCGAAGGATATTGCGCTTCCGATCACTCCAGTAGATATTGGTCTTTCGTTTTCCCATATCCCCTTGAAATTTATATCTAATGAAAGATGACTATCAAAAAACTTTGGAGAAACCCCTAAGCTTACATTACTCCTTTGAAAATTATTTTCTGAAATTATTCCGTCTTGATTTGTATATCCAAGTGAAACCCTGTAAGGAACGTTTAATGAATTCCCACTTAATGAAACGCTATGATCAGTCCCAAAGCTAGTACGATAGATTTCTCTTTGCCAGTCCGTAGAAGCAGAACCTAATTGAAAATCTTCTGGCGCAATTGCTTTTACTGGAAATATCTCTCTGTATTCATCAGCTGATAAAACATCAAAAAAATCATATACTCTGTTTACCATGAAGTTAGCAGTGTAGCTCACTTGGGGTTTCCCTGATCTTGCGGCACCCTTTTTGGTAGTAATGATTACCACACCATTGGAGGCACGTGAACCATAAATAGCTGTTGCTGAGGCATCTTTTAATACTGTAAATGATTCAATATCATTGGGATTAATTGAACTCAAGGGAGCGCTTCCAGCAATTGGCACACCGTCAATCACAATAAGTGGGTCATTCGAAGCAGATAATGATGCTCCCATCCGTATCCTAATTATGCCTTCGCTGCCTGGAGCTCCTGTACCAGGAACAACATTTACACCTGCTATTTTTCCAACCAGTGCATCTTGGGGTGTTAATATTAAACCTTTATTCAATGGGTCTAGTTTTACAGAACTAACAGCTCCTGTAGCGTCGCTTTTTCTTACACGGCCATATCCAATAACGACTACTTCATCTAAGCTCTCTTCATTTGGTTCCAATGAAATAATTAATGGATCTTGATTAGCTATAATTTCCTTTGCTTTATAGCCAATGCTTGAAATGATTAGTATAGTATTTGGTGCGACGCTTATTCTAAAGTTACCACTAGCGTCCACAGCAGTCCCAGAAGTACCTCCTTTAACAGAGATCAATGCAGTAATTAATGGTTCGCCAGTTTCTTTATCGGTTACAGTTCCTGTAACCAATAGTGACTCCTGAGCATTGGCACTATTTAATAGAATCAGAAATCCAAAAAAGCACCATGCAAGTAGTAATAGTCTTTTAATTTTGTAAATCTTCAACATCATCATTTTAAGGTTAGTTTGGTTAAAATAATTCTCTTTCTAGGCAGTGATAAAATTAGAGTCATGATATCGTTTAACAAAAGCAAGTAGAACTAGAAAGTAGAAATCAATCCAAGGAAAAATTTTGTAAAATATTGTTTTTGAGATAATTATAAAAAATTCGTCTCTAAACATTAGTAGGTTTTTAGAACATAGTGAGTAGGCTTTTTAAACGAAAAAGAGCCACGGATACATAGTCATGCGTTTAAATATGTAAAACCTATTATTTAAGTCATTCTCCTAAAAAGGTCTTCTATTTGAAATTAGTTTTTAAAATGAAAAACATTTAATTTTTGCCACACCCCTCGTTTTATAATAAATCCTTAACCTTTCCTTAAACTCCATTCCTTCAAATAAGCCTACTTTTGATGTTACCAACCTGACCAACAAAAAACATGAGAAAATTAATTTTTACAGCCGTCTTTTTCACTTTCGCCTATGTACTCCATGCCCAGCAAACTGTCAAAGGTTTTGTATTCGAAGACAGTAACCGCAATGGAAAAAAAGAGCGCAGAGAAAACGGGATTCCCAATGTGGCTGTTTCCAATGGAATTGAAGTAGTACGGACTGATAGCAAAGGAGCTTATGAATTACCTATCAAAGAACATCAAACAGTTTTTGTAATCAAGCCATCCACCCACGAACTTCCAGTGGATAAAAATAACCTTCCACAGTTTTTCTATACTCATAAGCCTAATGGGTCACCTGCTAATTTGAAGTATGCTGGAGTGACACCTACAGGCCCGCTACCTTCCTCTGTAGATTTTGCATTACTGCCTACCACTTTTTCGGAGAAATTCACTGCCTTGATATTTGGAGACCCTCAGCCCTATAGTTTGGATGAATTAGATTACTTTAGAAAAGGTATTGTATCTGAAGTAGAAGGAATCACCGATGTTAGTTTTGGGGCTTCTTTAGGAGACATTGTGGGTGACCGGCCGGACTTTTTCAATGCTTACAAAGAAATTATCGAAAAAGTAGGTATTCCTTGGTTTCATGTCATGGGCAATCACGATATGAATTTTGACGTCACATCCGACGAATTTAGCGATGAATCCTTCACCGCTGCTTTTGGTCCTGCCACCTATGCTTTCAATCATGGAAATGCCCACTTCATAGTATTGGAAAACATTTTGTATCCTGACCCAAGAGATGGACAGGGATATTGGGGCGGATTACGAGAAGACCAATTAGCTTTTGTGGAAAACAACCTCAAACTCGTTTCCAAGGACAAATTAGTGGTATTATTGATGCATATCCCTTTGTTTGAGGAAAATGGAGACAGCTTTAGAGATGCTGATAGAGAAAAATTATTAGAGTTGATCTCTCCCTTTGCCAATACGCTTTCTATGAGTGCACACACCCATTACATGAAACAAACTTTTTTCGGTAAAGAAGATGGTTTTTATGGAAGCAAGGCCCACCATCACTTCAATGTAGGTACTCCATCGGGTGATTGGTATAGCGGCAAGATCTTGGCAAATGGTACGCCCGCCTCTACGATGAGGGATGGATCCCCTAAAGGCTATGTATTTCTGGAAATTGATGGATCAGAGTATGCGGCTCGCTATAAGCCTGCCGGAAGAGCTGCTGACTACCAAATCCAAGTGCATGCTCCAAAAATTTTGGTAGAAGGTGTTCGCACTACTGCGCAACTAGTAGCCAACTTCTTCACTGGAGCGGCAACAGACAAAGTCATTTTTCGAATCAATGGTGGAGAATGGAAACCCATGATCAACTTTGAAAGTTTGGATCCAAGTTTTTGGTTGGAAGTCATGGAATGGGATACCACCCAAACAGCATTGCCAGGAAGAAGGCCTTCCAATCCTGCACTTACGGACCACTTATGGAGAGCAGCGCTTCCAAGCAATCTTCCAGCAGGCGACTACACCATAGAAATCCAAGCCACCGATATGTATGGAGCTTTGCATACGGCCACGCATCAGATGCGGGTAGTTCCTAAACCTTGATTTGTTCGAAAAAGAGGAAGGATGGGGAGATGTCCCAAGTACCAAGCAGGGATTCATGTAAAAGGAAAAAATCTGTGAAAATCTGCGAAATCTGTGGACAACCCCTCGGCGGATCTGGCGATCTACCGTGGCGAGCGTGGCGTGTACAAAAACCAACTACCTGATTAAAATATCAATGGTGAACGTCGAGTTTTTGAGACCCTAGAAACGAGAAGCGAGAGATTAGAAAAAAACACATTAGTGACATTAGTGTCATTCGTGGACCATCCCTCTGCGGACCTGGCGATCAACCGTGGCGGACGTAGCGTGAACAAAAACCAACTATTTGATTAATATATCAATTGGTGAACGCCGAGTTTTTGAGACCCTAGAAACGAGAAGCGAGAGATTAGAAAAAAACACATTAGTGACATTCGTGTCATTCGTGGACCAACCCTCTGCGGACCTGGCGATCTACCGTGGCGAGCGTGGCGTGAACAAAAACCAACTACCTGATTAAAATATTTAATGGTGAACGTCGAGTTTTTGAGACCCTAGAAACGAGAAGCGAGAGATTAGAAAAAAACACATTAGTGACATTAGTGTCATTCGTGGACCATCCCTCTGCGGACCTGGCGATCAACCGTGGCGGACGTAGCGTGAACAAAAACCAACTACCTGATTAAAATATCTAATGGTGAACGCCGAGTTTTTGAGACCCTAGAAACGAGAAGCGAGAGATTAGAAAAAAACACATTAGTGACATTCGTGTCATTCGTGGACCGTTCCTCTGCGGACGTGGCGAACCACCGTGGCGAGCGTGGCGTGAACCAAAGCTAGGTACTGGATACAATGATGAATATCGAATTTTGATTGATGATTTTTTGGAATTCCCCATATATCTCTTACATTTAACCTATTAGTTAATCCTAACGATCCGATATGAAATTCGCAAAGCTTTTCAACACACTAATTCTTTTAGTTTCTTCGCTTATATTTCTATTCTCCTGTTCATCTACCCAAGATACAAAGACTCCTATCGTTTTTTACGGTCCAATTGAAGAAATAATCCTAGATACCGTTTATATTGAAAAAGATCTAGAAACAAGTCGGCTACCAAGCACATTTATGTATGATGCATCTTCGCGGTCATTAATTTCATTGGCACAAAATTCCCTTTTCACAGTACCCTACCCGGAACTTACACCAGTCAACAAACAGCTATTAGAAAAAGAAGGCCCAGATGGCATTGGCACCTTTAGCTATGGGGGGTTGATTACAGATGATTACATATTTATTCTGAACAGTCCAAAAGAACTGATTCAGCTAGACAAAAAGGGCAAAGTTTTAAAAAGAATTCCATTTCCCTTGGACAGTAAAATACCCAATGCGCTTTTCAATATACTCAAAGGCCAACAAATCTCCTGGGACAAAGAAAACCAACGATTGATCATCCCATTAGTACCTTTTGTTCTCAAAGAAGAAAGTTTTGAAAACAATCCTTGGATCTGGGAAGCAGATTTTACCTCAGATGAAATCCGACCTTTGGCATCATTTACTTTCCCCGAACTTTATAAAGAGTTTTTAGAGGATGTAGAATTAGGAACCTTTTACAACACTTACCACCCAAAACTCCAAGCTCAAGTTATTTCGATGCCGGCCTCAGATTCTTTGTTGCTAATTCATGCGGATAGACAGGAATGGAAATATGCCGGTTCGTCCGAAAAGCTACAATTCCTCAAAGGAAAAACGGAACAGTATGGGGAGATGATTGCCTTTTTACCCAATCATGAAAGCAGCCGCTATGGAGCCATCACTTGGGACCCTTATCGCAATCACTTTGTAAGGAATCTGATTATATCGGAGAAAAAGGTGAACGATAAGGTCATCAGAGACCATCGACTACTCTTCTTTGATGCTGATTTTCAGAAACTGGCAGAGATTAGTTTCAATGCCGACATCATCAGTCGCACACCGTTTTTCACTCCAGATGGAGTTTATCTCAAGTTGTTGGATGCTGAATCAGATGATTATGAGGGATATGTAAGGCTTAAGACCGAATTTTGATTGGCTAGAGGTTAGTGAGATTAGAAACAAGGCGCAAGAACCAATCAATCGCTTACTTCTTCTTAAACAAAGAATCTACAAACTCCTTACGGTTAAATACTTGCAAGTCTGTCATCTTTTCCCCTACTCCAATATATTTTACCGGGATCTTAAACTGATCAGAGATTCCAATGACTACTCCACCCTTTGCGGTTCCGTCCAACTTTGTAATGGCCAGTGCGCTGACTTCTGTAGCTTTCGTGAATTCTTTCGCTTGAATAAAGGCATTTTGACCAGTAGATCCATCCAATACCAATAGGATTTCATGTGGGGCATCGTCGATAAACTTCTGCATCACCCGCTTGATTTTGGTAAGCTCATTCATTAAGTTAATCTTGGTATGCAAGCGGCCCGCGGTATCTACTATCACTACATCTGCATTCATCTCTACCGCTCTCTTGACGGTATCAAAAGCCACAGAAGCAGGATCTGTATTCATCCCATGAGAAATCACTGGTACCCCCACGCGTTCACCCCAGAGGATTAGCTGATCCACTGCTGCGGCTCTGAAGGTATCAGCTGCACCTAAGACAACGGACTTCCCTGCTGCTTTAAACTGATGAGCCAGCTTACCGATGGTAGTGGTTTTGCCAACTCCATTGACACCTACCACCATGATGACATAAGGTTTTTTATCGGCAGGAAGATCAAAATCAGAAAGATCCGCACTTTTGTTTTCCTCCAATAAGCCCATAATTTCTTCTCGAAGGAGCACATCCAATTCTGAGGTGTTCAAATATTTATCGCGGGCAACACGTTCCTCGATCCTACGAATGACCTTGATCGTGGTATCTACCCCTACATCAGAAGTAATCAGAATTTCTTCCAGCTCGTCCAATACATCCTCATCTACTTTGGATTTACCAACGACCGCTTTACTGATTTTTGAAAAAATATTTTCACTGGACTTTTGAAGCCCTTGATCCAAACTTTCTTTCTTCTCTTTGGAAAAAAAACCGAAGATTCCCATAATAGTATGTAATTGAAGCCCGAATATAATGAAAATGTCCCTTCAAGTCATTGCTCGAAGGGACATTTCGAATAATATCGAAATAAATTCTTATTTTTTCAAGGTATCCTGTACCATTGCTGTTGGAACCATTTCTTCTTTGAAGGTGTAAGCACCAGTTTTTTCAGACTTCACAGCCTTGATAACTTTAGCATACGTTACTCCACCTTCTTTCTTTAGGGTCGCTACTACTTTCTTTGCCATGTCTTTAGAGGATTATAGGTTGTTTGTTGACAACACCGTGCCTGATTACTTAATTTCTTTATGAACCGTCATTTTCTTCAAGATAGGATTGTATTTTTTCAATTCCAATCTTGTCGTAGTATTCTTACGGTTTTTTGTTGTGATGTATCTTGAAGTACCTGGAAGGCCAGACTCTTTATGCTCTGTGCATTCCATAATCACTTGTACTCTGTTACCTTTCTTAGCCATCGCTTCCTAGTATTTATATGCGTTAACTTGACTGATTATTTAATGATGATCATACCTTTGGCCTGAGCATCTTTCAACACGGCACTGATACCGTTTTTGTTGATTGTTCTCAAAGCCTTGGAACAAACTTTCAACGTAATCCAAGCATCTTCTTCTGGGATGTAGAAGTTTTTCTTGTGTAGGTTTGGATAAAACATACGCTTGGTCTTGTTGTTCGCGTGCGATACGTTGTTACCTACTCGAGGTCTTTTACCGGTGATGTCACAAACTTTTGCCATGATATATTGTCGTAATAGTATAGACGTTTTTTAAATTGAGTCTGCAAATATCGGACTTTTGCTCGAATTAACAAAAGTTGATTTTATTTTTTTCGATAAAGTTCTCAAAACCACAGATTAAATCCCCCAAACTTATAAAATAACTGAAATTAATAGCGGATATACCCCTGAATCACCATTCGATTAGGCTTGGACCAGATGACATCTTGTGCAGTTTCGATCACATAGTGACTCAACTGCTCGGTGCCTGAGTTGAAAAACATCGCCCCTCTGATTTCGGAAGTATAAAAGAAGTTTTCTTTCTTTTCAAAGAAACTCAACTCCTTGACTTTCCCGTCTTCATAGCGGACCACTACCTTTTGGGTTTTATTTTTCTCCCCTTCCTTCAACTCATGAATGAGGTATTCCAAACTTCGGGTATTTTCATAAGCCGCAGCCAGGGCTGGCTTATTGATATCATTTTGGATAAAGAAATCAAATTCGTTCAACCAATCCTCTAATGCAAAAACATCCTCTGACCTTTCTTGGCTCCCGTTGACAGTTGCTTGTCTAGACACTGTTTGCCCATCCAATTTATTTGCCAAAACCTCCACAAACTCTTGTATCGGAAAGTAGGCAGTCTCCACCTCTGATCTCTCCCTAGACTCTGGATTACAACTCTGGGAGATAAAAAGAATACTCATGCATCCGAAAACTAGATAAAATTGCGCTTGAAGCTTTTTCATATCTTATCTAACCTACCTAATAAGTAAATTATCTCCTGTCATTTCTTGTGGTACATCTACTCCCATCAAGGCTAGGATGGTTGGAGCCAAATCACCCAATTTCCCGTCTTTTACAGGGAGGACATCGTCTTTATCTACCATAATGCACGGTACTAAATTGGTGGTATGGGCGGTATTTGGAGAACCATCTTCATTGATCATCATATCAGAATTGCCATGGTCTGCAATGACGATGGTAGTATACCCACTTTCCAAGGCTTGTTCAATCACCTGCTTTGCACAGGCATCCACCGCTTCACAAGCTTTCACTGCCGCATCAAACACCCCCGTATGACCAACCATATCTGCATTGGCAAAATTTAGACAAACAAAATCCACCTCTTTCTTACGGAGTTCTGTCTTTATTTTTGATGCGATTTCAAAGGCAGACATCTCGGGTTTTAAGTCATAAGTAGCTACTTTTGGAGACGAACATAAGATCCTGCTCTCCCCCTCAAAAGCAACCTCTCTACCGCCTGAGAAAAAGAATGTCACGTGAGGATACTTCTCGGTTTCAGCGATTCTGATTTGTTTTTTACCTGCCTTTTCCAAAACTTCCCCCAAGGTATTATTCAAATTATCCTTCTCAAATAAGACTTTTACACCTTTAAAGGTATCGTCATAGCTGGTGAATGTGACATAATGAAGATTCATTTTTTTCATGTTGTAATCTTCAAAATCCTCTTGAGTCAATACTTGCGTGATTTCTCTGCCACGGTCTGTTCTGAAATTGAAACAAATGACCACATCGCCCTCCTTGATGGTTGCTACGGGCTTATTATCGCCGTTTGCTTGTATGATTGGACGGATAAATTCATCCGTAACACCATTTACATAAGACTTTGAAATAGAGGCTGTAATATCCTTGGAACGCTCTCCCTCTCCTTTGACTAGGGCGTCGTACGCTAGCTTGACGCGCTCCCAACGCTTATCCCGATCCATGGCATAGTATCTTCCCACAACTGATGCGATCGTACCAATAGAGCCCTTTAAATGTGCCTGTAAGTCCTTGATATACCCAAGACCCCCCTTAGGGTCCGTATCTCTACCGTCGGTAAAGGCATGGATGAAAGCCTCCTTCAACCCATTGGCTTTGGCAGCATCACACAGTCCTTTTAAATGCTTGATGTGTGCGTGAACACCCCCATCCGATACAAGCCCGATAAAATGTACATCCTTCGTATTTTTCTTTGCATACTCAAAAGCTTCTTGCAAGACGGGATGCGTATTGAGGTCTCCTTCTTCTACTGCTTTATTGATTTTTACCAAATCCTGATATACCACGCGTCCGGCACCGATATTCATGTGTCCAACCTCAGAGTTCCCCATCTGTCCTTCAGGAAGCCCAACAGCTAATCCAGAAGCATCGAGTTTACTATGAGGATATGTATTAAAAAGACTATCCATGAAGGGGGTTTGTGCTTTTTCAATGGCAGAAACAGATGGATTGGTACCAAGTCCCCACCCGTCCAAAATCATCAAAATAACTTTCTTATTCATGTCGCATGTGTGGTTAATTCCTTACAAAAATTAAATGAGTTTGTAAAAATGCCTATTCTTTACCAATGCCACAAAATTAGCATGGAAATATTTTTTTCTTTTTGGCTTAATATTTGTTCAATTAGATCATCATGACAAACCTGAGTACCTTTATTTTCGTTTTAAGCCTATTAACCATTCAATGGTGGCATCAACCTGCCCGAGTGGGTAAACTACACGATTTGGATAACTTGGCTTATACATTCAAAAATGGTTCTAGCAGGGAGCTATCCAATTACTTTGGGTCGCGAGTAGAGATTAATATCAGTGGAAATTCGGGACATTATTCTAAAAATCAGGCTGAGCAGGTCATGCGCGATTTTTTCAAAAAATATCCTCCCCTAGATTTTCATCTACTCCAAAAAAGCGCAGGAAGCAACGATCTTACGGCTACAATGGCTCATTATTTTTCAGGTGAACAGCGTTTCAAGATATTAATCAAAGCAAAATCGGAAAAAGAAGGCCCACTTGTTTTTGCGCTCGATATCATCAAAGAGTAAAGCCAAATATGCTTACCTTTGCGCTGTGAGAAACTTACCCTATTTAACTACAGACCGCATACATGCCTTCATTCAAGCAGCCCTACAGGAGGACATTGGACCGGGAGATTATTCCAGCTTATCTGCATTTGACAGCAATCAGCAAGGACAAGCACGGTTGATTATCAAAGAACCTGGCGTACTGGCCGGAATGGAATTGGCTGAAATAATCTTTCAATATTACGATCCAAGCCTTCAAGTCCAACGATTACTCGATGACGGTCAGGTTGTGTTGCCCGGAGCTATAGGTTTAATTGTTACAGGAAAGGCTGCCTCCATTTTGAGTACAGAACGATTGGTTCTCAACTGCATGCAGCGTATGAGTGGCATAGCTACCAAAACCGCTTATCTGACCAAAAAAATTGCGCATACCAAGGCCAAATTGCTCGACACCCGAAAAACAACCCCTAATTTCCGAATGCTTGAAAAATGGGCAGTGGCTATCGGCGGCGGAGTCAATCATCGCTTTGCACTCTATGATATGGTGATGCTCAAAGACAACCATATTGACTTTGCAGGAGGGATTGCACAGGCTATTGCCAACACCAAAGACTACCTTCACAAACATCAGTTAGATCTGAAAATTGAGGTGGAAACCCGCAGCTTAGCAGAAGTAGATCAGGTTTTGGCTATTGGGGGCATTGACTACATCATGCTGGATAATATGGATTTTGAAACCATGAGAGAAGCTGTACGGAGAATTGATGGCAAGTTCTTGGTAGAAGCTTCTGGGGGAATTACGGAAGAAACCTTAGCCACTGTAGCCGAATGTGGAGTTGACTTTATATCGGTCGGCGCGCTGACTCATTCTATAAAATCACTAGACATCAGCTTAAAAGCCTTTTAAGGAAAATTACTCACGTCATTCGGTCATCGGTCAATAACCTGTCAACCTATTTCATGAGGCGGCAGCCAAACCGTCGGCTAACAACTGTTGATTATCGTCGATGATCCGCAATGAACCATGTGAGACTTTCACTTATTCACTTATCAAAGATAATCACCTCACGAAAAAAGCCGGCATGAAAATCATCCCGGCTTTTGTATATAATGGCTATAGTCAATTGTATAAACTAGAATTTAATCTTTAGAAGCAAAATCCGGGTAAGCAGACATGCTGTGTTCGTTGATATCCAAGCCCTCCAATTCTTCCCGCTCATCTACACGGATTCCAATACTCTTCTTCATGCTGAAGAAAATCAACCAGGAAGTGCCCACACAAAAAGCACCAACAACTCCTATACCAATGAGTTGCGACCATACTTGTCCCATTCCTGCCAAATCTCCAAAAAGCCCAACGGCTAAAGTGCCCCAAATTCCACAAACTAAATGAACAGAGATCGCGCCCACGGGGTCGTCAATTTTAATTCTATCAAAGAACACAACGGCAAATACCACAATAGTGCCACCGATAAAACCGATGATAGCTGCTTCTCCTACTCCCATTAAGTCTGCTCCTGCGGTAATGGATACCAAGCCAGCCAAAATCCCATTGAGTACCATGGTGATATCGTAGGTTTTGAATTTGAGGTAGGAGGCTACCAAGGCACCCATAGCACCTGAGGCCCCCGCAATCGCAGTGGTGACAAATACCAGAGAAACTGTACCCGGATCAGCAGTCAATACAGACCCTCCATTGAATCCAAACCAGCCAAACCACAAAAGAAATACCCCTATGGTAGCCATGGGAATATTATGACCTGGGATAGCTTTCATACCGGACTCCGTATATTTTCCCAATCGTGGACCTAACAAATAAGCACCTATCAAGGCTCCCCAGCCTCCTACAGAGTGAACAATCGTCGAGCCTGCAAAATCATAAAATGGAATATCCAACGCATCCAAGAAGCCTCCTCCCCACTTCCACATACCCACTATAGGGTAACAAATCCCTACATAGATGAGTGAAAAGAATATAAATGGACCTAATTTGATACGTTCAGCTACAGCTCCCGACACAATTGTAGCCGCTGTCGCAGCAAACATGGCTTGGAAAATAAAATCAGTGAAAAAAGTATACCCTTCATTGTAGGCAGAGGTACTCCATCCTTCAGGGAGTGCCAAACCGATACCTGCTAGACCAAAAAAACTGCCTGCAAAATCATCGCCCGGATACATTAAATTAAAACCTATAAACGCATAGGTCAATAAGCCAATGGCTGGTATAATGGTATTTTTAAATAAGATGTTGACCGTATTTTTGGCGCGTGTCAAGCCAGCTTCCAAACTGGCAAAGCCTAAGTGCATGATGAATACCAAAATAGTGGCCACCATCATCCACAAATTATTGATAGTAAAGATTTCTTGATTCATAGGTTTGATCGTTAGTACATGAGTAAAGATGTAATGAGAATGATTTATAAAGCAGCCTCCCCGGTATCGTTATTTCGGATACGGTAAGCTTCTAATGCTTCATAGATGAAAATTTTTCCATCTCCGACTTCTCCAGTCCTCCCTTGAGTCAGAATACAGTTGATTATTTCATCCACATGCTCATCAGTGGTTACAATTTCTATTTTGGTACGGGGAATATAGGCAGGTTCATAAGCCACCCCCCGGTAGGTTTGAACTTTGGGGTGCTCCATGCCCATCCCCTTGACTTCATAGAAGGTGAAAAACTTCACTCCCAAACCTGCGACACATCTATGAATGTCTTCAAATTTGGATGTTCTAATAATTGCTTCGATTTTTTTCATTTTCTGCAATATTTTATTCGGTTTAATAGGATTTCGATGCTAATCTAGCGGTTTTTTTGATAAAAAAATATTTTTGATTAGTTTTTTAACTATCAAATCCAATTTTTATACATTTTTTATTAAATCAGATTGTTTTAGAAACCCTAAATGAGAATTTTATCGCTTTTAAGCAAAGTATTGACTCATTTTACTACCCACTTTAGAAGGAAATTGAATTTTTATGAAAAATCAGCTAGTTAAAGCAAACAAACACAATCCTTTTAAAGTACCCGTAAAAGACTAAATTTGCGTTTCTACTAACCAATTGATTTTATGACAAAACCAACACTTTTAGTATTGGCTGCCGGCATGGGCAGCAGGTATGGAGGAAATAAACAAATTGACGGCTTTGGACCAAGCGGAGAAATTATTCTGGAATATTCCATTTTTGATGCCATTAGAGCTGGCTTTGGAAAAGTGGTCCTGATCGTACGAGAGGAAATCTTGGAAGCTACCAAAGAACTGATACTTCCAAAGGTCAAGGGAAAAATCGAAGTTGACTTTGTGATTCAGTCTTTGCAATCATTTGTGCCAGCAGAATTCCAGAATGCTGCCCGTGTAAAACCATACGGCACCGCCCATGCGGTCCTTTGTGCCAAGGATGCAGTAGCAGAACCCTTTGCTGTGATCAATGCAGATGACTTTTATGGAAAAGAGGCATTTGAAGTACTTGGAAAGTTTTTGAGCAATGGCGTTCAGCCCAACTTGCACGCCATGGTCGGCTATGCCATTGAGAATGTATTATCCGAAAATGGTACAGTTTCTAGAGGCGTTTGCGAAATGAATGACGCTAACCAACTCATTGGCATGACCGAACGTACGGCTATTGCACGTGAGGGAGAGAAAATTCTGGCCAAAGGAGATGGGGAAGTTTTGGAAATTGCAGCAGGCACGCCTGTTTCCATGAATTTCTGGGGCTTTCATCCAGCAGTATTCTCTGATATTGAGTCTATGTGGAAGGAGTTTCTCCCCGCCAATCAGGAGAATCTTAAATCCGAATTTTTTATACCGACTATTGCCAACAACCTGATTCAAGCAGGCAAAGCGGCCTTTGAAATCTTAGAAGGCGGCAAAACATGGTTTGGGGTAACGTATACAGAGGATAAGCCTGGAGTGATTGAAGCCTTGAAGGCACTTCATGAAAAGGGTGAATATCCGGATAACCTTTGGGGCTGATACTATAATACCTTAGGGCCTAGGTGGATACTACCACTGAGGCTCTAAGGTAAAGGTTTCACGCAGAGACGCCAAGGCGCTATTTAAAAGGCAAAAATGAAATCAATAATATCCGTGGCACATCCGTTCAATCTCCTGTATCTGCGAGAGACACCGATAAGGTTCACGCCAAAAACGTTACGCTGAACGCCAAGAGCTCAACGAAACAATCACATGATTCTCTACGGACGTAGCGTAGATCCGTTGCGGACGTTGTGAGAAATCTTTTGGGGTCTTCCGTAAAAAATCAGTGATAAATCCGCCCAATCTCCCATATCAGCGAGAGCTCTTAAGGTCGAGTTGGTAGATTGGATTGTCTTCATTCATGGGGTTTAGTCCGTACAGAATACCTTTTTGCTCGTCAAAGGTTAAGAAGTTAAGAGGTTGGTCGAGGGTAAGGCGTTGTTGGAGTTTACCTTGCCAGTCGAATACAAGCAATTCACAAGTCATTGGTTCCTCTAATTCAAGGACGTCTTTTCCATAGTAAATTGTGTAAATAGCGTCCTTGGTAGCTGCGACAGCTGTAAATGCAATAATAGTAGCTCCTTCATCGTACTTCAAATCCCCAAAAATCACCTCATGAGTTACTATGGAAGTTTCATCGACAATTATTAATTCATCATAGTAGTTAAACACAGCAGCAAACTTTGCCTCATCCGGTTTCTTAACCAAGTAGTTGGAAGAAAAAACGAGCTTATCCGTTCCACTTACTTGAAAATGTGGGTTTTTGATAGATAATGGAACAGTGCTTACAGCGTTCCCAGTATTTCTAGATTGTGTAACAAGGAGGTCTTGAAAACCTGCTGACTGATAAATGATATGGGTTGGCGTTACCCCAATAACATCTTCTATCAAGGCCATCTCAGAAACTTCAAAAGGCTCTAGTGATAACGCTCCCGAATCGGTATCTAAACGGAATAGACTGTTTTTAAAGCCATCAAAAACAAAAACCTCATTATTTTCTCCACGAAGGATGGATGGGTAATCATAAAATTCATCTGGCCCATCTCCCAACTTCCCCAAAGAAGCAAGAAGGGTCCAGTCATCCTCAAAAATCTTGATAAATCCCTCCGAACCAAATTCGTCGACAACTACGAAAAGACCTCCTTGTACCGCAAGTATTTTTGTTGGGTTTCGCAAGACATCATCTGTGATTAAATTTTCCAAGGTTTTATTATCGAAAACAACCTCCTTTTCCTGCGTGGAGCAACCAATCAACGAAATAATAAAAACGAATCTAATTATTCTAATCCACTTCATATCTTGACTTTATTTTTATAATAAATGTGAGGGGTGTAATTAAAATCACCCCTCACAAACTAACTTACATACAAGCTTGCTCAGGTATTCCTTTCTCTTTTCCACAAAAGCAATTGTAGAAAGTCCTGTCTTTGGTAAATGGACCTGATGAGGTCCAAATTGAGTAACCAAAATTGACACATCCTGGACCATCTCCACCCGGTTCTAATGATTGGTCCTGCGCTGATGAATAGCTATAAAATGAAGCTACCATTGCGAAAATGAAGAAAACAATTAAATTTTTTTTCATAATACGTTAAATTAGGTTAGAAATAATTTTAACGTCAAACAGGTCAAACTGCCTTTAAGAACAGTTTAAAGAAAGAAAGAAAGAAGCAAGTTTTTAGTTAAAAAAATTCATTTGAAAATTTATTGATGTAAAAAAACGTTTTACACTTGAATATTCATATTTTATTCATTTGCTAAAATACAACTAAAAAAGAACTTTACCTTTTCCTAAGATTATAATGTTGTTTGGAAAAGGTATGCAAGGGTATGGTTTCTAAAGGAGCTAAGGATGAAGAAAGGGTGTCACGCCAAGACGCCAAGACGCGGTTTTAAGAGCGCTGAAGAAATTAATTATATCTGTGACAAATCTGCCAAATCTCCTGTATCTGTGAGAGACTTTTGCCACAAAGGCGCTAAGGCACAAAGAAAAGGGTGTCACGCCATGGCGCAAAGACGCAATTTAAAGGGCGCTAAAGAAATAAATTCTATCAGCGCCAAATCTGCTAAATCTCCTGTATCTGCGAGAGATTGTAGCCACAAAGGCGCTAAGGCACAAAGAAAAGGATGTCACGCCATGGCGCAAAGGCGCAGTTTTAAGAGCGCTGAAGAAATTAATTATATCTGCGTCAAATCTGCCAAATCTCCTGTATCTGTGAGAGACTTTTACCACAAAGGCGCTAAGGCACAAAGAAAAGGGTGTCACTCCATGACGCCAAGACGCAGTTTCAAGAGCGCAGAAGAAATTAATTATATCTGTGACAAATCTGCCAAATCTCCTGTATCTGTGAGAGACTTTTGCCACAAAGGCGCTAAGGCACTAAGAAAAAGGTGTCACGCCATGGCGCAAAGACGCAGTTTTGAAGGCGCAGAAGAAATTAATTATATCTGCGTCAAATCTGCTAAATCTCCTGTATCTGCGAGAGACCATTCCGAAACTTCCGTTCATTCCGCGCATTCTGCGAGATCACTCAACTCCCTCTCCAATCTCTATCAGCGCCTCATAAGCTTCATCCCCTGGTCGGGGGGCGTTGACTTGGAGGATTTTATTTCCCTTGCCTAAAATCAGGTATCTCGGGATACCCCATACTTTGAAGTAACGCATGATCTCTGCTTCAAAACCCTGACCTGCAAACAAATGAACCCCATTCATCGGGTTTTTATCTAAATAATTTTTCCAGGATTCTTCTTTTTCATCTACGGATACATACATCAAGACGATATCATCCAAACCCACCAGCTTCTTTTCAAAATCAGGCGTCTTGGTCTTAAAGGTTTGAATGCATGGTCCACACCAAGAGGCCCACAAATCCAAATAAATGATCTTATCTTGATAATCTGAAAGACGCACCGTCGATCCTGTCAAATCCTTAAATTCAAAGTCAGTCACCTGGGCTCCTGTTCGCAGGCGCTCCAAACCTTTCAAATCTTCCATCATATTGGGCAAATGGACTGATTGAGGATATTCTGCTACAAATTGCTTAACCAAACGCTCACTAACTTCGTAGCCTCCGGACAGCATGACCATTTCATTCATAACCATGGCCGCTTTCAAACTTTCGCGCATGGGTTCTTCTCTGGACAATATAAATTCCTCCACACGGGTATTGGGCATACCGAAGGGAATCTCCAAGGAATAATGAAGTGCCATCATCAAGGAACGAGACAAATCATCATTCAGGTTGGTCAAGTCATCCAGTATCCCTAATTGGACCAAGTACTGTTGAAAGAAGGCGGACTTCTCCTCCGCAGAAAGCCCCTCAGCACGTTCCATATACGCTTCTGAGAGCTGCACCAGCAGGGCCTTTCTCATCGCCACAGCCTCTGAAATATCGGACGCATCCAAGGATGTCTCTTGTCCTTTGAGATGATCCTGTACCTGCTGATCAATTTTTTTTGCCAAAGCAATAAATTCATCCACAGAAGGGGCCTCCTCTGCATCAAAAAGTGATTCTGCAATCATAGGATACAATTCCTCTTGGACAAATCCATACAAGGAAGTACTGTAAATAGTTAAGGCATCACTTTTTTGCTGGGCAAAGGAAAAAGAAAAGGGTAGCACTAACAGAGTTATGATCAGACACAGGTATCTCATATAGTTCATTTGGATTAGTTTGTATAAAGCATCCCTAAGTTACTGCCAAGAATGAATTAAATGCTTATTTTTGGAAAAATAAAATGCAATTACAATCCCAAATCCATGAAAAAGTTAATCTTTAGCACCAAACCTTTTGCGCTTGATTTTGCGCTGGCATTGCTTCGAATCGGTTCAGCAGCCATGATGCTTACCCATGGATGGGCCAAGATTGCAGATTTTACCAATAAACTCGGTACTTTTAGAGACCCCTTAGGTGTAGGGCCGGCAGTATCCCTTCAGTTGGCGATTTTCTCCGAGTTTTTTTGCGCCATATTGCTACTGTTAGGATTTATGACCCGGATTTGCTTGTTGCCCTTGGGATTCACCATGTTTGTGGCGGCGTTTATGGTTCATGCAGACGACCCCTTTGCATCCAAAGAAAAGGCACTCTTGTTTTTATTGATCTTCGTGGTATTGAGCATTACAGGCCCCGGACGATTGTCCTTAGATGCCCAAATCAACCGAAAGCGCTATTAAAAAGTTGCTTTGAGTTTATATAAAACCAATACATGGTAATCATCGATTAACTTATCTTCGTTTTCCTGTACAAATTGATGGATGCCATCAGGCGAATTGCTTGTATCCTTACCCGCAAAGGTCTGCTTGTACTCGCTTAAAAAATCACGGGAATCGATCATATGGATTACTTCGTTGGCAGAAAAACTCCAGGGTGAACCCAACATTTTCATCCCATCCAAGTCATTGGTCAAGTTATACTTATGAAAAATAGGCTTTTTATTTTTATCAAGTAGAATATAGTGCTTCTTTTTCCCCATTCCTTGGGACACACATACAAAATAAAAGTCTTTAAATGGGAAAAATGATCCAATTTCTCTTACTAAGTTGTTTTCCTCCTGTAATCTATACAATTCTTGTCTTTCTAGCTTAAAAAAGCTATCGGGAATACTATATTTCCCAAAGTTAAAATCAATAACTGAACTTAACCTCCCTGAGATTTTGTCAAACTGAGCCACTTGGGTTGAAAATGTCACGTTAAAATAAAGATTAGGACTGTAAATGGAAGAAATGAAGCTAACGTGCGTATCAAAATTACCTACTCTTTGTTTTTCATCAGGAAATTTCAAAAACCCTTCCTGTTCATCAGCATCTATCGTACTCCTAACAAAATTATAACCACCAAAATCAGCTGAGTAACTGGTAAAACCAAGCAAGAAGTCAGACCCCTTATATAACTTTTGAAAGCCTCTCTTACATCTAAACTCGTTGATAAACTCACCCTGAAGATCAAACTCAATTATCTTTAATATGGAATCGTCAAAAATTATTACCCGATCATCCATCACTTGAAAATCACCTATACGAAAAAACTCTTGAGGTCCAGTCCCCTTTGGTTCAAAAACATGCGCTAACTGACCCAATGAATCGAAAACTAACAAATTATAGGTATTGATATCCCGTACGTAAAAATTTCCTTTTTTATCAACAAAAACACTGTGAGGCCATGAAATGGGGTATGCATCAGTTGGTTTTAAGAGCACGTATCGAACGGATTCCATTATATCTGAAAGAACACCCTTGTCTGCTGCGTCTAAGTCTATTGATAGAGGACCATCATGATCTTCAGACTCACCCGATGGAGAACACATGGTAAAACAGAAAACCGCACCCAATAAAAGGAGTTTTTTCATATCCATTAATTTAAAAAAGAGGGGGTATCCCCTCTTTTATTCCTAACATAAATCTTGAATACTTGGATCACAAGCTGATTCATAAATCACCCACTCGCATCTTTTAACTTTAATTTCTTCGTTATTCCGACAACCAACTTCTTTTTCAACAAAGCCACCGATTTCAGGAATCACCTCTTGCGCCTCCACTTGGAAACACCAACCAAAACTGAGTAATAAACATACTCCTAGAACTTTTACGGTTTTAAACATAACGTTTGGGTTAAAATCAATAATTATTTTAATACTTACAAGCTTTCTTGCTCATAAAGCCCTTAAAGAAAGAAAGAAACAAGTTTTTAGTTGGAAATAGTTTAAAAAAACTCAACCACTAGTTTCACTTCCTAGCAGGATACAGCCCTAACCTTTTCATTTCTTCAAATACCCGCACTTTCCCTTCTGCATCATTGGTTAAAAAAGCATGAATAAGATCTGGAAGGAGCCCGGAAGAATGCAAAGCTGTCAAGCCATGACCATCGTTGATGATGATAGGCTTATTCATACGGACCAGTTCCGATAACACTTCATAGCTGTGATAGCTCACCAAGAGATCAAATTTACCCGCTAGAATGAGTGTAGCTTCTTGGACTTCCATGGGCTGATCATACCTGATACCATAGACATCAAATCGTTCTTTTTGATGCGCTACCCATAAATCGCTACTTGCCTCTCTCAGCCAGTTACCAAATGGATGACGCTGATCATTGGCCAAACCAAAGGCATAAGAATGCTCAAATAATCGAACCTGAGTTGCAATATCTTCTAAGTGCACGTTTCTTAGAAATGCATACTGAAAATTAGGGAACAAAAAACTCGAGAAATACCCCCAAAGACTTTCATCTGCTGAAAGGTCCCTTAGGTTCAAACTCGTCTGGGAAGAAAAATAGAATAACAAAAGCGGATTAAGCAGAGCGTTGGAGCGGCTAAGCTTATGAATAGGTGTGAAAAAACCTAAGTTTTTATGTACATCCAAAATTAATGGGCTTAACCAAACACTTTTACTGACACTCTCCGGGTAATTGGTTGAATAATGTAGGAGTCCAGCAGCTGCTGACCCCTGCCCCAAAAGAATAATCTTTTGATCCCCTACGATTGCCTTTCTGACATACTCCAAGTCCATTACGGCCTGTTGCTGATTATAGAATCTGTATGCCAACTTCCAGTTTACCTGTTCGTTCTGGACAACCAGCTTTTTGATTTCCTCCGATTGTTGTCTGCCATGTACTCTTACAATATTCCACTTTTCCTGCAATCCCTTAGCAATATCAAATAGTTCATCCCATGTAAGCAGAGGATCATCGACTAAAAAAATGCTCTCTCTATTTTTGTCGAAATCTCCTATGATGGTATAGGTGATTGGTATTTTCTTACTATCCTGCAACTGATGATCTATCGGAACCATCACTTGGTATTGCTGATTGGTAAACCATGAAAAAAATAACAATATGCTTAGCATCAGAAATTTTATGATAAATCGATGAACCTGAAATAGGATATACTAGCTGAGTTGAAAGATAGTATGCACAAGCAAGATATGAGAAGATGTAGCAAAAGAAACGGACTTTCCGTAAAAAAACATTAAAACAAACAACATCCTGTAGTCATCACCGCTCATGATAGGCTGGCCCCAACTCAAAAAACACACATTCCGCATCTACCCCTTTGAGTATCTCTTTAGAACGCTCCGGGCGAGCATCGGTGATAAACAATTGCCCAAAAGCATGGTCTGCCACCAATTGCATCAATTGGGATATCCGGCCATCATCCAGCTTATCAAAAATATCATCCAACAACAACAAGGGCTTTACCTGCAAATGTGCGTGGAATACCTGAAACTGGGCCAGCTTCAAGCCTATCACAAATGATTTCTGCTGTCCCTGAGAACCAAACTTTTTGATAGGATATCCTCCAATCTGAAAAACAAAATCATCCTTATGGATACCCATCGTACTTCTTTTCAAAACAAAATCCTTGGACGCTGCTGCCCGAAAAGCTGTATCAAAATCCTCTTCCAAGCACTGGGTTTCATAGCTGATGCTGACAGGTTCCTGTGCATCGGAAATAAAGCTGTAATAATCCACCAATAAGGGACTGTATTCGTCCACAAAAGACCGCCGCTTGGCTGCCAATACTTTCGACCCTTGGATCAATTCCCGGTTATAGGGCTCCATCAATTCCTCCTGCCACTTTCCCTTATCGGCAAACAGTTTGATCAGCGCATTGCGTTGCTTCAAAAAATGTTGATAGCGGACCAACTGATCCATGTACTGCCGATCCAGCTGACAGAGCATGGAATCAAAAAAGCGCCTGCGATCTTCACTCCCTTCGCTGATCAGTCGCGTATCATCCGGAGCGATGAGGACAATGGGAAGCAGACCCACATGTTCACTCATCTTCTCTATGGCCTTCCCATTTTGAAGCAATTGCTTTTTCTTTCCCGATTCTACCACACATCGTACTTCCAAGGATTTTCCTTCCCGCTCAAAATCCCCCATGAGTGTAAAAAAATCCAATCCATGCTGCACTGCTAGGGAATCAGCTCCATTAATAGCCGATTTGGTCAGGCAGAGGTAGTGGATGGCATCCAAGATATTGGTTTTGCCACTGCCATTTTTCCCCACCAAGCAATTGATCTCCGAAGAAAACTGGAATTCTGCCTTGGCATAATTTTTAAATTGCAGCAATTTCAGATTTTTGAGATGCATTGTGTGTGTACGCTAGGTATTTTGACTATTTTCGCAACTGGTCTTAAAATTCAGTCCAATTGATTATATTTGAGGCCTAAATTAGCATATTTTACTTGAATTGATATGGCAAAGAAGAGTACTGCTACCAAAGCAAAAGCGAAATATTCCAAAGAGACCTACGCATACTGGTACGAAAGTATGCTGTTGATGAGAAGGTTTGAGGAGAAAGCAGGTCAGCTTTATGGACAGCAAAAAATCAGAGGATTCTGTCATTTATACATCGGTCAGGAGGCCTGTGCCTCCGGCGCAATCACTGCTTTGACCAAGGACGATAAATGGATTACGGCTTATCGTGACCACGCTCATCCACTAGGCTTGGGCACGGATCCAGGAGCTGTGATGGCAGAATTGTACGGAAAAGCTACCGGTACTACCAAAGGTAAAGGTGGTTCCATGCACATTTTCGACAAAGAAAGAAACTTCATGGGTGGTCATGGTATCGTAGGTGCACAAGTTCCTATGGGCCTAGGTATTGGCTTTGCCGAAAAATACCAGGGCACCAAAAACCTGTGTATCTGCTACATGGGTGACGGAGCCGTGAGACAGGGTGCGGTACACGAAGCCTTCAACTTGGCCATGTTGTACAAAGTGCCAGTGATTTTCGTCATTGAAAACAATGGATATGCCATGGGTACTTCCGTAGCGAGAACTTCCAATGTTACCGAATTGTATAAAATCGGGGAAGCTTACGACATGCCTTCCTTCCCTGTGGATGGAATGAATGTAGAGGCTGTGCACGAATCTGTAGCTGAAGCAGCCGATAGGGCACGTAGAGGCGATGGTCCAACTTTATTGGAATTCAGAACTTACCGCTACAAAGGGCACTCCATGTCAGATCCTCAGAAGTACAGAACTCGTGAAGAGGTAGAGGAATACAAGCAACGAGATCCTGTGGAGCAAGTAAAAGCTACTATTGTTGAAAATAATATTTTGACAGCAGAAGAAATCAAAGAAATTGATGCACGAGTGAAAAAACAAGTGGATGATTCTGTAAAATTTGCTGAAAAATCTCCTTGGCCTGATGGTCAGGACGCCTTTAATGACGTCTACATACAGGAAGATTATCCTTTTGTGATGGAATAATTGCAATCAATAAATGAAAATCAGTCATCGTGTATGAAAAATACACATGACTGATTTTTTTGTTAGTATTTGGGAATTAAGTAAAAGCCTTATATTTGCGGGCGAAAAATTAGAAATAATGGCTAAGAAAGACACTAAAAAAGCTGCTGAAGTTGAATACGAATTACTAGAAAACCCTGAAGAAATTAAAGGTAGACTGGAAAAAGGCGAAGCTTTTGTACGAGAAAATACAAAATTGGTAGGAGGACTGATCGCAGTGATCATACTGATCATCGCGGGTGTGCTGTTTATGCAGATTAATACCCAAAATCAGGACAAAAAAGCACAAGCAGAAATGTTCCAAGCGGTCTACTATTTTGAGCAAGATGAAACCGATTTAGCTCTGAATGGGGATGGTTCCAATGCAGGATTCCTGAAAATTGTAGATTCCTACGGAAGAACAGATGCTGCTAACTTAGCACATTTCTACATTGGATCAATTTATCTTTCAGAGGGTAACTTCCAAAAAGCGATTGACCACTTGAAAAAATTCTCAGCAAGTGATTATTTTGTGCAAGCAAGAGCTTTTGGATTGCTAGGCGATGCATACCTAGAATTAGGCAATACATCTGACGCGATAGCCAACTACAAAAAAGCAGTGAATCACAAAGAAAATAAATTCTTTGCTCCTCGTTATCTGAACAAATTAGCGATCGCTTACGAAGAAGCGGGAGATGTTGCTAATGCGATTAAAACTTACAACGAAATCGAAGAGAAATATTTTGAATCTTTCGAATTTACCAACGCTAGAAAACATAAAGCTCGTTTGGAAGGCCTTGCTTCTAAGTGATGCTTGTTTTGCATACATCCATGAAGAGTAAGGCCTCCGGTCTTACTCTTTTTGTTTTAAAACCTCTATAAACATTTAACACTCATGGCTACATCCTTAAAAAGTCTCAGCGAATACAGCACCCATAACCTTCCGGATATCTCCCATAAGAAATTTGGTATTGTAGTGTCTGAATGGAATGATCAAATTACAGGAGCATTGTTTGATGGTGCCCTTGAAACCCTGTTGGCTCATGGAGCTCAGAAATCAAATATTTACAGAAAAGATGTACCCGGTTCTTTCGAGCTTACATTAGGTGCACAATGGCTTGCAGCAGAAGAAGAGATAGATGCAGTGATCTGCTTAGGTTGTGTCATTCAGGGCGAAACTCGTCACTTCGACTTTATTTGCGATGCCGTGGCACATGGAATTACGAATGTTGGCTTGAAGTATAACAAACCGGTGATATTTGGAGTTTTGACCCCTGACACCATGCAACAAGCCTTGGACAGAGCGGGAGGCAAACATGGGAACAAAGGAGATGAAGCAGCAATTACCGCTATTAAAATGCTTGGATTTTAAGTAAAGGCTAAAAAAAATTAGTCCCAAATCCAATCAGTAGCGGTCAGCTCTCCGTTATGGTTACACATTAGAATTAAGCAGCAAAACCTTAGCAACTCAAACCTTACACACAATGAAAATAATGAAATTCGGGGGAACCTCTGTTGGAAAGCCCGAACGCATGCATCAGGTAAAAGACTTAATTACCCGCGATAATCAAAAAAAGATAGTGGTACTTTCCGCACTTTCCGGTACCACCAATGCATTGGTAGGAATCGGAGAAGCCCTCGCTGAAGCCAAAAAAGACTTAGCTAAGGAGCGGATCGATGCACTTTATAAGCACTACCTGACATTTTACCAAGAGTTGCTCGAAACAGCAGCAGCACGTAAGAAGGCTGAAAAAATTATTCAGGAACATTTTGAGTTTCTGAATATCATCCTAAAAATATCTTTCAATGAAGCCATCAACCGGGACATTCTCGCTCAAGGTGAATTGCTTTCTACCAAGTTATTTTACACGCTCTTACAGGAATTAGACGTTCCTGCGGTATTTTTACCAGCCTTGGACTTCATGAGTATTGATGAGAATCATGAGCCAGAATTGCCTAAAATCAAGGATAAATTGAAAAACATCTTGGGCAATTTTCCTCAAGACAGAATCTTTATCACGCAGGGCTACATCTGCAAAAATCACCGCAATGAAGTCGATAACTTGAAGCGCGGCGGATCGGATTATTCTGCCTCCTTGATGGGAGCAGCCATCAATGCAGAAGTCGTGGAAATCTGGACGGACATAGACGGCATGCATAATAACGATCCGAGAATCGTAGACAAAACTCGTCCAATAGCGCAATTATCTTTCGATGAGGCAGCGGAGTTGGCCTATTTTGGCGCTAAAATACTCCATCCTGCATCCATATGGCCTGCACAGAAATTTAATATCCCGGTCAAACTCCTCAATACCATGGAACCGGATGCTGTGGGTACCACCATTACCGCCAAAGAACAAGGATCTGGTGTAAAAGCCATCGCTGCCAAAGACGGAATCACTGCCATCAAAATCAAATCCAGCCGAATGCTATTAGCTTATGGTTTCTTACGAAAGGTATTTGAAGTTTTTGAGCGATACAAAACCTCCATTGATATGATTACTACTTCCGAAGTAGCTGTATCTGTCACCATTGATGACCTGTCCCATTTGAAAGAAATTCTCCAAGAATTGGAAAAATTAGGACATGTGGAAGTGGATACAAATCAGGCAATTGTTTCTATCGTTGGCAACTTGATCGCTGAATCCAAAGGTACGGTTGCTCATGTCATGAATTGCTTGACTGACTTCCCTGTACGTATGGTGTCCTATGGTGGCAGCAGACACAATGTGTCCTTACTCTTGGATGCGACATTTAAAAATGATGCCCTCAGAAGCTTAAACGAAGGACTATTTGATTGGAAGTAAGTAAATCCGAAATCCACCATTAAAAACAAGTTATACAAAAGCCCCCAGTCCAATATGGGGGCTTTTATAGTTAAAAACATCACAAGAGACTTGAATATACCAGTGGCATTATCAATCTTCCTTCCGCTTGGGTTGTGTGGGCTGACCAAGACCTAAACTGCCTTTGACTCCACTCAAGCTAGTTTTCCACCAATAGTTAAAAATAAACTTTTCCCGATCCCGTTCTTCATAGATTCTTGAGCGCACGGTTCTACCAGACAATTTCCGCGGATTATTGCTGTTGACAGCAAAAGCATTCAATACAAAGGTTAAGATTTTTTTCCTCCCTTTTCCCGCTTGCAAGGTTCGCTCATCCAATAGTTGAACCCGGAGATCAGAGTACAGCAAGGTCATGTTGCCAACCGCATAATCATCATGAGCGATAAAAGACCAATTACCTCCATCTATACGACCACGCTGTACTTTGGCGAACGCGTTGGCTTCCACGATACTGTTGATTGACATCAGGTCAAAGGCTCCCAATTGCACATTCACATCCATTGGATAGGGATAAGAGTAATACATCCTAGCCTGTAGGTCTATAGGCGCTACGCCATTTAGGAAGGCTTTGGCATATACATCTGATTTTTCTAAAGAAAAGTCACTTGAGTCCCTCGCTAATACAAAGGGCATAAAAGATGCTTGTAAATCTGAAAAATAAATATTGCCAGGGATCATTCCCTTTTCAGGAAACTCTGTGTACCCAATATACGCCTGCTGAATAATCAAGGTATCCAAATACGCTTCTATTCCAGCTTGCTGCATCAGAAGCTGCGGCATAGGACGGATTATCCCCTCTTTCTTAGGGAAACGCTTATCCCGAAATATGCGGGCATCCACATTTCCAATACTTATTTTGTGAGCTTTCAACCGTTCCTCTTCCAAAAGCTCTTTCCATTGTGGATATAAGATTTCTACATCCTCTAAGTATATTTCAGCAACATCCGACTGGAACCCCACTTTGCGATGATACTGAAATCTCCCAACAGTTGGTAACATGTCCAAAGACTCTACCCGAATACGATTATTTTGAATACTCAGCCCTCGAACCCTCATGCGGTTAAGACTGTCTTTCATCAGAACCTCATAGGAAGGAAGGAAAATCGAAAACTCATCTTTGACAAGATCCTCTACAGTCAGGTGCTCTAAATCCTCGAGGGGAGAAACAAAACCCGCATAAAATAAATCCAATCCCTTGAGCGTCTGTGAAGGCTTAACGCCATTTTTATCCATCAAGGCAATATTTCCTTGTTCAATTTTAAAATCATCGACTTGCAATGATTCTAATATGATTTCTTTGACAGCATCTCGAGGATCTTTCACTCTCTTGAGATTGCGAATGGTATCTGTGAATATTTCCAAATCAGGCCTAAAAAGCGTGAGTTCACGAATCCATAAGTCTTTGGACTGCTGAAGTTCACTCAAGGAATTAATCTTAATAAGTGTCACAGGAATCTGTCCTGAAAAAATAGGCTTCCCGGGATTACCCGAAAGCGCATTAGGGATTATTCTAAAATTAGAAACGAGCACCCCATCTCTTCGGGTATCCAATTCTACTTTTTCAAAGGTAATCTGATGCATGCTATCCGGTAGATTCAACCAAAACTCATCCATTTCTAGGGATAAAGCTCCAAATAAACTGGCAATATCAGCCTGTTTCGCTCGAGTAGAATCCAATTCGAAATCATAAATCCCAAGATTGATTCCCGTATTGATCAAATTACTCGTATTGCCGCCTTCCTTGAAAGAAAGACTAAACCTCGACTGCTCCGTCAGGACGGTATCGATGGAGATCCGCTCAATGGTTTTAGGGAGACCACGATCTCTTCTTCTAGCCCTTCTTGCCAACTCCGTACCCTCCGTTTCAATATCCTTATTGATCAATATCAACACTTCGGAATCTAATAATCGGACTTTTTGCAATTGAAGTACATTATCAAACAAAAATGCCTCTAAGTCTACCCCTCTGAAGGATAGGGAAGGAATGGTAGCAGAGATTTTGGTTTTATCCTGTGTGGTGCTACTCGGGGTAAGACGCACATTCCGAGTTATAATTTCTTCCGTAGAGGTATTGAAATTGATACGATCGGCCACGATGTTATACTTTCCATTGGCCACGGAGAAGACATAATTATTCAAACTCAAATCAACTTCCTCTGAAAACAACGAAGCAATCCCTTCCATTTCAGTAGCTCGGTCTACATAAAAGTTTTTAACAGTGATGGAGATATTTTCCTCTGAAAAGGTACGCATACGCTCCCGCACGGAATTTTCATAACTTAAACTGCCTCTCTGAACATTTAGTGCACCAATGGAAATAGACTCAAAATAAGAAGTGAGCAATTCGAGTACATCCCGTTGAACTTTTTCTTCTTCTGAATCTTGCTGGGAGCGATGACGATGGATTTTAATCGTTGGAGAAGGCACGTCAATCCTTCTCACCTTGAGAATCCCCTGATCATAGGCTTGGAAGATATCTAGACCAATTGCGGTAAATTCAGGGACAAAAATATCCAAAGTAGTACTTTTGTCATACCGGTCCAGAATAGTGGATATACGTTCCTGATCAAAGGGTTGGATTCGAAAGCCGCGGATAGATACACGATCCAACTTGGTGTCAATCAACACCCGATCAGCTGAAAACATGTGTAAATCATCAGACAGCTTCAAAGCATAATCCTTAAACTCCAATCGCATATCATCTGCCCAAAAAATCCCTCTAGACTCGGATGTAACCGTAGCTGCATCCAATGCAAAATTATCCAATGAAAGATTGATAGTGCCAAAAGACAAGCTATCCTGCCTAGAGCGGAGATTGTTATCCACAACCAAAGATCCCTCACGCAACTCCAAATGTTGAATATAAATCCCTTCCAAAAAATCCTCATACAAGGAAGCAATGTCAAATGCAGCCCCATCTTCCTTGTTTTGCACATCCCTCAAAACAATGGTAGGTTGATCAATCATCAATTCCTCCACCTGAATGATTCCCTCTTGATAAATTTTCTTCAGATTTGCTTTTGCTATTCTGAATTCGGGAATAGCAATTTCCAACAAGGTATTTCCTCCACTGGTTAGCTTGCCCTCCAAGGGCCCCAGTTGAAAACCGTTGATTTGAACCTCATCTTCATAAGAACTTAAGCGCACTACATCCCCCGTAACCCGATGCAGGGAATCCCCCAAATACACATCCACATCAAAAAGATCCAAGGAAGCGTCTGTTGCATAAAAAAACTGATCCTGCTTACGGCTGTTATCAGGACCGACATATACCTGGTTCATTTTGAAATTTACCCGTTCACTATGGAGCGAGTACAGGTGCCTATTGTAGGTATTGCGTTTGGTAAACTTTCCCTCCTCAATTTGCAAATCCTGAATGTTGATTTCTTCTAAAATTCCTTCGATCAATTGATAAAGATCGAATTCCCCCAAGTCTATTTCTTGCCGTTTCGGTGTGGAATAAAGCTGAAAATAAGGCCTTTGCACGTTTAAAAAATTAATATCCACCACGCCCGTATAAAATAATTTATTGATATCCGCACCAGCTAGAGATAGTTGATCCAACTCCAACTGAAAATAACTATCCAACGGTTTGGAAAAATTAGGCTCGATTTGAATTTTGCTTGCTTTGATAAACGCTTGGAGAGAGGATATGTCAATCAAGCTGGATGATATTCGGTGAACACTATCCGCTAGCAAAATTTCAAATTGTTCCATAGAAAACTCAAAGCCCTCCGCATTGAAGGGGGTTTCAGGAACTCTATTTTGAAGAAGCTGCACATCCTTAAGGTAAATTCTCGAGTTTTCTCCACGAATCGCCCGCTGAGAAATAAAATTATTGATTAAAAAATCAGCCTCAAGCACCTCAAGATTTTTGATCCGGATATCTTTTAATGTGGATGATAAGAAAGATTTCTGAATTTCCTCTTGCAATAGTATCAGTGGAGAAGCCTCATTTTTTTCTCCTTCCTGGGTCAAAAAGCGAACCCTCAAATCTGGCTCTTTCAACTGAATATTTCCAAGAATCAGCTCTTTACTTCTAAAGTGGTAATTGATTCCTTTGATACTGAAGTAGGGCAATTCAGCTTGATAGAAAGGGATCTCAGACAAAAACTCTAAGGAATCTGTCAATGGCATCAAGGTTAGCTGCCGGAAAGAAAAGCCCCGCTGCAAAAGTGAAATCCTGAATTTTTCAAACTCGATGGCATACTTTCCCTCTGAAGCTTCAAATACTTTTTCTTTCAAGTAACTACGAAGCAGGAAGTCTGCACTAAGAAACAACGCTCCATGCAAAAACAACACAATTCCTACCACCCAAGCTAATGGACGGAGGATGCGGGAATTACGTGCATAAAACTCTTTCAATGATAGAGACACCTTGCATGGGCTTTGAATTGCAAGTAAAAGTACTATAAAAGCAGTGAATACCGTGATGGGATGGAGTTAAAATTTTTTAAAGCAAAAAGGCGGTTCCTTCCTGAAAAGTCAACCGCCTTTTTAATTGAAAAACCCAAATCTAATCTAATCGCTGTAGGAGAAGGACTCGAACCTCCACGGAGTAGTTAGGCCACACTGAGCTCTGTGCGCTTTATCCATTCCCAACTTCTGTTGGTAGCTCCACCCCCGAGACAGGAGGGCATGTCTGCCAGTTTCATCACCCTACAATAATTTACGCCTGTTGATGAGGAAAACGTCTTTCTCTCTCGGACTGTGACAAAATTAATAAAACGATTCATTCATTAAAATTTTTGCAAGTTTTTTTCATTTTTTTTACATTATTTTTATTTTTTACCCCAAATAAAGTCCGTTCACAAAATCAAATATCAGATTTCCGATATGTCATTATGGATTTCTTAACGCAGGCAGAAAAAATTTTGACATTTTTTACACTTGAAAGCAACCATTGGGATGCTGTATGCATTTTACCGATTATATAAGCCACCAAAAATTGATTCACCAACAAACCATAGCTAAGGCCCAAAAAGGAGATCAGCGAGCCATGAAAGACATCTTTCATGCTCAAAGCAAAGCTTTATTTATGCTCTGCCTAAGGTATATTCCTCATCAGGCAGACGCTGAGGACGTCCTAAGTGCTGCATTTAGCAAAATATTTGAAAAGCTAGCAAGTTTCAAGTACCAAGGTGAAGGAAGTTTAGAGGCTTGGATGCGTCAGGTTGTGGTCAATGAATGCCTGATGTTTCTACGCAAAAAGCAGAAAGCACCCATGATGGTCGAGCCTGATTCAACTATTACGGCCCTAGAAGATAACGCCATTAACCAACTGACCAATCAGGAACTATACCAATTAATCTTACAATTGCCTGAAGGGTATAGAACAGTATTTAACCTTTACGAAATCGAAGGGTACAACCATTCTGAAATTTCGGAAAAACTTAACATTAGTGTTGGGACTTCCAAATCACAATTGAGTAAGGCAAAAGCCTATTTAAAAAATTTAATCATCAAAAACGGCTGGTACAATGCATCCTAATAGAAAAAAAATTGATCATGAAGCTCAGCTGCCTAAGGGTGTTGTTTTCAATGGGGAAGCCATTTGGAACTCAGTTCAACTTCCTCAAAAGAAAAAGCCAAAGGCCTGGATTTGGGTAGCTGCTGCGAGTGTAACAGTATTACTCGTAGGTTGGTGGTTGACACAAGATAATTCCCCGAGTTCACTGGATACTGTCATAGCAGCAAAAAACCTACCTGAGGCGATAATAAATTCTACGCAATCGGAAAAACTAAGCTTCGAGGAACCTAAGCAAGAAAATCAGCTTACCGAAATAGTGAAATCACCAATCATCATTCAAAATACAGCCCCAAAAGTGTTGACTAAGGATGATTCGCCAGAAGAAAAACAAAAGTCTATTGAAAATCCATCCCTAACTACAGCTGCAAAAAAAGATACTGTGAGTCAAGAATTACAAGAGCATCAGTTGGTCGCAGAAACAGCAAGCGCCAAAACAAGCAATCTATCAATCGAAGAGGTAGCATTAGAATCATTAAGCCCCGCAGCAAGACGCTTACAAGCCAATCTTCAAGCACAGCAAAAAGACCTGCCAGTCAAAGAAATTGAAATCAGTGAACCATTTCGAATACAGGACATCTGGACTACCAAACCCTACGTAACCACAAATCAACGTACTAGAAATGAATCTTTTTTCACAACATTAACCACAAAAACCCATGAGAAAAATTAGCCTATTTATTATTCTCGCCTTATTCATTTTCTCCTCAGAAGCCCAAAGCCAAAACCTGGTAGAAAAAGATGAATACAAGTTGTTCAATACATCCTATGACAAGGAAAACTTTATTTTACGGAAGGTTAATGACACTTTACATGTTTACATTCAAGAGGAAAAGAAAATCAGTTTTTTCTGGGCAGACATCAGCTCTAAAAGAGGATTTCCAAGCTTTGAAAATGACATAGAAAAATTTCTTCAATTGTTAGCTAGTTTAAAATTACCTACTGCTACAGAGTCTTACAGTATTCGGTACAGTCCGAATTCCAACCAAATTAGCTTCAGCCCATTGGAAGAGATTAGATTTAGAAAAATGGGAGAAGAAATTTTCCCCACAAAAACCCAAAAAGTTCGATTTTCATATGCGGAGGGTATGATGGATGTAGTTATCTATCTCGGCGAAATAGATGAGCTACTTGTTTTGAAGGAGGCTGGGATTTCTGATATGGTTAAAGAAATCTGGGAAGATAAGGATTGGATGAGTCAATACAACCAAAGAAGGTTAAACAAGGAATTACATTTACTTTCTGATGGAAGAAAAGAGCTTATCACTTATAGCAACTTGGATAGCAAATCACGTTTTATAAATCTAGACTTCAGTGTTGGAGCAAGTATTCTAGGTAATCAACTCCCAATAACATCTGATTGGATGTTAGTATTTGAAAATGGAAAACGGCGAAAATGGACAGGTTTTAAGTCAACATGGGAATTATCTTTTAAAACTTATAACTTTTTTCAACCTGACTCTGAAGGCGGCTTTGATTATCTAAGAGAATCGTTTATCAATGCGGGATATTCAATGAATTTTAACTATGATTGGAGAACAACCATTAAATATGGACGTAAAATCAATAATTCAAGAGAAGACTCTATTTTGGCATCATACAACAACCGACTTTCATTTGATTATCATCTCAATTCAAGCTTTATTTTTACAATAGACTTTTTCTTTAAAAATTTCAGGGAACCATGGATTCCATCAGTCGGGATAAACTACGCTTTCTAATTCAATCAACTTAAATGAAAAGAACAAAATTTTTACTCGAAACAAAAAAACCTGCCAAAGTAACAATTGGCAGGTTTTAGTTTAGTGCAACTATGTAAAAACATTATATATGCAAGGCCCGATTATCCGTCGCAGCCAGACATGCTTCCTTAAACGCCTCTGTATAGGTCGGATGCGCATGGGACATTCTGGCAATATCCTCAGCTGATGCCCTAAACTCCATAGCAACAACTGCCTCGGCAATCATATCTGCCGTACGTGGACCAATCATGTGCACGCCTAAGATTTCGTCCGTAGTCGCATCTGCCAAAACCTTCACCAAGCCATCTGTATCCATAGAAGCTCTTGCTCTTCCGGAAGCCATGAACGGGAATTTACCAGCTTTGTACTTGATGCCTTTCTCTTTCAATTGCTCCTCTGTATAACCAACAGAAGCAACCTCAGGCCAGGTGTACACCACACCAGGAATCAATAAATAGTTGATATGTGGCTTCTGTCCCGCAATCTGCTCTGCAACAAAAACACCTTCTTCCTCGGCTTTATGTGCGAGCATAGCGCCTTTCACCACATCACCAATAGCGTAAATAGTAGGAACATTTGTTCTCAAGTGATCATCCACTTCCACCTGTCCTCTATCAGTCAACTTCACACCCGCTGCTTCAGCGTTCAACCCATCCGTATAAGGTCTTCTACCAATGGATACCAATACATAATCTCCTTTGATTTCAACAATCTCACCTTTGGAATTCTCAGCCTTCACCACTACCTCTTCCCCCGTATTTTCTACACCAGTAACTTTGTGCTTCAAATAGAAATCAAAACCAATTTTCTTCAAAGACTTCTGTAATTCCTTACCCATGGTTCTATCCATAGAAGGAATTAGCGCATCCATGTACTCCACAACAGAAACCTTTGCCCCCATTCTACCATACACAGAACCCAACTCCATCCCAATCACCCCACCACCAATGACAATCAGGTGCTTAGGGATTTCCTTCATTTTCAAGGCTTCAGTTGAAGTGATGATTCGCTTTTTATCTAGGTTGATAAATGGTAGGGAAGAAGGTTTAGAACCGGTAGCGATGATGATATTTTTTCCTTGAATCTCTGTAGCACTTCCATCCTCTTTGGTCACTTTAACAGTGTTTTTGTCCACAAAAGAACCCAAGCCATGGTGCACATCGATTTTGTTTTTCTTCATCAAAAACTGGATTCCATCCACATTTTGCTTCACCACATCATCTTTGCGGGCAATCATTTGACCTAAGTCAACTTCCAGATTGCTCAAGTTGATGCCGTGTGTTTTGAAAGTATGAGCAGCATTGTGGTAGTGCTCGGATGAATCCAACAAAGCTTTAGACGGGATACAGCCTACATTCAAGCATGTGCCACCTAAGGTATTATATTTTTCAATAATGGCCGTTTTCATACCCAACTGCGCACCTCTGATGGCAGCCACATATCCTCCTGGCCCCGAGCCAATGACTATTAAATCGTACATTTTTTTAGATGTTAGACGTAAGACACAAGAGCCTAGACTCGTGTGTGGTTAATTATAAGTGATCTGTTCTAATGATAAGATGAGAAGAGATACTGAAAAATAAACGTCTCTCCTCTCATCCACCTAATTACTTTCAAAACGAGGAATATTTTCTCAAACCAGAAACTAGTCTTGTTTCTTGATTCTTGTTTCTAAACTCTCGCTTCTCGTCTCTCGCTTCTCGCTTCTCGTCTCTCGTCTCTAATCAGACTCCAAACAACAATCTCGTCGGATCTTCAAGGAGTTGCTTAACGCGTACCAAGAAACTTACGGATTCTCTACCGTCGATGATGCGGTGATCGTAGGAAAGGGCCACATACATCATCGGTCTAATGACGATCTGTCCATTTTCTACCACGGGTCTTTCCACGATATTATGCATTCCAAGAATTGCAGATTGAGGAGCGTTGATAATCGGAGTAGACATCATGGAACCGAAAACACCCCCATTGGTGATGGTAAAGGTACCTCCTGTCATCTCTTCAATGGACAACTTATTATCTCTTGCTTTGGTAGCTAGACGTACCACTTCTTTCTCGATTTGCTCAAAGCTCATTTGCTCAGCATTTCTAATCACAGGTACCACCAAGCCCTTGGGCGCAGATACTGCTATAGAAACATCACAAAAGTCATTGTAAATAATCTCATTTCCATCGATCATAGCGTTTACTGCCGGCCACTCTTGTAGCGCCACACAAACTGCTTTAGTAAAGAAGGACATAAAACCAAGGTTTACACCATGCTTCTCCTTAAACTGATCTTTGTATTTCTTACGAATTTCCATGATTGGGGCCATATTGACTTCGTTGAAAGTTGTCAACATGGCTGTTTCGTTTTTCACAGCAACCAATCTTCTGGAAACAGTTTTTCTCAAGGACGTCATTTTCTCCCTACGAGAGTTTCTATCCCCACTTGCAGCTGGAGCAGGCGGAGCTGAAGCTGCTGCTTTGGCAGGTGCAGGACTTGGAGCAGATGCAGGTGCAGCTTTCGGTTTCACTTCGGCAGCCATCGCATCCTCTTTGGTAATTCGACCATCTTTACCTGTACCAGTGATATCAGCTGGATTCAATCCTTTCTCAGCAATGATTTTAGCTGCCGCAGGAGAAGCGTGACCTGTCGCATAGGTTTCTTGACCAGCTGGAGCAGATGCTGCAGGAGCAGCAGATGAAACAGGCGCATCCACCGCAGGAGCACCACCTTCTACTACTTCAATCTTGCAGATTAAGCCACCAATTTCTAAGGTATCACCTTCTTGTGCTACGTGGCGCAAAATACCTGTAGCTTCGGCAGGCAATTCAAATGTTGCTTTATCAGAATCTACCTCTGCGATGATTTCATCTAATGTCACATAGTCTCCATCCGCTTTCAACCAAGAGGCTAGCGTCACTTCCGTGATAGATTCACCAACCGTAGGTACAATCATTTCTTTAACTTCTCCAGTAGCACCTCCACCCGTGGATTGGCTAGGAGCACTTGCAGCTGGAGCAGGAACAGCTGTGGATGCAGCAGCACTTGCTTCAATCACACAGATAGTGGCTCCGATTTCCAAGGTATCCCCTTCTTGTGCTTTGATCCTCAAAACACCAGCCGATTCTGCTGTCAGTTCAAACGTTGCTTTATCAGATTCCAGTTCGCAGATGACCTCATCCATGGCAACTTGGTCGCCATCTTGCTTAAACCATTGTCCAATGGTTACTTCTGTAATGGATTCCCCAACCGCAGGGACTTTCATTTCTAGGCTCATTATTTTTTCTTTTTGACCCCTAAGCTTTTGTCAAGCCCAAGGTTAATTTAACAAATATAACTTAAATTAAACCTGCATCCAGCCAAGGACGGGATGCGGGGAAGATTATGAAATTTTTAATGCTTTATTGATAATCGCTGTCTGCTCTTGTACGTGAACTTTATTATAACCAGTAGCTGGAGAAGCAGAAGGTTTTCTGGCAATCACATCCATTGGCAGTTCTTTGTACATCATACGCAAGATATAATTCCAATAACCCATATTTTCTGGCTCCTCTTGAACCCACACCAATTCAGCGCCTTTGTAAGCCTTCAAGGCCTCCATCAATTGTGTTTTTGGTAGTGGATGCAACTGCTCCAATCGGAGAATGGCAACATCTTTTATTTTCTCTTTTTCACGCGCTTCTTCCAAATCATAGTAAATTTTACCAGAACAAAGAACAACGCGTTTTACATCTTTTGCAGACACTTTGGAATCTGGAAGCAATTCTCTGAATCCTCCGGAAGTAAACTCCTCAATTGGAGACATCACCTTTGGATGTCTCAACAAAGACTTTGGTGACATCACCACACATGGTTTTCTAAATTCCCAAGTCAACTGTCTTCTTAACATATGGAAGAAGTTGGAAGGTTCTGTAATATTTGCTACTACCATGTTGTATTCCGCTGCCAATTGAAGGAAGCGTTCCGGTCTTGCATTGGAGTGTTCAGGACCCTGTCCTTCGTATCCATGAGGCAATAACATCACGATACCATTCATTTTTTGCCATTTGGATTCGCCAGAAGAAATGAATTGATCGATCATGGTCTGTGCGCCATTTGCAAAATCACCGAATTGTGCTTCCCAGATAGACAGTGAATTTGGGTTTGCCATGGCATAGCCATACTCAAAACCAAGAACTGCATACTCAGAAAGCAAAGAGTTATAGATGTAAAACTGCCCTTTGCTGTCCTTCAATTCTTTTAAGAAGTTGTATGGCTTATTGGTATTGGAGTCATGGACTACCGCATGTCGGTGGGAGAAAGTACCTCTCTGAACATCCTGACCAGTGATTCGCACTGTTTTACCTTCCAATAAAAGAGATCCATATGCCAACAACTCAGCCGCTGCCCAGTTCAAAGACTTGGCATTGAAGAACATATCCTTCCGCTGCTTTAATTGTGCATCGATTTGTTTGATAGGCTTAAATCCTTTGGGTATGGAGGTAAGCGCTTCTGCTACCTGTACAATTGCCTCTTCGGAAATCGCTGTCTCAGGAGATTTTTCAAAATCCTCAGGTTTAGATCTTCTCAATGTTTTCCACTCCAATTCAAATTTGGTCTGCTGATAAGGAAGTGGCTTCTCTTTGACCATATTTAGGCGATCTTGCAACAACTGTCTGAATTCAGCATCCATATCTGAGGCAATTTTCGCATCGATGTCACCACGCTCAGTCAATCGCTTGATATAGATTTCTCGAGGATTGGGGTGCTTGGAAATGATGTTATACAATTCAGGCTGTGTAAACTTGGGTTCATCCGATTCATTGTGGCCATGACGTCTGTAACATACCATATCTATAAAAATATCCCGACCAAATTTCTGACGGAATTCACCAGCTAAACGAGCTGCAAAAACGACCGCTTCCGCATTGTCACCATTAACGTGGATAACTGGAGCATCAATCATTTTCGCTACATCGGTACAATAAATAGATGTACGAGCATCGTCAAAGTCTGTAGTGAAACCAACCTGATTGTTGATAACAAAGTGAATCGTACCTCCTGTATTGTAGCCTTTCAAGCCGGCCATTTGAGTTACTTCATACACGATACCCTGACCCGCAACAGCAGCATCCCCGTGAATCAAAATTGGCAATGCTTTACGAGCATCTCCCTTGTGCTGTGAATCAATTTTAGCACGGATAAAACCTTCAACTACGGGATTGACCGCTTCTAGGTGAGAAGGGTTTGGAGCCAATTTTAAGTGAACATTTTTATTGGCATACGTGACAATATCAGAAGAATATCCCATGTGATATTTCACATCTCCATCTCCCATTGTCAAATCCGGCTTGGCTGTCCCTTCAAACTCGGAGAAAATTTGTTCATAGGTCTTGCCCATGATATTAGCGAGTACGTTCAGACGGCCTCTGTGAGCCATTCCAATCATTACCTCTTCTACCCCATGGTCAGCAGCAGTATTGATAACTGCATCTAAGAATGGAATCGTGCTTTCACCACCTTCCAATGAAAAACGCTTTTGACCCAGATATTTGGTATGTAAAAAGTTTTCAAATACTACAGCCTGGTTGAGTTTAAATAGAATCCGTTTCTTCTCATCTACGGAAGGATTAAAGGAAAGGGCTTCTTTTTCAATTTTTGTTTTCAGCCAATCCAACATTTCGGGATCACGGATATATAGGTATTCAAAACCAACAGAGCCTTCATAGATGGTTTTCAGCGCTTCTACTATTTTTGAAAGCTTAGCTGTACCGATACCAATTTCTTTTCCAGCTTGAAATTCCGTATTCAAATCCTGACTTCCCAAGCCAAAATCTTCTAAATCCAAAAGCGCCTTGCGGTCTCTTCTTTCCCGAACTGGGTTAGTTTTTGAACGTAAGTGAGCTCTGGATCTGTAGGCATGTATCAATGCTCTAACCTTAATTTCTTTAGGTAATTGCTCCATATCCATGATGGTGCCTTTAGTTGCTAAGGCGCCATTGGCAGCAGGTGCTGCGGATGTGGTACTAGAAGAAATTTTGATTGCTCCTCCCTCTTCGTCTTCTCCAAACTTGCTGATGGCAAAATCAAAACCATCAAAAAATGTTTTCCAGCTTGGGTCTATCGCTTCAGGATTATTCTTGTAATCTGCATATAACTCATCTATGTAAGCCACATGCGCATTGGAAATGTAGGAGAATTTGTCCATGATATGTATTTACTTGCCTTACAAAGGTATAAGAATAAAAAGATTATAAAAAACTGCTCATTCGTTTACCCAAATATACTTTTAAAACCAAGTCAAAGCCAATTTTAATTTTAAAATAAAAGCTAATGCTTCCGTGAAATTCGTCAATAAATGAAAAACCAAAGAAAAAAAGGCTGACTCAACTAGGCATATTTTACGAAAGCCATCATTTCCTGTCTAAACTATATTTTTTTAGCAAAAACAAAAAAACAGCGCCCAAAGGACGCTGCTTTTCTTATGAAGAAAGTTTACTAGTTTACTCTTATCTCAAGCCTGCAGGCCAAGGTCTACCTTCATTGGCAAACAATGTAACCGTACCAGACTCACCATAGGTATTTCTCCAGATAAAGGTCAATTCAGTAGCTGTTGAACTAACGAATTCCATAGAGTAACCATCACCATACTTATCGGATCCAGACATGGAAAGCAGTCCACAAGCATCTGTGATTCTCACATTACCATTACCCCACGTATCCCCGATACAAGACCAATATCCAAAAGTACCATCAGATACCGTGTAGGAAGTGGTATTGGCTACAGGAGTCAATGTAATGTCTAATTCTACAGGACCAGAGCATGAACCAAGCGGACCAGTAGCACCAACTGAACGGGCTCTATATGTACCCCCCAAATCAGAAGGACAAACTACGCCCACATTGTACAAGAAAGGAGAAGCATAGAACAATCCACCCTTCACGTCAGCAGAAGCGTTTACATCATTAAAGGTTCTGCCTTTGTTGTCACGAACACTCAATCTGAATTCGAAAATATCTCCTCCATCGACTTGAGCCGCAGTAATTCCTAAGCGCGACATGGCTTCATTTGCCGTAATATTGATCGTAGCTCTAGGAAATCTACTATCCGGTACCGCAGCAAAATCGGAACGACTTAAAGTAGTCACTAGTACGTCAACAACGGCACCACCAGCCCCTGCTGCTGGAACAAATTCCAAACCTACGCCAGGAATCAGTCTTCTCTTACGAACCGTCACTTCAACATTTTCAAGTGTTGCCCCTAATTCAGCATCTACAGCTTCTATCGTGATGGTAAACCGAGAATTTGCTAAATCGAAGAAGTTAAAACTTGTACTTGTCCGAGCGGTGGTCCTTAAATAAAGGCCTGTATCAAATTCCGAATATGGAATCCTAGGTTCTACGAAGTCAGTACATGCTGTAAACATTGTCAGCAAGACAACTAATAACCCAAAACTATTTTTTATAAATTTCATAATATCAACTTTAAGAGTGATTAGTTAACCCATCCATTACCTGCAGGATTTGTATCCCAGAACACACGCTGACCTAAATCAGGCTTCTGTTGTGCAAATCTATTGGTAACCACAAAGTCATTTGGATACAAGAAAGAACGAGGGAATAATCCTGGATCAACTGCAAGCGCAGGCTGCATACCATCTGGCTGACCTGTTCTTCTGTATAAGTTATAGGACTCCACACCGTTACCAAATAGAGACAACCAATACTCCCTAGCAATCAAATTCATTCTTCTACCAGCTGGTGCATCATCCCACTCGTTGGATACATAGGCTACATAATTGTCAACTAATGTATTCCATTGAGCATTCGGATACCAACCAGATACAACTCCAGCCTCAGCTGTAGATAAAGCATATGCTCTTACATAATTCATGTGCTTTCTCACACCACTTAACATGAGTGCTTTGGGATCACCCTCAGTACCTAATGTTTCTGCCGCCTCTGCCAACATAAAGTCTACATAAGAAGCCAACATAATTGGCTGAACACCAGCACCACCAGCGCCCATCGTTGGAGAATTCACAGGGAGTGCAGAGTCGTTATCAAATCTACCACCTGCAGGGAATAATCCAAACATTGTTTTAGCAAAACCATCTGGCGGAATACCCTCATTATTTAGGTGATCTCTTCCCCAATAGCCTCTACCATCTACCATATTTGGCAAACAGAATGGGAAGCCACCTGCCAAATAATGGCCAGGAGCAATTTCTCCCAAACATCTTAAGGCATCTGGATCTGTGGGATTCACTATAACTTGACGATACAAATAATAACGCACGCGAGGATCATCAAAACCTTTTGCTTCAGTCAAGTGGAACATGTACCAAGTACCCTGATAATCACCACCACCTTGACCATACTGAGAGTACCTCGGAGATCGTGAGTCTGGGTTAGTCAAGTTTGTGCCATATCTGAAAACAAAATCATCTCCAGGTGCCAATAAATTACCTTCAGCAATTAATGCATTAATAGCAGTTCTTGCACCAGCAGCATCCACCAATTTCCTATTCAAATGATAGCGTAACTCCAAGCTATTAATAGCTTTCTGCCATCTTGCAACATTATTATTGTAGAAGAAGTCAGTAGGAAGGTTAGCCGTTGGAACAGCAAATAGAGTTCTAGCAGCCTGCAATTCTGCTAAAGCAGCTTGATAAACGGACGCTGCATCGTCAACTTTTGGATTGAAATTGGCAGCATCCAAAGCCTCAGATAGTGGAACATCACCTAGATTATCGACCAAGTTCATCAAAACCATTGCTTTGATTACTTTCGCGATCGCAACGTGTCTTGGTGTTGGATTGGATTCGTTCAGTTCCTCAATAAACTTGATATCATTTAAGATAGATGCATAAGCCGTATTCCAAGTTCCGTTGAATGTTTGCGCAAAGTATGCATTCGCATAATTGACATTCGGTTGAGAAGTAATTCGTGTAACACGCATACCAAAGGTACTGAGCGTATTGAACATACCCGCATAACTCAACTGAACATTATTCAGGATAAATGTAGGATTAGCCGTGCTCGCAGTAACTACGTTGGGGCTGTCCAATAAATCCAAATCACATGACGTAGCAAAAATTAAACTGAATGCTACTATCAAACTATATAATTTTCTTTTCATTGTCGTAAGTCTTTAGTGGTTTAGAATGCAAGCGTTAATGTACCACCGAATCTTCTGGAGCTAGGACCAGTTACGAAATCGAAACCAAGACCATTACCAACACCTAGTCCCAATACATCCACATCATAATTCATGTTTGGAGGGAAGTTAAGTGCTCTAAACCATAGGTTTGTACCACTGATAGCCAAAGATGCCCTCTTGAAAGGAGTCTTAGCAACTACCGAACGTGGAAGATCATATCCGAAAGACAATTCTCTCAAACGTACAGAAGAACCGTCAAACACGTTTGCTTCATCCGCACCAACGTGATAGCCATCAAAGAAGTAGTTGGAAGCAGTGATCTGAATATCATTAGGCGTACCGTCTCTCTTCACACCCGGAAGGATTAAAGAGAACTCTCTATCTACGACCGGATCCTTGGTTACACCACGAGCCAATGTTGCAGTAACTGTATTAGAGAAGATGATACCACCTCTTCTGTATTCCAACATTGCGTTGACAAAGAAACCTTTGTAGCGGAAGGTGTTGATCCAAGAACCTGTCCAAGCTGGATTAGGATCACCCAAGATTCCAATTTCAGGAGCAGTCAAATAAGTACCGACATCATCAACAATTGGCTGATTAGTCTGCTCATCTCTTGCAAATACAGTTCCTTTGATGATGTTAAATGGCTGACCTGGAATTGCAAAGTTTCCTAAATCTGTAAACCCAGCAACTACAACCTCATCCAATCCATCACCTAATTCCATGGTAACTGTTCTGTAAAGCGTCCAGTTGACAATGGTCTCCCAGCTAAATCCGGAAGCAGTGCTTACTGGCGTTGCAGTACCTTGGAATTCAATACCTCTGTTTCTAATTCTACCAATGTTGATCGCGGTTCTTGTAAAACCAGTAGCTGGATCAATTGGTGATTCGGTGATCAAGTTTCTTGTGTTTTTCTCATACAAAGAGATATCAAAAGTCACTTTGTTATTAAACATAGAAGCCTCAATACCAAATTCCCATTCTTGGTGCAATTCAGGTTTCAAATTTGGATTACCTAAGAAAGAGTTTACTGATTGTGTTTGGAAGATAGTTCCATCTCTTTCAAATGAACGAGACCCTTGATTCAAGATATTTCTTGTTCTATATGGTCTTGGGAAACCCGCTGAGGTTCCGTAACCCAATCGTAATTTCAAATTGTTCAACGTAGAAGAGTTCCAATTGAATGCATCTGTAGGAATAAAGGAAAGAGAAGCACCAGGATATAAAATTCTTCTATTTTCAGGTTCTACTGTGGAAGTCCAATCATTTCTTGCCGATACGTTTAAGAATAAATAGTTGTCATAATCAAACGTTACGTTCGCATATACCCCCATTCTTCTTTCTTCAACCAAGAAATCCATGGCACCAGCACCTAATGGATCAATGTTAGCACTTTCCAAGAAGTTAGTATGTCTAAACAAACCAAACGCTAACTGACCAGTAGAAGAAATACCATACTGCTGATACCTGTCATAACGAGAGTTGGCTCCCAATAGAGCACTCATGCTGACTTTGTCAGATATTGTTTTTCTCCAATTTAATACTAAATCTTGGTTCCAAAGCGTGTTGGTGATGTTAATGGTTCTGTAGTACCCTTGTCTTGCAATCAAAGTAGTACCAGGTCCTCCACCTTTATTATAACGTGCCTCTTGAAGTTCTGTGTAGGTATCCAAACCAACACGATAGGTTACAGAGAAATTATCGTTAAAATCATAATTCAATGAAGTAGAGTTAAAGAAACGATCTACAACTGAAGAATTAACATAATTTTGAGTAACCCACTTAGGATTAGGGATACCATTATCAGCTCTGAAGTAAACAGATGATCTATCTACTGGATGCTCAAATGGAAGCCCAGCCAAATCTATGGAACGTGGTGTATACAATACGTGCGCATACGCAGAAGGTACTCCACCTGATGGTCCAGAACCAAAAGCTGCATTCACTGGAGGAGAATCAACCCCTGTACGAGCAAATGTAAAAGAAGAGTTAATTGTTAACTTATCAGTTACAGAAGATTTGATACCTAAACCAAAGTTATATTTTTCCAACTTGTTACCAGGAAGAAAACCCTCGTCATTTGTATAACCAAAAGAAGCAGAATAACCTGTTTTTTCAGAGGCTCCTTGAATCTGAACCGACGTATTAGAAACTAAACCTGTTCTAAAGAAAGCAGTGCTTGGATCTTCGTAAGCTCTATAATCATATCGAATTGGCGTACCATCTGCATTGAAAAATTCAGGGAATCCATTTCTAATAAATGCTAAGTTGGAACCTCCAATCGGGTGATTGATCTGCAAGCCCAAATCCATTCTAGGACCGAAGTTAGAGAAGAATAAACCTGGTTGCTGTTGAAAACCATTACCATAAATCTGACCATAATCTGGAAGTGATGCGGCAGTATTGGAAAACAAGGATTGATTAACCGTTACTTCTGCTGCCTTTCTTTTACTAGCACCAGACTTCGTAGTAATCAAAATTACACCATTTCTACCCTGATCACCATACAATACCGTTGCAGATAGACCTTTTAATACTGAAACATTTTCAATGTTGTTAGGATCAATATCCAAGAAACGGGATGACGTAGTGGCACCACCTGAAGTAAAGCCTGTTTGCGCATTCGTATTGGTGTTAAAAGGAACACCATCTACAACGAACAAAGGCTGATTAGAACCTGTAGCAGAAGAATAACCTCTGATTACAATGTTGGTACCAGCTCCTGAGTTACCATTCGTAGCCGTGATGTTTACCCCTGCAACTTTTCCTTGCAATACACGGGAAACGTCCGCCTCAGGTCGGTTTTGGATTAACTCTTCTCCAACAGAAGATACTGCATAACCCAAAGCACGTTTTTCCTTCTCGATACCAATCGCTGTTACTACCACTTCGGATAGTTGGGATGCATCAGAAGTAAGGGTGATATTTACTACAGATCTGTTGCCAATTGCTTCTTCCACAGCCTTAAGGCCTACGAAAGAAAATATCAGAACATTTGATCCGGCAGGTACGTTGATAGAATAATTACCATCCAAATCGGTGGTAGTTCCTACTGTAGTACCTTTCACGAGGACGGTAGCGCCCGGAAGGCCCTCTCCATCTTCATCGGAAATTACCTTTCCGGTAATTACCCGCTGTTGCGCAGACACCTCGAAACTGAGTGTCATGGTGAAAAGCGCAACAACAAAGAGTAAAGCTTTTCTCATAAGGTATTTAGTTTAGTTGATTCTTCAAATAAAATTTATTTCTAGCAAATATCAAAACAGCCAAATTTTGTAGCATTAAAAGGATTAAACCAAGCTATAAAACCTATAATTAAATTTAAAGAACGTAGGTGTTAATAAAAGTAAATTGAATCTATAAATAGTTTTATTTTAACACTTTTTAAGTGAAATTTGGTGAAAATTTTGTTTAAACGGTTTTAGTGAATGAAAATTTGGAAAGCCCACGATGATCCGTTGATATAGCTCTTTTCATTTTAGATTATTGATTAAAAACAAATAAAATTCTGTTTAAAGAGATTTAAAAAAAATTAAAAATTTTTGTCGTGCAAAGGACTTAATTACTTAAACGACAATCAAAGTTTTAAAAATTGCGTTTTTTCAACCAAATCAATTCTAAAATTACATTTTTTTAAAAATTTTGAATTATTTTTTACAATTATCATTTTTTATATCGAGTGGTTTGCTAAAAATCTATAATCGAAACCTATTTTTTCGAAAAAGCAAAATTTTATTAGTAGAAATGCCAAAAAGTAATCCAATAAACAAAATTCAGGTATATCAAACCATCAAAATGATGAAATTAAGCCCCAATCTATCATATTTAAAAAAATATCCAGATCTTGATAGGGGAATTTTAAAAACAGAACATTCTATTGCAAAACAAAAAGAGCTGAAAAACAGCTCTTTCTGAAAATGTATATACATCTGTATACCTACTCTGTACAAGTTAAATGATCAAACTTGCCAAAGAGGTGTCTAAAGATGCTTTGAATTAAAACACGTATCTAATTGAGAGAGCCACCTCATCACCCCAGCTTCGCTGACCACTAAAATTGATCGTAGGCTTCCAGTCCAAAGATAATCCAATAGGCACATCGCTGAAATTATAGTCCAAACCAATGATTCCAGAAAGTCCTACAACTGTAGCACTTTCACGATTATCGCCCCATGGCCTATTACTTCCCGCATTCCAAGTACCAATGTGAGCTCCCCCACCAAAAAACCACATCAATCCTTTGACATCTGATATATCTTTGTGGACCTCATATAAACCTGTGATTACAAAACCTCCCCATCGGGTGTGAAGAATACCTTCCAAGGCCGCATCTTCCGAAATAAAATGCTTTACCGTTAAGCCGTTGGATACACCAGCCCTTAATCCAATTCCTGTAGTATACTGTGCATAGGTCTCTTGAGACAATCCAACAAACAGGACGAACGTGAATAAAATCAATAGTTTTTTCATAGATTAATGTTGATTATTTGAGATAAATACGATGTAGCAATGCAGTGGAAATTCCAGAAATATCTATCGGGATTTAGTAAGATAGGCTTACTATACAGGAGCCATCCCTACATACCAACTCGACGATTATTAACAATAACTGATTTAACTACAAAAATACGTATAAATAACGTGCCAAAATGGATTAACTGGTAAAATAACTAACGCCTTGAGGGTAAATGCAGGCATCTAACGGAATATCATGCTCCTCTACAGGAATAGACTCAATGGGGGGAAATAAGGAAATCCCCAATTTATATACATCAGAGGAAGATACTTGCGAAAAAAATTGATCGTAGTACCCCTTCCCGTACCCCAAACGGTTGCCTGCCTTGTCAATTGCCAATAAAGGCACCAACACGAGTTGAAGATTGTGGGCGAGAATAGGTTGCTGATCTGCCGGAAAGGGAATTCCTTTCTTGTCCAACAAAACTTCAGATCCAGGCAAAAAACGAACTGTGTCCATTTGATCTTTCTCATAATTCATTTGAGAAGTGTACACCTTATAATCCAACGACCAGAGATATTCGATCAATAGATAACTGTCTATTTCCTGATTTCTTTTCATTGGAATAAAAACATGCACATGCACTCGCTCTTGATGATTTTCTAGGAACTGCTTAAATAAAGCAAACACTTTCTGAGAACTATCCGCAAGTTCTTCAGGTGTCAAAACGCTGCGTTTCTTCCTAAAATGATTTCTAATATCAGCCTTCGTCTCCATCTTGGCTTAACACTATGAATTTAAAGTCCAAAGGGTCGAATGTATCAAACAATTGTTCTATAAATGTATCATCTCCTAAGTAAAATTTCAGGAAATTCTCCAACCGCTCTTGAGGTGTTCCTCCGGGATACATATGAGCGGCTATGTCTTCTCGCATTCGGATTTCCTGTGCATGCTTCCGCTCTTCAGCCTTCCGCAGCTTGGTAGACATCTGATCCATGATTTTCAAAGCACGCACACGCGCAGCTTCAAAAGAAGCATGCAAGGTCTGATCCAAGGTAACCGCAGTATCACGCGCCTGCTCAAAAATTGTTTTTAACTCAGCTCGCTCTTTCTCTAAAAAAATATCTGTCTGCGCATGATTTAGGATGTATTGCTTTTTCCAATCAATCACTGACTGAAATAGATCAGCTTCAGATAAACCCAATTTTTCTTTTTTCTTTATAATTTTCGCATCCAACACAGCTGCAAAATTTCTCGGCATCACTGCAGGGAAAGCTTCTTCAAAATGATCAAAAACTGTCTTCAACTGCAACCAATACACCATTTCAGCGGGCCCTCCGATGTAAGCTAGATTGGGTAATATCATTTCTTGATACAGCGGGCGTAAGACTACATTGGGGCTAAACTTTTCAGGGGACTCTGCTACTACTCGAAGGATTTCTTCTTGCGTAAACTTAAGATCGGTATTCAATACATGGTAGAAATCTTCTACCTGCTCAATTCTTTCCCGGAGTCCCTTGTCAGTGTAGAAGAAATTGATCTCTCGTGGGAAAATCTGCGATTTATACCCTAACGTTTCCAGTTTTGCGGTTTGCTCAGTCGATTTTTGGTAGGCGGTATGGTTGGTCAAATCATCCACTATAACCTTATGAAAAAAACTGCGCAATGAAGCCTCTTTCCCATCTACAATCAAAAGCCCTTTTTCCCCAAATAAATGATGGACATATTTTCTTCCAGCCTCTGCAAGGGTTTGGGAACCTAAATAAGCATCTTTAAAAAATTCTGGAGCGAAGTGAGAAACGGTTTTAAAGAAATTTTTAAAAGTCTCATCCAATTGAAAATCTCCCACAGAACCAGTTTGATCAGAATTCCACTGGTATTTTTTGCCATCCAACTTAAAGTAATTGATTTCATCAAAGTCATGATCCTCCGATGCCAGCCAATAAACAGGCACAAAATGATACTCTGGATAGGCTTTTTTGAGCTGCTCTGCTAGATTGATTGTCGTGACAATTTTGTAAATGAAGTAAAGGGGCCCGGTAAATAAATTCAATTGATGCCCAGTGATTACGGTAAAAGTTTTCTTGGAACGCAAGGATTCTATTTGACTGAGGGTAAGTTCACTCGTAGCTATTCCTTGATACTGCCGATGAAGCACATCTGCCAAGACATCTCGCTTGTCTTGGGAAAAGTTTTTTTGCTGGATAAGCGATGAAAAGTTTTCTAGGCTAGGAAAAAAACTGTAAAATGGCTTTAATTCAGGTTTTTGAGCAAGGTAATCCAAAAAAAGTTGTGAGAACTGACCTGTACAGGAAGGCTCAACCGTGGCTTTCTTCATGGAATTAGTGATTGGATGATGTCTGGTTTTTAAATACTAATGGATAAAACTTTTTACTCCCTCACAAAGTTCGGGCAATCCGAGATTTTACAAGAGTGGCATGCCTAGTGTTTAATAATATCCAAAATTATATAAATCTCTTGAGCTTTACATGTCTTATTTTTGTAAGATGAATGATCGATTGATGAAGAAACAAGAAATACCGGTTATGGGTATGAGTTGTGCCGCCTGCGCCCTCAGTGTAGAAAAAACACTGCAGAAGCAGGCAGGAGTAAAAAGTGTTCAAGTGAATTATGCCAATCATGCTGCTTGGGTGGAATGGGAAGAGGACAAGGTTAGCTTAGAAAGCTTACGTGATTCGGTGGATGAGGCGGGCTACGAGTTATTAATTGATGACATACTTCGGGAAGATCTGGAAAAAATGCATCAGAATGCTTTTGAACAGCTAAAAAAAAATACCATAATGGCTGGAGTATTGGCCTTTCCTGTATTTGTCATTGGCATGTTTGGTATGCACTGGCCTTTCGCAAATTGGATAATGTGGTTACTGACTACCCCTATTTTATTGGTCTTTGGCAGACAGTTTTTCACCCATGCATATAAGTTAGCCCGCGTGCGCCAAGTGAATATGGACACCTTGGTAGCACTGAGTACGGGAATAGCCTATGTGTATAGCACCTTTAATACTTTCTACCCCACATTTTTAAATAGCCGTGGTTTAGATGCACATGTATATTTTGAAGCAGCAGCAGTCATCATCTTCTTTATTCTGTTGGGTAAAACCATGGAAGCATCAGCCAAAGCAGGAACTGGGCAAGCTATCCGTCAATTGATGGATTTACAACCTAAGATGGTCACCTTAGTAAAAGATGGAAAAGAGATGGAATGCTCCATTGAAGAAGTCCAAAAAGGAGATTTCATCCGCATCAAGCCTGGGCAAACCATCCCTGTAGACGGAGTGGTAACCAACGGAAGCTCGTATGTGGACCAAAGCATGTTAACAGGTGAACCTGTCCCAGTCCTCCGGAATATCAACGACCAGGTTTTTGCAGGGACTATCAATCAACAAGGAAGCTTTATTTTTGAATCCACGGCTGTAGGAAAATCAACCTTATTGGCTACCATCATTGAAAGCGTAAAAAATGCCCAAGCATCCAAGGCTCCTGTGCAAAAATTGGTAGACAAAGTAGCTAGTATTTTTGTTCCTACGGTAATGGGGATTGCCCTCCTCAGCTTTTTGATCTGGGGATTTTCCGGGGTAGACGATTCATGGCTGAGAGGCATGTTGGCATTTATCACCGTCTTGGTCATTGCATGTCCTTGTGCTTTGGGTTTGGCAACCCCTACTGCTATTACAGCCGCCATGGGTAAAGCTGCCCAACTAGGGATTTTAATCAAAGATGCTGAGACCTTGGAAAAAGGAACTCAGATTGACACACTGGTTTTGGATAAAACCGGTACGATTACCGAAGGGAAACCTCATGTGGCTGGAAGCTGGTGGGCTAAAGAAGCAAGCAAACAGGACAAACAAGCCATTTATACACTAGAAACCTACAGCGAACATCCGCTTGCCATAGCATTGGTAGAGCATTTGCAAGAAATGGAGAGCATTCCACTTAATTCGTTTGATAGTATCACGGGTAAAGGCTTGATTGGAAAAACAAACGATCATACATATAAAATAGGTAATCAAGCGTGGGGGGGTGGTGAATCTAAAAGTATCACAGGCGCAATTCAGAATTTAGAACAAACTTACCCTACCGCAAGCTTGATTTATGCCAGCAAAGATGAGCAAGTAATCGCTTGTTTTGCAATTCAGGATCGTATCAAATCAACCAGTAAAGTTGCTATTGAAGCCATGCAAGCCTCCGGATTGGAAGTCCACATGCTCACAGGAGACCAAGCCAATACAGCCCAAGCAGTCGGGGAAGAAGTAGGTATCCTTTACATTCAATCGGGAGTACTTCCTCATGAAAAAGGCGAATACATCAAACAATTGAAAAGCAAAGGCAAAAAAGTGGCCATGGTTGGGGATGGGATCAACGACTCAGAAGCCTTGAGTTTGGCGGATGTTTCTATAGCCATGGGAAAAGGCTCTGATTTAGCCAAAGAAGTTGCCGCTATCACTTTGATACATGGAGATTTAAGCAGCATCCCGACAGCCTTGCAGTTGACCAAAAAGACGGTTCGCATCATCCGTCAAAATCTCTTTTGGGCATTTATCTACAATATCATTGGAATTCCTGTTGCCGCAGGCTTGTTATATCCATTCTTTGGCTTTCTCCTCAATCCCATGCTTGCAGGGGCAGCCATGGCCTTGAGTTCGGTATCAGTGGTGACAAATAGCCTTAGGATTAGAGGTATTGGGTGAAGGTGAAAAGATGAAGGATGAAGCGAGAAGCGAGAAGCGAGATACTAGTGAAATATGCTAACACGAGATAAAATTGAAATATGCCTCTACCTGTAATAGACAGGTTCGGCGATATATTGGTGGCATGTAAATAAGAAAATTATTCTTAAGAAAGTCTCAAGTAATTCCAGGACGAGATAAGTTCTGTGCTAATCTGAGAAATCTGTGGACTTAAAAAATATCGTGAACATCCATGAGCCATGCAAATAAATGATTCTGGAAAATGCAAAAAGAAGTAAATCAGGTTATTAAAAATAATCAATATAAAATAAAACTTCATGTCATTCGTGAAATTAGTGGACCTAAAAAACAAAAACTATGATTCAATTAAAAACAAATGTGAAATGTGGGGCTTGTGTAGCTGCCATCACACCGGAAATGGAAAAACTAAGCAACATCGAATGGTCTGTAGACCTTAAGAACCCCGATCGAATCCTTACGGTGGAAGGTGATGCTTCTGCTTTGGAAGTAGTGGAAGCCTTGAAGAAGGCAGGCTATCAGGGAGAACCCATTTCCTAAACAAATCCCATAAAAATTCTATTTATTTCTTAGCTTTGGCAGGCCCATGGTGAGCGTAGCTTATCGTGGGCCGTCTTGGCATTTTTACGATAGCGCTCCTATCGTATCTCTTCAATTTTGGCAACAAGTAATGATCACATACGAACAGTTTTTCTTAGACAATGGACTTCAGGTACTGGTACATCGGGATCCGAGTACAAAAATTGCCGTCTTCAACATGCTATACAAAGTCGGTTCAAGAAATGAAGTATCCGGAAAAACAGGTTTAGCCCACTACTTCGAACACTTGATGTTTGGGGGCTCACAACATGTCCCAAGCTTTGATACAGCCTTGGAAAAAGTAGGTGGCAGCTGCAATGCCTTTACCAACACGGACATCACCAACTATTACATGACACTGCCTGCAGTGAATTTGGAGACCGCTTTTTGGCTCGAATCCGATCGGATGATGTACCTCAATCCACAGGAAAAAACCATCGAAACCCAGCGAAAAGTAGTAATTGAAGAATTTAAGCAGCGCTACTTGAATCAGCCCTATGGGGATGCCTTTCATCACATGCGGGCCTTGGCTTATGAGACCCATCCGTATCAATGGCCAACCATTGGTAGAACCATCGAAGATATTGTCAATTACCAAAAGGAAGACGTAGAAGAATTTTACTGGACCCATTATCGCCCTGATAATGCCGTGTTGGTAGTAGCAGGCGATGTAACGACGGACCAAGTACAAAAACTGTCTGAAAAATGGTTTAGTGGCATTCCGAAAGGCAGCATTCAGCGTCTTGGTATTCCGAGAGAACTTCCGCAAAGAGGTAAAAAAACAAGAGTTATTGAAGCAGATGTGCCCACAGATGCTTTATATAAAGCATATCATATGCCTGCTAAACTTCAAGAAGGCTACTTAGAGGCAGATTTGATTACAGATATCATTGGCTTCGGACGATCTTCTTTGCTAGAGCAAACCTTGGTCAAAAATTCAGATATATTCGCTTCAATAGGAGCTTATATTTTGGGCACAGTGGATCCTGGCTTGTTGGTTTTTTCTGGGAAACTGGAAAAAGGAAAAACTGCTGAAGAAGGAGAAAAAGCTTTGGATGAAGTTGTCAAACAGTTTTTGCAAAAACCCATTGAAGAAACCATCCTTCAAAAAGTAAAAAATCAGGCGGAAGCTATGAAGACGTATGAATCTGTTCAGTTATTGAATAGGGCTATGAGTTTGGCCTACTATGCACACTTGGGAGATGTGAATCTTTACCAAACAGAATACGAAAAGAAAAGAGCTATCCCTTCCCAAGACATTTTGAACTGGGGACATACACTATTAGGAGAGGATAACGCCTCCACAGTTTATTACAAAGCAATTTCATAAAGCATTAAATATCATATGAATTTTAGAATAGGATTTGGCTATGATGTACATCAACTGAGAGAAGAATATGACTTTTGGTTGGGTGGTATCAAATTGGAACACGAAAAGGGAGCTGTAGGCCATTCAGATGCAGACGTATTGATTCATGTCATCTGTGACGCACTTTTAGGCGCAGCCAACATGCGGGATATTGGCTTTCATTTTTCAGACAAAGATCCCAAATACAAAGGAATAGATAGTAAAATCCTGTTGCGAGAAGTGATGAAGCTCCTTCGTGATGCAGGTTATGAAATCGGAAATATTGATACAACCGTTTGCTTACAAGTACCCAAATTAAATCCCCATATCCCAACTATGAAATCATGTCTAGCAGAGGTCATGGGTCTAGAAGAAGGGGCCATCTCCATCAAAGCCACTACTACGGAGCAATTAGGCTTTGTAGGCAGGGAGGAAGGCGTGTCAGCCTATTGTGTAGCACTGATTTACAAAAAGTGACATGAGCAGGAAGGTAAAAATCATCACCACAGAAGACGGTTCACATTCCTTGTTTGTACCAGAGATCAATGAAACCTACCACTCCTTTCATGGAGCCTACAGGGAATCTGTACATGTCTTTATGCTCTATGGCCTAGAAGCGTGGTACATGCGCAACCCCAACAAATTCCCTATTCGAATTTTCGAAGTGGGTTTTGGTACTGGTTTGAATGCTTGGTTGAGTTTGGTTTGGGCAGAACAATACAAAGTTCCGGTACTCTATCATACAATAGAGCCTTTTCCTTTGCAGGAGGAAATCTTCAAACAACTGAATTATACAGAGGTTGATGATAGCATTTATCATTATGCACCATTTTTTCAAGTATTGCACGAAACTAAATGGAATCATGGAGATATTGTGAGCGAATATTTCAATATGAAAAAGGATGAAGTAACCTTGGAAGAGGCTGTTTTATATCCTAGCGATGTGATTTTTTACGATGCTTTCGCCCCCAACAAACAACCTGAGCTTTGGACAAAAGAGATGCTTTCCAAAGCCGTTGATACCCTCAATCCAGGAGGTATACTCGTAACCTATTGTGCCAAAGGCCAACTGAAACGTGATCTAAAAGAACTTGGACTCCAAGTAGAAACCCTGCCAGGACCTCCGGGTAAGAAAGAGATGACGAGGGGGTGGAAAGTGTAATAGGGATATTAGTGGATATTAGTTGATATTAATTGAGATATTTCGTTTACAAAATGAAATAAGGTGGAAATAAAGTAGAAATAATTGGGAGAGTGGGATATTGGTAGATATTTGTTGATATTGATCGATATTTTTTGATACTGGTTATCCCCAGAGGATTGAAATAAGGTGGAAATAAAGTTGAAATATGGTAGAAATAAATGGGAGAGAGATATTAATTCATGCGTGGAAAAGACCTGGCAGGTTTTAAAAACCTGCCGGGTCTTTCTCGTTGATAAATAGCTACTTATTTTTATTTCTATTTTTGAACCTATCATTAGGATGGTCTTTCACCCAAGCTAATTTTGCATCTTCTTGCACTCGTGACGTTGTTCGGTGCGACCGTTGCGTGAACCCTCAGCCGAATTAGTTTTTTTAACAAGACCAATTGTTGGAAAATTATTGATAAATCTCTAGTTTTCGAACTAAATTTAGGACTATGAGATTACTATTCATTTGCTTTTTAGCCAGTTGGGTTCTTTTTTCTTGCGGAAGCAAAGAATCAGAACAAAAAATTGATTATTCTTCTATAAGCTTTTCCGTCGATACGGTCATGGTTGATCCAGGAGAGGAGATCTTGAATTTAAAATACGGACTCTTTGTCTCAGATATGACTCCCGACAAACAATTCTTGTATCTATGGGATCCTGACCAAAATAAAGTCAATGAAATAGATTTAAATGCCCTGGAATTACGGAATCAGTACCCATTTGAAAAAGAAGGCCCTGACGGCGTTGGCAATACTTTTATCAATGTGTTGGCTCTTGTCGATAATAATTTCGTGATTGGTGGTTTTGGTAGTCGTGGATTATTTTCCAAGGATGGAAAGAAACTCCAAGATTTGCGCATCAAATCTGAAGAATTTACTGGGGATAGCTTGGACGTAGGAAGAGATTATGACTCCAAGCCAATTATCTTAGAAAATGGTTCTATGATGGTGGGCTTAATGAATAATTGGATGGCCGGCACCTTCGACTTGGTGAAAACTGATTTTAATAAGAAAACCATTAAGAAACTCACATTTCCAGGCATCGAAGAACTCCCGGATTACAAAATTATCCTGCGAGGAGATATGATGGTATCTATTACAGGTTCGGATAAAAACCTCCGAAGAGTAGGTTCTCGAGCCATTTTCAGTAATTCCTCCTATGCTGACTTGTATGTATTGGATATGGACTCCGATAGTATACGGCAAGTAAGCTACACCCCCACCCTCACCAAATCCCGAAAAAAAGGAGGGTATCCCGATGAAGTGGAAACCGAAAAGGCAATGGAAGAACTACGAGAAACGATTTATGAAGAAATCAATTTTCTAGCACCCATTTGGGATGAGGAAAAAAAGGTATTCTATCGCTTTTCATACACCTCCGATAAAAACCCCTCTTATTCACCAGATGTTGAGGATTCTCCCAAATTCAAAAACCGCGTTTACCTGACTGTCTTAAACGAAAACCTCGAGCTCATAGGAGAGTCCTATTTGGAAAAACTCGACTTCACCCCTCACAGTGCATTTGTAAAAGACGGAATGATTTGGTCCTATTTGAATGTGGATGATGAATTAGCATTTCGAAGAATCAAACTGAATTTATAAGCGTCCACTTAAAAATTGATATATCCTCAGGCTGTCCCTGAATCTTCGAGGTCTTGCAGACCTCGAAGATTCAATCCCCTTTCTGTGGATTCTGCGCCTCCCGCAAGCCCAAGTTTGCGACAGCAAACCCATCTGTGTTAATCTGTGAATATCAACATTTAAATCTGTGTCAAAAAATCATCTAGCTAGACAAGATAGCAGCAATCCTTTCCCTTAGTTCAATATCGATTTCAGTTAAAATCATTTGGCTACTTCCCAAGATGCTTGAATTTTAAACTTTTTCCAGTGTCAAGCGCAAATTCTGCGAGAACTATTGGTTAACATTCCTACATCAGTGGCAAACCTTCGAGGCCTCCTAGACCTCAAAGGTTCAATTCCCCTTCCTTTCCGTGGATTCTGCGCCTTCCGCGAGCCCAAGTTTGCGACAGCAAACCCATCTGTGTTAATCTGTGAATATCAACATTTAAATCTGTGTCAAACAATCATCTAGCTTGACAAGATAGCAGCAATCCCCTCCCCTAGTCAACCATCAATATCCATTTCTATTAAAATTATGAGGCTACTTCCCAAGATGATTGATTATTAAACTATTTTCAGTGTCGAGTCCAAATTCTGCGAGAACTATTGGTGAACTTTCCTGCATCAGTGGCAAACCTTCAAGGTCTCCAAGACCTCAAAGGTTCAATTCCCCTTCCTTTCCGTGGATTCTGCGCCTTCCGCGAGCCAAAAATATCCCAATAGTCAATAAATTACTTCAATTTCACGATTCCGATAATTGGGTTTTGTTCTTCATTTGCCACATCAGCATAAGTATCTGTCTTCACATAGTAAAATGTATCAGTACTGGCATCTAGCAAATTAAGGACAACCACATCCCCTTCATCATCCAACGGCCCACCTTTGAAATTAAATCCCTTTGAGGTATTTCTGTCATAAAAAAAAAATGAATATCGTTAGCCTCCTTATAATAGTGAGCACCCAAATAGTTGGCTGTTGAAAAAATATTGGCAATCCAATATTTTTTGATACCCTTCTCATCTACATGTGGCTCAGCAAAACGTAATTTAGCGTAAGGAACTACCGTATTAGCTGCAAGTTGAAAAATTGTATCCCGTAAAAAACCCTCATTTGTAGCTACTGGAGCATAGATAAACGTATTTAATCCATCTGTACTAATAAATTTGTTATAGCCCAAAATACTTGCTTGCCTGTCTTTTCTCACCACCCTCCTTAGTGGAATTGTATCCAAACTAGCAAAATTTTTGTCCAAAACGTAGAGGGATGTCTCAGTCGCATACCCCTCCTCCACTGGTATTTCATAGGCATTCGAAACAACATAAATGTTGTTATTTTGAATAGATAAATTGCTGATATAGTAATCCAAAGTAAATTCATCTATCAGTTGAAAATCGAAACTGTACACCAATACTTTTTTAGAAGATACCACATAAAATTTTCTTGAATCCTCATCCTTGGCAAAAGCCGAAATAAATCTATGTTCACCAGGACCTTCCCCTTTTTTCCCTACAGCATTTACAAAAAGCCCATCTTGGTCGAAAATTAATATTCTGGAATCATATGTAATGACAACAAAATAGGAATCAATCGTTACCACTTCCTTAATAGTTGTGATCAACGCATCTTCATGATTTTCAAGCGATATTTTAATGACTGATGCTGAAATATCACTCAATGCAAGCTCTTTTTCAGTATTTTTAGTAACGTCAATAGTCAATAACCCTGATACCTCAGCCTTTTTACAAGAAGCCAAAAGCATCACAAAAACAATCAAAAGCTGTATCCTTATACCCTTCATTTTAAGTAAAGTATTAAAAAAATATAGATTCGATATCATCGCACCAAAAAATCTTTTATCTTTTTTTGTAGACTATTTAAGTCATTAGGCTTAAAAAAGTCTCTTTGAGCACAAAATCTACGAAGAGCGAAAGACCTCAAAGGTTCAATTTCCCTTTCTTTCTGCGGATTCCGCGCATTCTGCGAGCCCAAATTTGCGACAGCAAACCATCTGTGTAAATCCTTGCAAATCAACATTTAAATCCGTGTCTAAAAATCATCTAGCCGGACAAGACATCAGCGCTACGCCCCTCTAGTTCTCCTTCTATATCAATTTCTACGAAGATCATAAGGCTACGCCCCTAGATGTTTGATTTCTAAACTTTTTCAGTGTACACTGCCAATTCCGCAAGAACTATTGGTGAACATTCGTGCATCCGTGGCAAACCTTCGAGGTCTAGAAGACCTCAAAGGTTCAATTTCCCTTTCTTTCTGCGGATTCCGCTTCTTCCGCGAGCCAAAAAAACATTAGTGTTATTCGTGTAATCCGTGGACATAAAACCTTCGAGGTCTAGAAGACCTCAAAGGTTCAATTTTCCCGTCTTTCCGTGGATTCCGCGCCTTCCGCGAGCCCCTAATCCAGTCTCGGCAAGCTTAACTTAAACTTCACTGCTAAGATCCGGATGGTAAAAATCAACGACCCTGAAATAATCAAATTCCAATCCCGCTCAATTCCCACATAATTCAAAATCAGATACAAAATCGCCCCTGCCAAACATGCGGAGGCATACACTTCTTTTCGGAATAAAATGGGGATTTCATTGACTAAAGTATCCCGTATAACCCCTCCCATCACAGCAGAAAACATCCCCATAATAGCTGCAATCTCTGGCCTAACCCCCAACGAAAGCGCTTTTTCAACGCCGAGTACTGTGAAAAGTGCGATTCCCAAGGTATCAAACAAAAACATGGTTTTTCGAAGCTTCAACATGATACTTGGGAAGATAAATGCTGTCAGGACTCCCGCCAAAATCGCATATAATACCCAAATGTCCCCTACCCACACCAATGGATAAGCACCCAATAACATATCCCTCAAGCTACCTCCACCAATGGCCGTTATAAAGCCCGTAAATCCAGCCCCAAATACATCATGCTCTTTATCCCGAACAGCCAATGCTCCAGAGATGGCAAACACAAAGGTTCCTAAAAGCTCAAAGGCATATTGAAGGTTAAATTCCATCAGCGATCAAAATTGATGGTCTCTCGCAAGTAGTGCGCTGTGTAATTGTCTTGGGCGGTTAGCATAGCCTCGGGTGTTCCTTCGAAGCAAAGATTACCACCACGCTCTCCTCCTTCAGGACCTAAATCAATGACCCAATCAGCCGCTTGAATGACTTCCGTATTGTGCTCGATAATGATTACCGAGTGCCCTTGATCGATTAAGGCTTGGATGGAATGCAAAAGTTTGCGGATATCATGAAAATGAAGCCCCGTAGTAGGCTCATCAAAAACAAAGAGGATATGGTCTCCCGCCTTCGTTCCACCTTTTCCAAGAAACGAGGCTAATTTTACCCGTTGGGCTTCCCCGCCCGAGAGCGTATTGGAAGACTGCCCCATCCCCACATAACCCAATCCTACTTCCTGTAAAGGTTGTAAGCGGTTGATGATTTGTGTTTTTCCTTTGAAAAAATCCATTGCTTCATCGATGGTCATCGCCAATACATCCGAAATATCTTTATCCTGATACTTGATATCCAAGATTTCATTCTTAAATCGTTTGCCTTTGCAGCTCTCACAAGTCAGGTGAATATCGGCCATAAACTGCATTTCAACCGTCACAGTGCCCTCTCCCTGACAAGCCTCGCATCTCCCTCCATCCACATTGAAAGAGAAAAAGGCAGGCTTATACCCTCGCTGCTTGGCCAAAGGCTGATCTGCAAATAGCGCCCGCACAGCGTCATAAGCCTTGACATAGGTTACTGGATTGGAACGACTGGATTTACCTATAGGATTTTGGTCAACAAATTCCACTTGGGTGATTTTCTTGTGATCGCCCTCCAGCTTATCAAACTTACCCGTTTCTTCCAATACGGTCCCCAAGGTTTTACCCAAAGCAGGATATAGTACTTTTTTTATAAGCGTGGATTTTCCCGAACCAGAAACACCTGTCACCACGGTTAGGGTATTCAGAGGGAATTTCACTTGTAAATTTTTCAGGTTGTTTTCTCGGGCACCTTTGACCAAAATAAAATCTTTCCACTTTCGCGGATTTAGTTTGTCGAGAATTTTCTCCTCTCCTTTCAAATACCTAGCGGTATGGGTTTGAGCACTGGAAAGCAACTCCTGCAGATTTCCTTGAAAAACAAGTTCACCTCCCAACACCCCAGCATCAGGACCGATATCAATGATTTGATCTGCGGCACGCATGATTTTTTCCTCATGCTCCACGACTATAACCGTGTTGCCTAAATCTCTCAGTGTCTTCAGTACTTCGATCAGTCGATCGGTATCTCTCGGATGTAGCCCAATGCTTGGTTCATCCAAAATATACATGGAACCTACTAGTGCAGAACCCAAGGAAGTGGCTAGTTTAATTCGTTGATACTCCCCACCGGATAAAGAAGAGGTGAGGCGGTTTAAGGTAAGATAGCCTAAACCAACTTTGTCAATATATTCCAGTCTGTTGGAAATTTCTTTTAGTAATCTTTTGGCTACTTTTTCTTCCTGAGGAGTCATTTCCAATTGCTGGAAGAAAGCATAAACCTTTTCTATCGGCAACAGGACCAAATCGGTAATTGATTTACCTCCGATTTTCACATAGGAAGCATCCTTTCGTAAGCGTGTTCCTCTACAATCCGGACAGGTAGTTCTTCCTCTAAACCGGGAAAGCATCACGCGATACTGGATTTTATGAGTTTTGGACTCCAAATCTTCGAAGAATGCATTCAGCCCTTTAAAGTGTGAATTTCCGGTCCAAAGTAATTCCTTTTCTGCTGGACTGAGATCTTCATATGCACGATGGATAGGAAAATCAAAGTAGATGCCTTTTTTCACTAAAGGCTCCAACCATTTGCCTGTGCTTTCTCCTCTCCACGGTGCAATGGCGCCTTCAAACACGGACATGCTTTTATCAGGGATCACCAAATCGGGATCAATACCCAATACTGAGCCAAAGCCTTCGCAGGTTTTACAAGCTCCATAAGGATTATTGAAGGAAAAAAAGTTAACCGAAGGCAACTCGAATCCCATTCCATCCAATTCAAATTTATCAGAAAAGGTGCGGGTGACTTCCCCTGGCACCGTGATCGTACATTCTCCATGCCCCTCAAAAAAAGCTGTCTGCACCGAATCAGCAATTCTGAATTGGTTGTCTTCATCCTCCTTTTTGACCGAGGCTCGGTCGATCAAGATATCAATAGTTCCTTTAGGAATATCCTTATTTTCAAGTAAGTCCTCTACAAAATACGCCTCTCCATCGATCAAAATTCGAGTATAACCTTTCTGAAGGAGCAATTCCAATTCTTGCGCCAAGGTACGCCCAAAAGGGATCTGCAAAGGACAGGAAATCATCACCTTTTGACCTTCTTCAAAACTTAAGACAAAGTCCACTACATCAGTCACAGTATGGTGTTTGACTTCATCACCGCTGATTGGGGAGATGGTTTTGCCTATTCTACTGAAAAGTAATTTGAGGTAATCGTAGATTTCTGTGGTAGTACCGACAGTAGAGCGAGGATTTTTAGTCGTGACCTTTTGTTGGATAGCGATGGCGGGAGAGACTCCTTTGATGTACTCCACGTCAGGCTTTTCCATTCTGCCCAAAAATTGTCGAGCATAAGAACTCAAAGACTCTACGTACATCCGCTGTCCTTCGGCAAATAAGGTGTCAAAGGCAAGGGATGATTTACCTGAACCAGATAGTCCAGTCACTACCACCAATTTATTTCGGGGAATTGCCAAACTTACCCCCTTCAAGTTATTGACGCGGGCATTTTTGATAATGATATATTCTTTGGGATCTAACTGATCGATCTGATCTACAGGAGTAGCAATGGTAGCATTCATAACGGGCAAAGTTACCCATTCAACACATGAATTGGTAATTTGTTGGTGAAATTACTGTTGGATTTTATAAAGCACATAGGCATAGACGAAAAAACGCAGGATCCTGAAAAGACTGTTGAGCAAGTATTTTTTTTGAGAAATGCCGCTGGAACCAGCTAAAAGTGCAATTGCTGAAAATGGCAATGGGCTGATCGAGGCCACAATTACCATGTAAGCTCCATATTCTTTGATGAGTGCAAGATTTTTTCGGATAAATCGGTTATTTGCATGCTCTAAATCATAGCGCTTGGAAATTGCTCTTCCTAAGTTAAAATTGATCCACCCAGCCCCGTAGGAGATGACGGATAACACGAGAATGGCTAAATAATAGGGTCCCAAACTTTTGGTCTCCAATGCCCAAAGCATGAAGATCTCGGGTGGAACTATACCAAAAAGATGTTCGGAAGTAACAAAAACCAGCATCACCAAAGTCGGATTATTGTAAATCGCACCAAACCATTCTTCTCTCGTCTCTGGACCAATCAGATGTCGAAGTATAAAAAATATCCCTACCAAGATCCCAAGAAAGAAAAACCCCTTCCCAACTTGATAAAGCATAAATTTGGTCTTTTGAGACGCAGTTGGTTGCCAAATTTTCATGGATGAATATAGTGTGTTTTTGATAGGGAAAAAAGAGAATTAAATTCGCAGTGTAGACAAGTAGGTTTTTGGCAGAGGTGATGAGGCGCAAATCAATTTTCATCATTCCATGAGGGTTTCAAGCAACGGGCATAGCCCTGTTGTCTTCATAGCATGGATTTTTGATGGTGGTACGAGAAGCGCGTAGCGCTGATGTCTTGTCCATTGATCACTATTCCAATGAAGATCAATGCAAAACGAAATAATCACAACATCTAAAATTTTACGCAGTAGCTCCAAGATATCAGGGCTGACGCCCCTCTGATTCCATTCTACCCCTATTTTTCTACGAAGACCGCAGGGCTAACGCCCCTGGTAGAAATTGTACCTTAAAGCAGAGCTCAATTCTTTTCGGAATCCTATTTTTTTACCCAAATAATTGATAATAATTTGATTATATGATATTGCAATTAAAAAAAAGGGGGCAAGGGGCGTAGCCCTGTTATCTTCATAGCATGGATTTTTGATGGTGGTACGAGAGGCGCGTAGCGCTGATGTCTTGTCCATTGGTCACTATTCCAATGAAAATCAATGCAAAACGAAATAATCACAACATCTAAAATTTTACGCAGTAGCCCCTAGATATCAGGGCTGACGCCCCTCTGATTCCATTCTACCCCTATTTTTCTACGAAGACCGCAGGGCTAACGCCCCTGGTAGAAATTGTACCTTAAAGCAGAGCTCAATTCTTTTCGGAATCCTATTTTTTTACCCAAATAATTGATAATAATTTGATTATATGATATTGCAATTAAAAAAAAGGGGGCAAGGGGCGTAGCCCTGTTATCTTCATAGCATGGATTTTTGATGGTGGCACAAGAAGCGCGTAGCGCTGATGTCTTGTCCATTGGTCACTATTCCAATGAAGATCAATGCAAAACGAAATAATCACAACATCTAAAATTTTACGCAGTAGCCCCTAGATATCAGGGCTGACGCCCCTCTGATTCCATTCTACCCCTATTTTTCTACGAAGACCGTAGTGCTAACGCCCCTATTAGGGACAAACAAAATAATTTCGAGATAATTCTCAATGGGAAGGATTGACACCACAACCCTATTGATGGGCTTTGTTGGAAATTATCTCCAAAGATTAGGTTAAATCAGTCATCTCCGCAATAGTTTCCAAATAATATGAAACACATTAAACAGCTATTTATCAGTGATCAGACCCGGCAGGTTTTAAAAACCTGCCGGGTCTGATCTGCATTTCTACCTTATTTCTTTTCAAAGAGCAATAGCAGAATATCAAAAAATATCCATCCATATCAATAATATCTCTTCCTCTGATTATTTCAACTCTTATTTCTATATTATCTCAATCAAGGGGATATTTCTTATTATCAAGATATCAACCAATATCCCCCATTTCCTTATCTACCGAGATTTTAGTAATCTTGTACTCTCAACACATCATCATGAAAATAGAAAAAAATAAAGTTGTAGCCGTAAGTTACGAGCTGCATGTAGACGATGGGGAAACTGGTATGGTGTCCTTTGAAAAAGTTGACAAAGACCAACCCTTCTACTTTTTATTCGGAACAGGCCATGTGCTGCCTGCTTTGGAGCATGCGTTGGAAGGCAAAGAAGTTGGCGACTCATTCGATGTATTCATCGATTTTGAAAACGGATATGGAGACTACGACGAAAATAAAAAAGTCATCATCCCTAAAGCTAATTTCAAAGAAAACGGTCAAAAACAAAAAGACCTGTTGAAGGTAGGGAAAGTTATCCCCATGCAAGACGATCAGGGCAATCAGCTGCGGGGAGAAATCATCAAAATTGACTATAAAGGGGTGCATATGGACTTCAATTCTCCCTTGGCTGGCTTTGACTTACATTTCAAAGGTGAAATCGTTTCTATCCGCGATGCTGAACCGGAAGAAATTGATCATGGACACGTACACGGTCCGGGTGGCCATCATCATTAACTTCCTACAATAAACAATATATGTCAGTTATAAGAGTTGGTTTAGTGGGTTTTGGCTCAGTGGGTGAAAAATTTCATGCACCGTTGATCAGTGTTTGCCCCATGCTTCAGTTAACCGCGGTGGTAGAGCGAAACAGCACCCGTTCTCAGGAAAAATATCCAGAAGTTGAGGTATTTAAGAGCTTAGAAAAACTCTTAGAAGCGGATGCTGCTGACTTACTAGTCATAGTCACCCCCAATGAATTTCATTACTCCCAAGCGAAAATGGCATTGGAGGCAGGAAAGCATGTGGTTGTAGACAAACCAGTCACCGTCCATTCCCACGAAGCAGAAACATTACATGGCTTAGCTCGAGAAAAGGGGCTCATACTTTCCATATTCCAAAACCGACGATTGGATGGAGATATCCGCACGGTTCAGAAGTTGTTGCAAGAAGGCACTTTGGGCAGGATTGTTCATTTTGAATCCCACTTTGACCGATTCAGGCCTGATTTGGCCGATAACTGGAGAGAAAAAGAAGTGCCCGGTAATGGGATCACATACGATCTGGGAACGCATTTGATTGATCAGGCTGTACTATTGTTTGGGAGACCAACCGCTGTACAGGCCACAATTTTGAAGCAACGCCAAAATGCCGTTGCGGATGATTTTTTTGACATCACCCTACACTACCCAGGTATTCATTGCCGACTGACAGCTTCCTGTATGAGTAATGTGCCGATGATGAAATTTCTTGTCCTTGGTGAAAAAGGCAGCTACATCAAATACGGTTTGGATGTGCAAGAAAAAGCCCTGAAAGAAGAGCGCTTACCAGAAGGTCCGAACTGGGGATTAGAATCAGCAGAAGCGTGGGGACAATTACACTTAGCTCACGCACAAATGTCTTACCCTACTGAAAGAGGCGACTACCGTATTTTCTATCAAAATGTTGCAGATGCTATTCACGGAAAAGCATCATTACTTGTAAAAATGGAAGAAGCCATCTTGGTTTTGAAAATTATTGAAGCTGTTTTTGAAAGCAACCGAACCGGGCAGCGAATAGGTATAGAATAGTTTGGTCTAGAATTTGCAACTATAGCAAAAAACCAACTATTTAATTTATGAAAAAATTATTTGTGTTCACATTCCTTTTCGTAAGTGGACTGACCATTCAGGCGCAGGCACAGATTGCAGCCGGAATTCAGCGCTTGAGTTCTGCTACCTTTGCAAGTATTGGAACAGATCCTGACAATCAGATCTTCGGAGAAGCCAGGCTGTCTACAGGTAGAAATGTAGGGATTGAAGGGACCTTCGGCTACAATTTTATCAAAAGGGATGAAGTAAACTTTTACTCCGGATTCCATATCGGTTCTGAGGGAGATAGAGATGGATTTTACTTAGGGGTTCCACTCGGACTATTGGTAAAGCCATTCAATTCCAAAAACATTGGCATCTCTATGGAAGCAAGTCCAATTTTCCCCAATGAGCGGAGAAATTATTTACGGGCAGGCCTTGGCCTTAAATATACATTCCGTTAATTAATAACGCAGTCAATAATTCATAAAATCCTTTCATCATTCCTACATGAAAGGATTTTTTTATGCCATTTTTTGAGGATTAGGCAAGACCTTTATCTTGCTATTCAGTCATTTTACTTATTTTTGCGCCCTATGGCAAAGAACGAACAAACTGCGGAAAACGCACAATTGAAAGATATCATTGCACATGCCAAAGAATACGGCTTTGTGTATCCATCCTCTGAGATTTACGATGGACTTCAGGCGGTCTATGACTTTGGACCGTACGGAGTAGAATTAAAAAATAACCTCAAGCGTCTTTGGTGGGAGACGATGACTCGACTCAACGATAACATCGTAGGGTTAGACTCGGCCATTTTTATGCACCCAACTACTTGGAAAGCCTCTGGTCACGTGGATAGTTTCAACGATCCCATGATCGACAACAAAGATTCCAAAAAACGCTACAGAGCCGATGTGTTGATCGAAGATAAGGCCGCTCAATATGAGAAAAGCGGAGATCAAGAGCGAGCGCAGAATTTATTAAATGCGATGGCTCGCTTACTCGAAGCAGAGGATTTGACTGGTGTTCGCGAACTCATCATCAATGAGGGAATCACATGCCCTTTGTCCGGTACTACCAACTGGACAGAAGTTCGTCAGTTTAATTTGATGTTTTCTACCCAAGTGGGTTCTGTAGCGGAGGACGCTTCCACCATCTACTTGAGACCTGAGACAGCACAAGGTATTTTTGTCAATTTCTTGAATGTGCAGAAAACCGCTCGAATGAAAGTTCCCTTCGGTATCGCACAAATCGGTAAGGCCTTTAGAAACGAGATTGTAGCTAGACAATTCATTTTCCGTATGCGTGAATTTGAACAAATGGAGATGCAATTCTTTGTTCGCCCGGGCTCCGAGCTAGATTGGTACAAGCAGTGGGCTGCAACCCGCATGCAGTGGCACAAGGCTTTGGGTATACCAGAAGAAAAATTAAGAAGACATGACCATGAGAAGCTGGCGCACTATGCCAATGCGGCCATGGATATTGAGTTTGAATTCCCATTTGGTTTCAAAGAAGTGGAGGGTATACATTCCAGAACTGACTTTGACTTGAAGAGCCATCAGGAATACTCCAAAAAGAAACAGCAGTATTTTGACCCGGAAATCAATCAAAACTACATTCCTTACGTCATCGAAACTTCCATCGGTGCAGACCGCCTGTTTTTGATGACCATGTGCAATGCGTATGTGCATGAAAATGTTGATGGAAAGGAGCGCACTTACTTAAAATTCCATCCTGCGATTGCACCTGTAAAAGCTGCCATTCTTCCATTGACCAAAAAAGATGGTCTGCCTGAAAAGGGCCAAGAAATCATCAACTTGTTGAAGTACGATTTCAACATTGTATATGAAGATGCTGCTTCCATAGGAAAACGCTATACCCGTCAGGACTTGATTGGTACTCCTTTCTGTATCGCAGTAGATCATCAGACCCTGGAAGACAACACGGTTACGATCCGTCACAGAGACACTACCGAACAAGAGCGTGTAGCCATTACAGACCTGCATCAACGCTTGAGTGAGGCTTGTAGCTTCCGCAGAATATTTGAGAAGTGCTGATTAAAGTCAGGCTTTTAAAAATGAACCCTTTCCAGTTTTTATTGGAAAGGGTTTTTATTTTTGAGCGCTGGGATGTGGATTCGCCTGGAAAGCAATAAACATTTCAATGGGGTAATGGTGTTTGACAAGTAAAAGCATTGAAGTGAAAAAAGTAATCGTAATCGGAGCTGGAATTGCAGGAATTGCCTCATCTATCAGAATGGCATGTAAAGGTTTTGAAGTGACAGTGTTAGAATCGAATAGCTACCCAGGAGGTAAATTATCAGAATTTCAACTGGAAGGCTATCGGTTTGATGCAGGCCCTTCACTGTTTACCTTGCCGGAGCAAGTAGAAGAATTATTCCGATTAGCAGGTAAAAATCCTTCTGATTATTTTCAATACACCAAATTGCCCGTGGCCTGTCACTACTTTTGGGAAGACGGCAAGCGGGTGCAGGCCTATGCAGACCTAGAAAAATTTGCAGCAGAAGTGGAAACACAGCTTGGCGAACCAAAAGAAAATATCCGTACAGCCTTAGATACATCTTCTTTTATCTATGAGCATTTGGCACCATTATTTATGCATCGTTCCCTGCATCGCTGGGAAACATGGCTCAATGCGCAGGCGTTGAAATGCTACCTGAAGTTGGGGAAACTAGGTATTTTCAACACCATGCACAAGGCCAACCAAGCCCAATTCAAGCAAGCTAAAACTGTACAACTCTTCAATCGCTACGCTACCTATAATGGTTCCAACCCTTACGAAACACCTGCGACATTGAATATTATTCCCCACTTGGAATTCAACATTGGAGCCTACTTTCCCCGCAAGGGCATGTTTGACATCACCAATAGCCTATACAAACTCGCACAAGACTTAGGTGTGCAGTTTGTTTTTAACACCAAAGTGGAAGAAATTTTAGTAGAAAAAAAACAGGTCAAGGGGGTGAAAACAGCAGATAATAGCTATCCTGCACATATTGTCATCAACAATATGGACATGGTCAATGCCTACAAGACTATCCTTCGCAAGCAAAAGCAACCAGAAAAATTACTCAACCAACCCAAATCCTCTTCTGCTTTGATTTTCTATTGGGGTATCAAAAAGGAATTTCAAGAGCTGGATCTTCATAATATTTTATTCAGTGAAGATTATCAGGAGGAGTTTAACCACATTTTTAACAAAGGAAGCATCTATCATGACCCTACCGTGTACATCAATATCACTTCTGTGTATAAAAAAGATGATGCACCGGTGGGCTGTATGAATTGGTTTACCATGATCAATGTCCCCAATAACCAAGGACAGGATTGGGATCACATGATAGCCGAAGCGCGCAAAACCATCATGCAAAAAATCAATCGGGTTCTCCAAACTGACATAGAACCATTAATTGAAGTAGAGCAGGTCTTAGAACCACGAACCATTGAATCCAAAACATCCTCTGCCAATGGCGCATTGTATGGGAACAGCTCCAATAATCGTTACGCAGCGTTTATGCGACATGCCAATTTTTCTTCTGATATCCACAATCTCTACTTTGTAGGGGGGAGTGTACATCCAGGAGGAGGGATTCCCTTGTGTTTGTTATCAGCAAAAATTATGGGAGAGATGGTTAAATAAAACTATACCCTTTCTCAAACACCAATACTCCCATGGCACGCTGCCCATGAACCAACACTGATTTAGGAGCTTCCACATATGAAAGCGGAAATGTTTCCAACAACGTGTTCAAAAGATTTTCCTTGAGAACGAATCGCTCTGATCCATCGGGCAATACATACACTCCATCTCCTAAATGAGGAGCCTTGGCTAGTATTCCCCCCGCGTCTGTACACATCCGAAGAAAAAATAAGCCTCCTGGCTTTAACACCCGCAAATGCTCCGCAAACATCTGCATAAACGCTTCTTCAGAATCTGCAAAATGAAGTACTGCCGAACTAATAACCGCATCAAATGCAGCGGGATGAAAAGGAATCTCACGCGCATCCCCTTCCTGAAAACGCAATAAATCGTACTCAGGCTGAATACTTCGAGCGTAGACCCTTGCCATTTGAATAGCTGTAGGATTCGGATCAATCCCGAAAACCTTGTAACCTTCCCGCAAGAAATAAATGCAATTTCTTCCTTCTCCACAGCCCACATCCAAGATATTCATCTCTTTTTTAAAGCGTCCTTTGAGGATTTGATCCAATAAATAAATATCAATATTTCCCAACAAGTGGTTGAGCTCTTCAATTCCCATATTCAAATGTTTCTATCGCGTTTTTCATTTTTTCCTTCCCAATCTGAATAAGCTCAGCAGCCTTCTCAAATTCCAAGGTACCTGCTTGGTCCCGGGAAATTTCTATGAGGATATCCACTTTATGCTTTTCCAAAACTAGCTCAGACAATTTATCCTGTAGCAGATCGAAAGAATAGTTTAATAAATCGACGAAGCCCATACCTTTATGTATTTCTTCTTTAGCTTCATCTTTGAAATAATTACTGAATTTCTTTTTATAATCTTTCATCCACCGTGGTAGTTGAATCGATTCCTTTGATTTGATTTTTTCAATTTTCATAAAAGTATCTTTGGGGCCATTGAGGTCAACAGCTACCATAAGATCCCCCAACTCCTTGTCAGGAATTATATCAAATGGCAAAGGATTTAAAATACCACCATCAATATATTCTTGATTCCCAATTTTAGCTGGCGTCAAAACCGATGGAATAGATACAGACGCACGAATGGCATCATACAAACTACCTGAATGAAAAACCCTTTCTTCCCCACTTGGGATCTCTACAGCTGTGCAATAAAAAGGTATCTGCAAGGACTCTATATCACAATCTTCAATAAGTTTTTTTAACTCCCCAAAAACCTTCTCTCCCTTAATAAATCCACGGCTGGAAAAGGTGAAGTCCATTAATGAAAAAACATCTACTCTATCCAAGTTACAAATCCAATCTTTAAATGTTGGAAGATTCCCAGTTGCATAGATACCACCGATCAAAGCTCCTGCAGAGCAGCCTGCGATGGAAACAATCTCATAGCCTGCTTCTTCCAACGCCTCGATAGCTCCAATATGAGCCATCCCCCGAGCCCCACCACTTGATAATACCAATGAAACAGTTTTCTTACTCATTTGTAAAAGTGCTTTTTATAAGTGGAAAATTTAACGGATTTTTGTCAAAAATAAGGAATTATGAATCAATTCAAGCCATTTCATTTAGCATTTCCCATTCGGGATATCGAAGAAACAAGAGCCTTTTATGGGAATCTTTTAGGATGTGACATCGGGAGAAGTACCGACAAATGGATAGACTTCAACTTTTTCGGGCATCAACTTTCCGCACATGTAAAACCTGAAGAGCTTGCACAAGCACAAGCCAATGAGGTGGATGGAAAATACGTTCCCGTCAGGCATTTTGGTGCAATCCTACCTTGGGAGGAATGGCATGAGCTTGCTGATAAACTTAAATCTCATGGTATTCAATTTATCATCGAACCCTATATTCGATTTCAAGGGGAAGTTGGAGAGCAAGCTACTATGTTTTTCTTGGATCCGGCAGGCAATGCGTTGGAGTTTAAGTCATTTCAAGACCCATCACAGATTTTCACAAAATAGTCAATCGCTATTTTGATTATTATTGATAATTTATTCTAATGGTTTGCCAAAAAATAGCTATAAATAGAATATTATTTCAAAAATAGCCAATTTGAAATCTGCCAAAAATGAACTCAAACTGTCCAATTTTGATTATTACTCATAAAAAACAGGTTCAACAAAAAATTGAAACCACTAAAATCTTATTCCTGCCACCTATAAACATGCATGTTTCAAGGGATAGGAAAAGGCTGTAAATTACCATTTAATAACTTTCTGTATCAGGTCCTAGTTATACCCGCAAAGCAATGAATAAAGGAATGTTGTATTATAAAACATACAAGCATGCTTCTAGCGTGGAGTGGGTAGTATTTATCCATGGGGCAGGTGGTTCATCTTCTGTTTGGCACAAACAAATCCGAGAATTCAGAAAAGAATTCAATCTTCTCTTAATTGACTTGAGAGGCCACGGAAAATCTGCCAATTCTTTTAAAAATTTATTTAAGGAAAAGTATACCTTCCCTGCTGTTACAAAAGATATCATTGAAGTTTTAGATCATTTAAAGCTCCCCCCTGCCCATGTCATAGGGGTTTCATTAGGCACCATACTTGCGCGGCAACTAGCTGAATTAGCACCTGAAAAGGTGAAATCCATGGTCATGGCTGGAGCTGTAACCCAGTTAAACCCTACCTCTCGCCTCTTGGTTTTTCTAGGAAATACCTTCAAAAGCATTCTTCCATACATGTGGCTGTATCAATTGTTTGCTTTTGTAATCATGCCCCGTAAAAATCACTCAGAGTCCAGAAATCTATTTGTACGAGAGGCGAAGCGCTTGTGCCAAAAAGAATTTATCCGATGGTTTAAGCTCACCAAGGATATCAATCCTTTGCTACGCTATTTTAAGGAAAAAGATATTCAAATCCCTACTTTATACATTATGGGGGATGAGGATATCATGTTTTTAGAACCCGTTAAAAAAATTGTAAAAGAACACCGTACGGCATTTTTAAAAATCATCCATAACTGTGGGCATGTGGTCAATGTAGAACAACCAGAAAAATTCAACGAATTATCTCTTCAATTCTTAAAAAACTTAAATCAACCCTATCATCAACGTTCTTTGAACTAGCTAAGAATGAAAAAACAAACCAAAATTATTTTAACTATTGCGATCGCTGCTGTGGTTGCGGTCATTTTTATTTACCCAAGAAAAGACACCTTTTTTGGTAAAGATAAGGAAACTAGCAATGCCGGACCTGCGGCCGCTGCACCTGGCCAAGGAGCTCCGTTACCAGTCAATGTAGTGGAACTACGACCGGAGCGATTGGAAAATAATTTAAATATTACGGGAACCATTATCCCCAATGAAACAGTAAATCTTCGCCCTGAAATCCCAGGCTTGGTAACCAAGGTTTCTTTTAAAGAAGGCGAGTTTGTTAAAAAAGGCACGCCTTTGCTTTACTTAAACGACGATGAACTCAAAGCGCAGTACGAGCGTCTGTCTTACACCAAAAAACTTTTTGAAAGTCAGGAGAATAGACAAAAGCAATTGCTTGAAAAAGAAGCGATTTCACAAGAAGAGTATGACATCGTTTTGAATCAGTTCAATACCAACTTGGCAGATTTACGACTGGTAGAAGCCCAGCTGAATAAGACAATCATCAGAGCTCCATTTGACGGAGTAGTCGGTTTGAGACAAATCTCTGAGGGTAGTGTTATAGGAACAGCAGATGTTATCGCCAATATTGTTAACATTGATCCAGTAAAAATTGAGTTTTCGATCCCCGAGCGCTACGCCAACAGGGTTCAACTTGGATCGAAAATATTTTTTACCAACGATTCGGATGGTGGAGATGTAGAGGGCACTGTATATGCCTATGAGCCAAGCATTGAAACAGGAACACGTACGTTGAGGATTCGTGCTACGAGTCCAAACAAAAATCGTCGCTTCCTTCCAGGAATGTTTGTTAGAATCCGGTATGTATTAGGAATAGATGAAGATGCATTAATGGTGCCTTCGGAGGCCATTATCCCTGAACTCAGTGGATACAAAGTATTTATTGTAAATGCCGAAAGCAAAGTGGAAGAACGGCAGGTAACGATCGGAACAAGAACGGACAGTTATGTCCAGATAATGGATGGTGTAAAAAATGGTGACCTGGTTTTGACCACGGGAGTTTTGCAAGTACGAGGTGGAATGCCTGTCAATTACAAAAAAATTAACTAATCATGGCTAGTTTATCAACGATTAGTATTAGAAGACCTGTCTTGGCAATTGTGATGTCATTGACAATTCTTTTATTCGGAATTATCGGTATCTCTTTTCTCGGAATCCGTGAGTTTCCAAGTGTGGATCCACCGATCATCAATGTACGAACCACCTATGTAGGTGCAAATGCTGATGTTATTGAAGCTCAGATCACTGAACCTCTGGAAGAGGCAATCAATGGTATCGCGGGGATCAAATCTCTGACGTCCACAAGTAATGATGGAACCAGTAATATCACGGTAGAATTTGATGTGGGGGCTGATCTAGAAGCTGCTGCGAATGACGTGCGAGATAAAGTATCCGGTGCCGTCAGAAGGTTACCCCCTGATGCGGAACCGCCCGTAGTGTCTAAGGCCGATTCTGATTCCCAGCCAATTGTATTCTTGAATGTCCAAAGTGATCAGAGGAATCTGATGGAGCTCTCGGACTTAGCCAATAATGTATTCAAAGAAAGGCTGCAAACCATCCCTGGAGTCAGCACCGTACAGATTTGGGGGGAAAAGCGCTACGCTATCCGCTTACGCATAGACCCTCTAAAGATGGCCTCTTACGGAATCACACCGTCTGATGTCTTGAGTAAAGTACAAACAGAAAACGTAGAACTTCCATCAGGAAGAATTGAGGGTTCTTCAATTGAACTTTCCGTCCGTACCAAAAGCCGTCTAAACTCCCCGCAAGAATTCAATGATCTTATTATCAAAGAAGATCAGAACAGCATTGTTCGATTCCAAGATATAGGAAAAGCCGAGTTAGCCGCCTTGAATGAACGGACTGTTTTGAAAAGAGATGGGATCCCTATGGTAGGGGTCGTGCTAGTACCTTTGCCCGGTTCCAATAATATTGAGATCGTAGATGAGTTTTACAAAAGACTGGCAATCATTGAAAAAGATATACCCGAAGATATCAAACTGGGAATAGGTTTTGACTCCACCAAATTTATCCGAAACTCAATTAAAGAGGTGCAAGAAACTATTTTCATTGCCTTCTTATTGGTGGTATCGATCATTTTCTTATTCCTCCGAGACTGGAGGACTACCTTTATCCCGGTATTGACCATCCCTATATCGCTTATCGGAGTATTCTTTATCATGTATTTGATGGGCTTTTCCATCAACGTTTTAACACTTTTGGGTATTGTATTATCCATTGGTCTTGTCGTAGATGATGCCATTGTAGTGTTGGAAAATATTTATTCTCGTATTGAAAAAGGAGAAAACCCTGATAAGGCCGCGGAAAAAGGTGCTGAGGAAATCTTCTTTGCTGTAATTGCAACTACTGTTGCGCTTGCGGCTGTATTCTTACCGGTAATTTTCTTGACTGGTACGACGGGCCGATTATTTAGGGAATTTGGAATAGTTGTAGCTGGTGCAGTCATTATCTCCTCATTTGTAGCCTTGACGATGACGCCTATGCTGAGCTCAAAGCTTTTGAAAAAGCGAGAAAAGCAAAATGCCTTCTATAACCTTACCGAGCCTATATTCGAATGGTTGAATGAAAAGTACAGCATTGCCTTACATGCTTTCATGAAAATCAGATGGAGTGCATTTGTGATCATATTGTTGATGAGTTTAGGGATTTATCAATTTTTCCAGATTATCCCGACTGAGCTATCTCCCATAGAGGATCGGGGGGAAATGCGAGTCAACTTATCTGGACCAGAAGGTGCTACTTTCGGATATATGGATGATGTACTGAATGAAATGACAACAGATTTCATACAGCTTATTCCGGAGGAAGAAAGAGCTGGAATCATTACAGTGACTTCTCCTGGCTTTGGAACAGCGAGTACTAATTCGGGTTTTCTTCGCTTGATTCTAACCGATGCGAGCGAGCGATCCAGGTCTCAGCAAGAGATCTTCAATCAAGTTCAGGGAAAACTGAGGGATTATACTGCTGTAAGAGCCTTCGGAACTCAGCCTCCGTCCATAGGCGATAGAAGAGCTGGCCTTCCAGTACAATATGTCATCCAAGCACCAACGCTTGATAAGCTCAAAGAAGTGATCCCTGAATTCTTAAATCAGGCCAATCAAAGCCCGATTTTTAGTTTTGCTGATGTAAACTTGAAATTTACGAAGCCTGAAATTGAAGTAGAAATTGATCGCCAAAAAGCAAGAAATATTGGTGTATCAGTACAAGAGATTGCACGAACCTTACAGCTATCCTACTCAGGCCAACGTTTTGGATATTTCATTATGAATGGCAAGCAGTACGAGGTAATTGGAGAAATGCAGATTCAAGATAGAAATGAACCGATCAATTTAAGAATGCTCTACGTGCGCGCGGATAATGGAGAACTTGTTCAGTTAGACAACTTGGTATCGATCAAAGAAAAGAGTACACCTCCACAACTCTACAGATTTAACCGTTTTGTCAGTGCGACCATCTCCGCTCAATTGGCCGAAGGGTATACAATTGGTGTAGGCTTGGATGAAATGGATCGAATTGCAGATGAAGTACTGGACGAATCATTCAGTACCGACTTAGCTGGATTATCCAAAGAATTTAGAGATAGTTCTAACAGCTTAATATTTGCTTTCCTATTTGCTTTAGTCTTGATCTATCTTGTGCTATCTGCGCAGTTTGAAAGTTTCAAGGACCCTCTAACCATTATGTTTACCGTACCGTTGGCACTCTTTGGAGCTTTATTTTCTCTATGGTATTTTGATTTCACCTTGAATATCTTCAGTCAAATTGGAATCATTATGCTGATAGGGCTAGTAACCAAAAATGGTATCTTGATCGTGGAGTTTGCCAATCAGCGAAAAGCACAAGGCCTATCGGTTGATGAAGCGATAATTGGTGCGGCGGCAGCTAGATTTAGACCCATCTTGATGACGAGTTTATCGACCATTCTAGGAATACTTCCCATAGCCTTAGCACTTGGTGCCGGTGCAGAAAGTAGAGTACCCATGGGCGTGGCAGTTATTGGAGGATTGATGTTTTCTACCCTTCTGACCTTATTTGTAATTCCTGCGATCTATACTTATCTCACATCTAAAAAAGGACGTTTAGCCAGAGTTTGATGAAAAAGCTATTTTTAATTGTCATTGTAATTCTATTCTCTCATTTATCCCTGCATGCTCAAGATGAGATCATGGATTTAGAGAAGGCCGTATTGATGGGCTTGGATAGAAACTATGGACTCAAGATTGCCCAAAATGATGTCAATGTGGCCGAAAGGAATGTAAAAATAGGCGTGGGCACCTTCTTTATGCCTACCCTGACAGGTACTTTCCTCAATTCCTTCAATAGAGAGGACGTTACCCAACAATTTGCTAATTCTAATGAGCAAAACCAAATACCTGCGGCCGGCACAGAAAATGAAAACTACTCCTTAGTCGGTTTTTATGGCTTTCGCCCTGACGCTATCTTCACAGTCAAAGTATTAGGGGAATTAGAAAAGATTTCTGAATTGCAAGCCAAAGTCTTGGTTGAAAATACCGTAGCTGCTATTTCCAGTGCCTACTATCGATTAGTCTTGGAACAGCAGCGATACAATGTCTTACAAACCACCTTAGAACTTTCTCAGGCTCGTTTAGATATTGCCAAAGCACGCTACGAACTGGGGGGTGCAGGAAAAAGAGACTTTTTAACAGCACAAGTGGATTACAATGCTGACCTTTCATTACTCGTCAATCAGGACTTGATCATCAAAAATTCAAGAATTAACCTGAATGAATTACTGGCCCAAATCCCAAGCTATCAATACCAAGTAAATGATACAATTGTTGTCGATAAGAATCTCTTGCTGGAAGACTTGGTAGAGAATGCTTATATTCACAACAAGCAATTTCTAGTAGCACAGCGACAAGAGAATGCTGCATTTCTTTCTATTAAAGAGGCGCAAGCTGCCCGGTTGCCACAAATCAATCTTAATGCCGCTTATAATAAAAATACATTCACTTCCGAAGCTGGTTTCCTATTGCTTAATCAGCGTCAAGGGTACAATTATGGTGTAAACCTTAGTCTGCCCATCTTTTCAGGTCTCACGATTAATCGTAGAATCCAAAATGCCAAGGTAGAACGCAACAGTGCAAGTTTGGCTCTGCAGGATATGGAAATCCAAATGGTTTCTGATATTCAGCGAGCATACAATACTTACAATACAAATATTCAACTGTTGGATATTGAGTTTTCCAATTACAAAACAGCAGTGGAAAGTGCTGATATTGCTTTGGAAAGATTCAGACTAGGGATTGCAGATTACCTACAGTTTAGAGATGCTCAAGTCAATTTGCTGACAGCAGAAAACAGACTTTTGACAGCGCTTTTCAATATCAAAGAGATGGAAATAGAATTGATGCGCTTATCTGGCAGAATTTATTTTCAGGGAGATAGCGCTGGATTCAGGTTAGGCCTCCCTTAAATAAGATTCGATTCAAGCACATGCAATCGGTTGAGTTCATGCAAAAAATTGCATGAACTTTTTTTTATGTTTTCTCCAAAAACTTTTTAAACTACAAGCTTATCTATCAGCTATCAGTTTGGCATACAATTTGTTAATACGGCACTTAGTTTCACCATGTCCTGATATAGGACCCCATTGAAATGCGAAAATTCGTATACATAGTAAGTTTATTTAGTGTCTTATTTCTTTTTGGAGTTCAATGCACACCAAAAGAACAAGTGATCGTAGAAGAAAACTTTTGGGAAAACCCAACTTCTTTAGACTTAGAAGAAATTCAAAAAAGAGGTTTCATTCGGGCTATTGTAGATAACTCCACCACGAGTTATTACATTTACAAAGGGCGAAGAATGGGATATGAGTTTGAAATGCTGAAAAATCTTGCCGCCCATTTGGGGGTTCGCCTTCACTTAATTGTCAAATCTGATATTCAGGAAGCTTTCAAATTATTAAATCAAGGAAAAGCAGACATTATTGCCATGAACTTTGAAGTTCATGAAAGTCGTTTTCATCTAGCTTCTTTTTCAGAACCACTCGGACAAATGGGTACTGTACTCGTACAACGTGAAGGTGCTTCCAAAATCCAATCGTGGGAAGAACTGGATGGCAAGACTATTCATATCCGTAAAGATGCAATCTATAAATCTCAGTTGTGCGCTATTCAGGAACAGTATGAAATCAATCTTACTATCATTGAATCCAACTTGGATAGTGATGCACTTATTAAGCAAGTACAGGCTGGCAAAATAGCGTTTACAATAGCCGATAAGGTAGAAGCCTTAGTTAATGCAACCTATCATTCCAACTTGAATATTGATTGGGAAATAGCCCCTAAAGCTGATGTAGCATGGGCTGTTAGAAAAAATGCTCCAAGACTGCAAGAAGAATTAAATCAATGGATTGATTCTAAAACAGGTTCAGGATATGTGCAAACGTTGTATGCTAAGTATTTTAAAAATTCTAACAACTCCCACTACCGTTCTACCTCAACATTTTCTTCGGTAGCAGGTAACCGTATCTCCCCTTACGATGAAATCATCCAAAAAGGAGCCGAGCAACTAGGCTGGGACTGGAGATTACTGGCATCACTTGTCTACAAAGAATCAAATTTCAATTCTCAAGCGGAGTCATATGCAGGAGCTCAGGGATTATTACAGCTAATGCCAGTGACCTTGCAACGGTTTGGGGTTCAAAACCCGCAAGATCCATTAGAAAGCTTGATGGGTGGTGTTAATTACCTAAAATATTTAGACAAATTTTGGAAAGAGCGTGTTCCTGAAACCAATGAACGCATTCAATTTATATTAGCATCTTACAATGTTGGGCATGGTCATGTGGAGGATGCTTGGCGCCTCGCAATTAAATATGGAAAAAACACACAACTTTGGGAAAATGTTAGTATATTTCTTGAACTTAAATCAAATCCTATGTACTACAAGGATCCTGTTGTCAAAAGTGGTTACGCCAAAGGACACATGGCAGTCAATTATGTAGAGGAAATTTTATTGATTTATGAATCTTATAGAACCCTAATAAGTCCCTAAATACCCCTTAAAGAGCCTTCGAGTATTCGAAGGCTTTTTTTATTCACCTGCATAAAGAACAAATACCGTGGGGATTTTGTGCAGATCCAACTTAGCTTTTCTCCAATCCGCAACACTTTTGGTTTGAATCAGCTCATCAGTTCCTGTTAAATTTTTAGCAACACATAATTTAGTGTGGGGATGGAGGTTACTGATCAGATCCTGGAACAGATGATTATTGCGAAATGGTGTCTCCATGAAAATCTGTGTTCGCCTATTTTTAATCGAATCTGATTCTAACTCTTTGATTCCAGCTATTCTAGCCTTTTTTTCGATTGGTAAATATCCATGAAAGGCAAATGACTGTCCATTGAAGCCAGAACCCATCAAGGCTAAAAACATCGAACTTGGACCACTGAGCGGAACTACCTGAATTCCTTTTTCGTGAGCATAAGCTACAGCAACTGATCCTGGGTCTGCGATTCCTGGACAACCCGCTTCTGAAATCACCCCCATATCCTTTCCTTCAAATATTGGAGCCATCAAGGTTGGCATAGCTGGAGTTCTTGTTTTCTTGTCTAAAATCTCCAAGTGCAACTCATCAATGACCACTCCCAACCTCAAGCTACTGATATATCTCCGGGCTGTGCGCAGATCCTCTACCAAAAAATGTTTGGTATGCTGAATGACTGATTTGACCTGTGGGCTGATAATATCGGCAGCCGTATCAGGTGCCAAAACTGAGGGAATTAAAAAGAGTTTACCTTTACTCATACGAACTATTTTCAGAATCCAAGTTTAAATATAGGCCAAAAATTTCGTAGATTCCGAATATCAAATTCAATGACTCTATGAAATTACTTTCGCTAATAATTTCTCTACTGATAGCTATTACCTTCTCAAGCGCTGCACAAGTGGCTGAGGACATTCAGTTGATAGACGTAAACCGAGACTGGTTTTCGGGCTGGAATACATACTCAGTCAAAGGACAAGAATTTAATTTTAAGGAGTTAGAACCTGTGATGGCAAAGTTTCCTGATAGTAAAGAGTATATGGAAATCGCAAAAAAAAGGAAGAGGCTAGGAATCCCGCTGGCTTTTGCAGGATTGATAGGAATCAGCACTGCTGCATTTCTCACACCGGGAAACGATAACATATCCCCAGTCTTTTGGCCTTCTTTTGGTGCATTAGTGCTTGGCTCAGGATTTATTTCAAGTTATTTCGTCAATCAGCAGCGAGCTGTCAACGCCTATAATCAACAAATATTCCGATCGGTTAAGGGTACTGCTTCTCTAGAGCTACAGCTTTCTCCCCTAAAAAGTGGAGTTGCTCTGCGGTTTTAAGAGTTGCTCGCAGAAAGGGTTCTCACAGATACAGGAGGTAAATAGATTGAACACAGATTTTTGAGTTGTATTTTTGAAATATTTATTTGATAAAAAAATCTGCGCCAAATCCGCCAAATCTCCTTTATCTGCGAGATCAAACTATCCGAGGAACGCCTTCACTGTCTCGATCACCGCCTTGGGCTGCTCGGCATGAAGCCAGTGACCGGCATCTTTGATGAAGATGATGGATGAATTAGGGAATAGCTCTGCAATTTCTTCCTTATCAGAATCTAAGATATAATCGGAATTGGCACCTCCCATAAAAAGGGTTCGGATTTCTATAGGTTTTTCTGAAGTAATGGCTTCACCAACAATTTCAATCTGCTCAGTAATCACCGGCAGGTTGATCTTCCAGATAAACTTCCCAGCATCATCCCTACCAAGACTTTTCAATAAGAACTGTCGGATACCCGGTATCTTGATGTATGTTGCTAAAACATCGTCAGCTTCCTTTCTGGATTGAATAGTATCTAAAGGAATCGCATTCAACCCTTCCAAAATCTTCCCATGATGTACCGGATAATAGCGTGGAGCAATATCAGCTACAATCAATCGATCAATCATATCTGGAAACAAGGTAGCAAACTTCATCACCGTCTTTCCTCCCATAGAGTGGCCCATCAGATACGCTTTTGAGATTCCCTCATCATCCATCAACTCTTTGATATCTGCCGCCATGACCTCATAATTCCACTCACTGCTGTGAGGGGAGTCTCCATGATTGCGCTGGTCTACAAGGTAAAGTGTGAAATGCTTTTCTAACTCTCGTGCAATACTAAACCAGTTATCTGCAGATCCAAACAAACCATGTAGGATAATCAATGGATCTCCTTGACCGGATTTTTTATAATTTAGCTTCATTGTTTTTCTTATTCGTATTCAAAGGTTCCGTGCTCACTTTGGATGGTCACTTTTTTGCCTTCGTAAGGCAGGACTCTTCCAATTATTTTAGCTTCCACTCCCATGGATTCAGCGATGTCAATGATTTCTTCTGCATAGCGCTCTTCCAAGTATACCTCCAAACGATGTCCCATGTTAAAAACCTTATACATTTCCTTCCAATCCGTACCACTTTCTTCTTGTATAATTTTAAACAAAGGAGGCGTTTCAAAAAGATTGTCTTTTATTACGTGTACATCCTTTACAAAATGCAACACTTTTGTTTGAGCACCTCCACTGCAATGTACCAAGCCATGTATATGCGGACGCAAGTACTTCAACACATCTACCATAATCGGTGCATAAGTCCGAGTGGGCGAAAGAACCAATTTACCCATATCCACGGGCAGCCCAGGAGCGGGATCGGTCAAGCCATATTTACCTGAATAGACCAAATGCTCAGGAACTGCAGGATCAAAACTTTCGGGATATCGTGATTTTAGCACTTTGCTGAATACATCATGGCGCGCTGATGTCAGGCCATTGCTTCCCATACCACCATTATATGATGATTCATACGTAGCCTGGCCAAAAGACGCTAATCCAACCACAACATCACCAGAACGAATGTTATCATTGGATATGACTTCATCCCTTCTCATGCGGCAGGTAACAGTACTGTCCACAATCACAGTTCGTACCAAGTCTCCCACGTCGGCTGTTTCACCTCCCGTCAATACTACATGAACCCCATGGTCTCGCAGTACTTGCAATACTTCTTCCGTACCGTTGATGATAGCCGATACTACTTCACCTGGAATGAGATTTTTATTTCTTCCTATAGTAGATGAAACCAAAATATTATTCACCGCACCAACACATAACAAATCATCCGTATTCATGATGATCGCATCCTGTGCAATGCCTTTCCACACACTCAAATCCCCTGTTTCTTTCCAATACATGTATGCGAGCGAAGACTTTGTACCTGCTCCATCTGCATGCATGATATTACAAAACTCCGGATCATTGCCCAATGTATCCTCCACTATTTTGCAAAAAGCATGCGGATAAAGTCCTTTATCGAGATTGGAAATTGCTTGGTGCACATCTTCTTTAGAGGCAGATACGCCCCGCTGCATATACCGTTCATTCATGAGGGATGGAAGTTGGTTTTAATTAACAAAGTTAAGGATATTGAGGGGAATATCAGGCTGGCAATTGAAAGATTACAATTGAAGCGATTTAATTTTCTAATTCGAAAGGAAGCCGTATTTTTACAAACTTATTTAACAAGTATTCAATAATTGACCATATGCCTTATTTATTCACTTCTGAATCAGTTTCTGAAGGACATCCTGACAAAGTAGCAGACCAAATTTCAGATGCGCTGATCGATAATTTTTTAGCCTTTGATCCAAGATCCAAAGTTGCGTGCGAAACCTTAGTGACCACTGGTCAGGTTGTATTAGCAGGAGAAGTAAAATCTGAGACATATCTTGACGTGCAGCAAATAGCCCGTCAGGTCATCAACCGCATTGGTTATACCAAGGGAGAATACATGTTTGACGGGAACTCCTGCGGTGTATTGTCTGCCATTCATGAACAATCTCCTGACATCAACCAAGGAGTGGACAGGAAAAACCCTGAGGAACAGGGCGCAGGTGACCAAGGAATGATGTTTGGCTATGCCACCAAGGAAACAGAAAACTTCATGCCTTTAGCTTTGGATCTCTCTCATAGAATTTTGAGAGAATTAGCCGCAATGCGGAGAGAAAGCAACGAAATCACCTACTTAAGGCCAGATTCAAAATCACAAGTCACCATAGAGTATGCTGACAATAATCAGCCACAACGAATCGATGCTATTGTGATTTCGACGCAGCATGATGAGTTTGCGGATGAACCTACCATGTTGGCAAAAATTAAGGAAGATATGGTGAACCTGTTGATTCCCCGCGTTAAAGCACAATTGAAGCCTGAGATACAAGCATTATTTACAGATGAGATCACCTATCACATCAACCCTACCGGTAAGTTTGTAATCGGTGGACCACACGGTGACACGGGTTTGACTGGTAGAAAAATCATCGTTGATACATACGGCGGAAAAGGTGCTCACGGTGGAGGTGCATTTTCTGGAAAAGATCCTTCCAAAGTAGATCGATCCGCTGCTTATGCTACCCGTCACATTGCCAAAAACATGGTAGCAGCTGGTGTTGCAGATGAAATGTTGGTTCAGGTATCTTATGCTATTGGTGTGGCTAAGCCAATGGGAATTTATGTAAACACGTATGGTACAGCTAAGGTAAACATGAGTGATGGAGAAATCGCTGCGAAAGTAAGCGAGCTCTTCGATATGAGACCATACAGTATTGAAAAGCGCCTCAAATTGCGGTACCCAATCTATGAAGAAACTGCCGCTTATGGTCACATGGGGAGAGAACCGGAAGTGGTTACCAAAACTTTCAGAACTCCTGATGGAAAAGAGCTTTCGCTGGATGTAGAACTCTTTACCTGGGAAAAACTGGACTACGTAGAAAAAGTTAAAAAGTCTTTTGGACTCTAAGAAAAAAACGACTGAGCGATCAGTCGTTTTTTTTGTGCCTTTCAAAATAGATCAGTTCAAATCTTACCACATTTCTTCAATCAGCAGGTTGTAAAAATCCCTAACTTCCATGCCAATCGCTCTTACTTGCTGGGAAATTAAACTGGTTTCAGTCTGTCCCGGTACCGTGTTGATTTCTACAAAATAGAACTTCCCTGTTTCGTACTCCAAGAAATAATCCACACGGACAGCACCTTTGCAATTGAGCTTCTGATATACTTGCTCGATAATTCGCTTGACGCGAGACACCTCTTCTTCGGACATGCGGCCGGGAGTAATTTCTTCGGTAATACCAGGTTGATACTTAGCTTCAAAATCGAAAAATTCTTTGCTACTGACAATTTCTGTAGCTGGAAGTACAGTAATTTCCTCTTTGGATCGAAAAGCTCCAATGGAAAATTCTCTTCCTGAGATAAATTCTTCGACCAATACCTGAGAATCCTCTGCAAATGCTTTTTCTAAAGCCTCTCCTAGTTCTTGCGGTACTTTTACTTTACTCATGCCAATACTGCTACCACCATTATTGGGCTTGATGAAAAGTGGCAATCTCAATTCTTTCAAAATCAAGGCCTCATTTTCAGCGGTATTTTCAAAAAGCTGCACAGAACGCGCTACAAAAAGATCGGGGATATCCTGCACAATTGCCTTGGTATAGCCTTTGTTCATAGTAATGGCAGAAGTCAAAGCACCACAAGTGGTGTAGGGTAACCCAATCATATCAAAATAGCCTGCCAACTTTCCATCTTCTCCGGGAGAGCCATGGAGGATGTTGAAAACACCATCAAATTTGATTTTTTCTCCGGCTAGAGTGATGGAGAAATCATTGAGATCCAGTGGAATTTTTTCTCCGGACGCTGTCTGATGATACCAGTCTCCTGGATAAATCAAGATTTTGAAAACCTCATATTTGGAACGGTCAAGAATGGAATCTACTACCGCTGCACTTTTGAGTGAAATCACAGACTCACCAGTGAATCCACCAGTAACCAAGGCAATTCGTTTCTTCATAGGGCTATTGAATTTGACTACGAATTAGCACAAAATCAGCAAAATTCCATCCTTTTAGTTCAAAAAATCTCCGTTCAACAGCTTCGCCTTTGCGAACCATCCTTTTTGATTAACTTAGCCTGCTGAAATAAACCCTTCATATATATGATTCGATTGAAATGGACAGCCTTGCTGTTATGTTTGATTTTCTCTTGGCAAATTCAAGCACAGGACAAGAAAAAAGTAAGCTTAGAAGATGTATTTAAATCAAATGTATTTTCCCAAAAGTCCGTCTTTGGTATCAACTGGATGAAAGATGGCCAGTATTACTCCTCCCTACAGCGAGGGGCGGGTGGACCAAAAGTGGTAAAAATAAATGTAGCAACTGGCAATGAGGAGGCTGTATTGATTGATGGCGCCGCATTGGGTATTAATTTTAGCAGCTACAGCTTCAATTCGGATGAGTCCAAAGCCTTGGTGGCTTCCGAAGTGGAAAGCATCTACCGCCGATCCAGCAAAGGAGTATTCCATGTAGTAGATTTGAAAACCGGTACTGCCCAGCGATTGATGGATGGAGAAAAAATCATGTACGCTACCCTTTCTCCGGACAATGATAAAGTAGCTTTTGTCAAAGACAACAACCTTTATTATGTCAACTTAGCGACCAATGTGGTCACACAAGTAACCGAGGATGGCAAATGGAACCATGTTTTGAATGGAGCTGCTGATTGGGTGTATGAAGAGGAATTTTCTATGTCAAAAGCCTTTGATTGGTCAAAAGATGGAAAGAAAATCGCCTTTATCCGATTTGACGAAACCGATGTTCCAGAATTCAATATGCAACTTTGGGGAAAATTGTATCCGGAAGACTATCGCTTCAAATACCCAAAAGCAGGAGAGAAAAATTCACTGGTGAGTATTCATGTGTATGATTTGGCAAGCAAAAACACCGTTGATGTAGATGCAGGATCAGAAACAGATATCTATTTACCTCGCATTTATTGGACCAATGATACGAACACGCTTGCCTATCTCCGAATGAACCGTCTCCAAAATCAGCTGGATCTCTTCTATGCAAATGTGCAAACTGGTGAGAGTAAACTAATTTTAAGGGAAGAATCAGCAACCTATGTAGATTTGGATTATAACGATGACTTACGCTTTTTGGAAGGGAATAAAGGTTTTATTCGCACTTCCGAGCAGGATGGTTTCAAGCATATCTATCATCACGACAATGAAGGAAAGCTGATCCGTCAGATTACATCCGGCACTTGGGAAGTAAGCAATTTGGTAGGTGTGGATGAAAAAGGCAAAAAGATTTACTACGTATCTACCGAACAATCACCGCTTGAGCGCAACTTGTATGTCATTGGTATGGATGGAAAAGGGAAGAAGATATTAACTCCTGAAAAGGGTAGTCATTCCATCAACATGTCTAAGGACTTTAAATTTTTCATCGCAAATTATACCAGTGCTACAAGCCCGCTGACTGTTCGGCTTTTTGACGCTTCTGGTAAAGCTGTGAAAACATTGGAGGAAAACAGGGAGTTGCGCGAGCGTTTGAATGGATTTGCACTAGCAGAAAAGGAATTCTTTTCATTCAACTCTGTAGAGGGAACAGCCTTGAATGGTTACATGATCAAGCCTTCGGATTTTGATCCAGCAAAACAATATCCCGTATTGATGTATGTCTATGGAGGTCCTGGTTCGCAGAATGTCATGAACTCTTGGGGAGGAACCCGCGATTTTTGGCATCATCATTTGGCTGCGGAAGGCTACATTGTGGTCTGTGTGGATAACCGCGGTACCGGTGGAAGAGGTAGAGACTTTAAGCACGCAACCTATGCTAATCTAGGCAAGCTCGAAACGGAGGATCAGATTGCGGGAGCCAAATACCTCGGGTCACTTCCATATATTGACGCTTCGCGGATTGGAATTTGGGGTTGGTCTTATGGAGGTTACATGTCTTCATTGGCATTGATGATCGGAAATGATGCATTCAAAGCCGCTATAGCCGTCGCTCCTGTTACTACTTGGAGGTACTATGACACCATCTACACAGAGCGATACCTTCAAACCCCACAATTGAATGCGGCAGGATACGATGATAACAGCCCGATCACCCATGTAAATAAACTCAAAGGTAATTATCTCTTGATCCATGGCACCGGAGACGATAATGTACACTATCAAAATGCAGTAGATTTAGTCGATGCCTTGATCAAAGCTGATAAGCAATTTGAAACCATGTATTACCCGAACCGAAACCACGGTATCTATGGTGGGAATACCACCTGGCACTTGTATAGCTTGATGACTGACTTTATCAAGAGGAAGCTGTAGGAGAGAGGGATAGACTTGCCTGCAAGAGATTAGAGACGAGAAGCGAGATATGAGAGTCTAGAAGCAAGAGTCAATAAATTTTAGGACGTGACAAATAAGAAGACCTTTGAGATTTATTCATAATCTCGAAGGTCTTTTTTTGTGAGGTGAGGTCATTTGGGATTAGCTTTTAACCTATTGAAATCTCGCGGTGAAAATTTAAGGAAACTTCCACCGGATTTTATTTGGGGTAAAAAGTCAACCCTTCAGATGGATGAATTGACTGTCTCCACCCTTTTAATTTTTTGTTAAGGCTATTATTCTTTCAATCCAAAAACCTCCACCCACTCCTAAAATCCCTCGGAATATCCCCATTCATGCGTGCCCTGAGCAATTCTATCGGGGTATAGTTTTGGGTGATGAAGAAGTCGTGAAATTCTTTTTCGCTCATCTTTCCTCCTTCTACCATCTCTTGACGCAAGCTGTACACCTGCAAACCTCCAATCATATAAGCCAATTGGTACAAAGGTCCATAACTTCCCTCAAAAGAACGGCGAACTTCTGCCTCGGCATTGGCTCGCTCATGGCCAACCTTATCCACCAAGAAATCAATGCATTGCTGTGGGGTCCAACGGTTGAGGTGATAATTAAGGGAGAAAACGATGCGGGCCGCCCGGTGCATTCTCCAAAATAACATCCCAATTCTGTCTTCTGCATTCCGAGGGAAATCCTTGTCCCACAAATTAAATTCCCAATATAGAGTCCATCCTTCCACCCAAAATGGGGTATTGAACATACGTCTATGAGGGAAGTACCGTTGATTCATAAATTGCTGCAAGTGGTGCCCTGGAATCAATTCGTGGTGTACCACTGCTCGAGAAAAATGAGGATTATTGCCACGCATACTCATCATCTTATCTTCATGGGACATTTCGGAAGTAGGATAAGAAATGATGATTGTTTCACCTCCTAAGAAGAAAGGGCTAACTTTTTGACGCTCGGCGGACATCATGGTGGTTCTCCAGGTTTCCTTGGCCATGGCAGGTACCGTCAGCAAATCGTATTTCTCCATAAACTCGATCGCCTCATCGGCCATTTCTACCACCATTCCTGGCCAAACACCCGCAGGAACATAGAGATTTTTCACATGTTCCAAGGCCTTTTTCCAATCCTTTCCAAAGCCTAATTCCTCAGAAGCTTTGATCATTTCCGCCTCGCACCAAGCGTATTGCTTTTCTCCTTCCTTGATCAATTCTTCCGCAGTGTAAGGAATCATGTTGTACTGCAATTCCTTTTCTATATTCACCTTCCCAATGGGCTTACCGATGATACCCGAACCATCATCTTTGACAATGGTATTTTCAAAGTGATTTTTGAGAAATGCACTGTACCCCTTCAACACCTGATTCATATTTTCCATGGGCTTTTTCATCCACCAGGTAAATTCCGGATCATAGTCGTAATAAAAATTGTATGCTTCCTCCACCGTACGTCTAAGGGATTCCACCGCTGCAGCAGCTAACTCTGCTTGCTGCCAAGAAGTGTAAGGTTTGGATTTCTTTGCTTGTTCCCAAGTTTGTTTCACGTCCTTTTCTACAGAAGCAAAGGTCGCTGCCAATTCTTGGGAAGATGGCTTGATAGCGGCTCTTCGTTGCTGGTAAAATGATTCTAGGGGTTTCGCAAAAGATACCACAGAAGCGATAGACTTGAATTCAGCATAGGATGCTTGATGAAAATACTGTTGCTTTTCCAGGTGATTTTTAAGCAACTGATAATCCAATTTCCCATCCAAGGAGTAGCTGTCATAAGGTAAACCTTCCAATACCTTCAACCAATCGGAATAGAGTTTGTCGAACCGCTGGAAATATTCATCTGAAAATTGGTTCGTGTACTTTCGGTTCAGTGCACTGACATCGGCTTGATAGGTACTGATCAGTTGATACAGTTCAGTAGCAGAGGCAACCTGCAAACAACATATAAAGGCAAAGGAGAGTAGGATTCTTTTCATAGAAATCAGCATTAGACGAAAGAAAGTTAACACAAAACCTCAAAAAGTCTACTCGATATCTGATGGATGGAGGCAATTCCTTTACCAGTGAATTGATGGTCAGGTTTGATAGGCAAAAGATAGAAGGTAAACTTTTCCAAAGTTTTAAAACTTTGGAAAAGTTCGGTCTAGAAGACATGTTAATCCTCAGACTTTTTCTTTGGATCACTTGGAAGCGAGGGCAGTGAAACATCACCATCGGGAGATACAAACATGTTGTCAGTGTCATCGGGCATGGATACATCACCATCCACTTCATCTCCTAGTGTCTCATTATATTCAAATTTAAATAGATACTCAAAGTCTTCCATTCCCTCAGGCGGATTTTTCTTTACTTGGTTAGCATTATAAATAAAGCTTCCCCCTAATAGAAAAAAGAATGCCGCAAAATAGATCAGTATAATTCGTGTGCTAGTTTTCATGGTCGTTTTGTTGAATGGTTAAAATCAATTCTTGGAGTTCTTCGCTCGTAAGCTTCAATAGCTTCACTTTTTGGATCAATAACGGGAGTTCCTCTGCAAAAAACTCCTTTTTCTGTCTATGCAAAATAACCTTTGGTGCTGTATCTGACACATAAAAACCAATGCCCCGCTTATTTTCCAAGATCCCTTGTTCTTCCAAGACCTGATAGGTGCGCATGGCAGTATTCCGATTGACTTCCAATTCTACTGCCAATTCCCGTACGGATGGCAACTTATCTCCTGGCTGCAATCGTCCATCGAGAATCTGTTCATAGACCCAATCTCCAATTTGGAGAAAGATATTTTTATGTTCGCTAAACTCCATCTTAGACCTCCTTTTCTTTGAGTTTGAAATAGGATAAAAACAGCATGGCTGGAATAGTCAACCAGAAGAAAACCAACATAATTAAGCTCGATGAAGACATCGGAGTACTCTCTGACAATTCAGGGTAGCTAAGTAAGAAAGGAATGGGGGTTTTTAAGGAAACTGAAAATAAACTTACGAACATTATCAATATGAGCCCAAAAGCAAGCAATGTAATAAAGCTATAGATTTTGGGACGTTTGGGATAAAGCAATCCACCCAAATAAAAATACAGAGGAAAGAAAAATAAGAATGTGATAAGGGAAATTGGCCCCCACCATGGCCCACCTACAGGATTGGTAAAGGTTTTACCAAGCTGGATTATTGGCCTATATTCTTCAACTATTACAACTTTTCCTAATATTGATTTTTGAATAAAAACTGTGAGAAAAATTGAAAACTCAACGGCCCAATCATAAACAAATGGATAGAATAGGACAACCGGTAAAATACCTACAAGTAATTTGAGGAAGAACTTTTCAAAGCTTGAAGCTGGAACCATTAAAAACTGTAAGGCAGTTTCTTTCTTGTAAAACTCTCTAAAACTATTTCCTGAAATCACTATCGTTGCTAGTATCAGGCCAATAAAAAATGTAATCTTTAAATTATTGGTAGGAATAAAATCTCTTGAAAATCGGAACACATTCCAAGCAAGCAAATGTATCAAAGACACCAACGCAAAAATTAAGGGTAGATGTCCCAAATAAAACCCTTTCCGCTGAACAAAATCAAACTTCGCTAAACGGACAAATCGATTCCAATCAAAATATTTTTTCATAAGTTCTGAAGGTTAGCGGTAGATGAATAAGATAGTTTCCCAAGGATAGTTGCATTGAATAACAATTCCAGGTTGACCGAAGTAGGTGTTTTCCCAGGCACTCGGGGAGCGATATAAAAGTTTGTACCTAATTGTGCTTCATTATAGATCGCATCTGAAGGTAAGGTGCTTGCAAAGGCAAACTCAAACTGCTCTTCCAAGGCAGCAACCGAAGCATCCAATTTCAACTGACCTTGGTCAATGATCCAGAGATGGTCGATTAACTTTTCCAAATCCCGCACCTGATGCGTACTGATCACCATCAGCTGCTCATCACGCATTGCGCCGGCAACCAATTTCCTAAAGGTGGCTTTGGCCGGAATATCTAAGCCATTGGTAGGTTCATCCATCAAAATCACCTGACAATTGGAGGCCAAAGCAAAGGCAATCAGCGATTTTTTCCGTTGACCAAAAGAAAGATTGCCAAATGCCCTATGCATTTCCACTTCAAATTCTTGGTTGTATCGCTCAAAAGCTGCCCAATCAAAGGCAGGATAAAAATCAGCCAAAGCGCGAAAATAATCAGCCACCTTCAACCCTGTTGGAAAGTCAAATTCCTCTGGTAAAAAAAAGAGTTGCGCCAATATCTCGGGATTTCTTTCAAAGACATCTTCACCATCAAACTGAAGTGTACCATGCTTTGGCCGAAGCAAACCAGCCATCAATCGCAACAGAGAAGATTTCCCTGTACCGTTTTTACCCAATAAGCCTACCACCTGTCCAGCCTCTGGCTGAAGCGTAACTCCCTGTAGCAAGGGTCGCCTTTTGTGGTAACTGAACGAAAGTTCTTGAATGTTGTACATAATAATTGTTTTACTGTCTTAGTATATTATGACACTAAGATTGATGAAAAAAATGAAAGCTCAAAATTTTTTTGCTACTTTTTTTGAATTTAGGCCTGAGGTTTTGTGTCGCCTGATTGTTTGAGAATCACAGACGTAGTAGGATACACAATTTGGATGGAGGATTCGGGCTTGAAATTATCCAAGATTCCTTCTGTAATCATGTGTTCAAAAAATCGTCTTTTACGCGGATTACAAAGATATCGCAAGGAAAGTTGAATCCCGCGCTCATGGATTTTGGCATACACGGTAGGAGTGTATAAGCTAAATGAAATAAAATGCTCTTTTTGAGCACGTTTCAAGGCAGCTTCGATATTTTTGAAGTCTGGCTGAAACATGGACGTCAGCATATTTTTCAAGATTACTTGTGCCTTTTTATAATCTGAATCCAAGCTGATGTTGACGTGTTGCTCATTCCAGATATAATTAAATCCCTGACTATAATTCGCTTGCGGGTCCATGAATATTTTCCCATTCGGAACATGGATAATCCTACCCGTACTTTGTTCGGCATCTACCCAATTGCCCACTTCCAGAATGCTGAAATGCATCAAACGCAAATCCACTACATCCCCTTTAAACTCACCAATTTGGATCCGATCACCCACATCAAAGGGCTTTTTGATGTAGATCAGCATCCACCCAGCAATATTCACAAAGATATCTTTTAAGGCGATAGCTATACCCGCTGACAATAACCCAAGGAAAGTCGTAATGGACTGAAAATTGGATATCCAAATGTTACCTATCAGCAGTAGGCCAATAAATACCAAGGTGTATTGAACCGTTTTCCGCTGATGGTACATACGCTTCATCTCGGCATCTTTCTTGATTCCAATGAGTTTGTATGCCCCCTTTTTGATTAGCCATAGTACTAGTAATATGGCGATGGTCTTGTAGACATTCCATCGGATATCCTGTTCTATCAGCGTATCTAAGTATTCGATCCAGTTTTCCATAGCTTAAAAGTAAAGCTAATCGGACTTTCTTTGATTCACAAAAAATAATGCCAATGAATTGAAATTATTGATGATCGCATTTCGAACACCATTGTCCCAAAAGTATATTTTCGATCGTCACCGAAAATTTACATGTATTTTTTCGATTAGGCCACCTAAATACTAAAAGTGAATGCTATTCAACTGGATTAATTAGTGCCAATTTAAACGAAATACGCTCGGTTGCCCATAGAAATCTCTTATTTCCCAATATTTTTCCTAGTTTTGCAACTCTATATTGAACAGTACATTTTTCCTAGGATTTTGCAAGGGTTTTAGGAACGCTCCCAAATTAGTAAATGCCCAAATTATCTTCTGAGGACAAGTTCTTGGATGTCTCCGATTATGGAAGACCCTTTGCGAGAAGCTTTGTCAACCGCATTCAGCACACAGACATCACGCCTGTGCAGGTTACGTATCTTTTTGGTATCAGCGGGTTGATTGCTGTATACAGTATTTTAAATGGTCACTACATCACTGCTGGAATATTCCTGATCATCAAATCGATCCTTGATGCAGCAGACGGGGAACTTGCGCGTACCATTGAGCGTCCTTCGTACACGGGAAGATACTTAGACTCCATTTTTGATATTTTCCTCAATTTTCTCGTTTTGGCAGCCATTTGGTATGTTACGGATGCAAGTTTACTCCTCGCCTTAGCAGCCTTTGCAAGTGTGCAACTCCAGGGTACCCTATACAATTACTACTACGTGATACTTCGACACAACACCGCAGGAGGGGAAAAAACGAGTAAAATTATGGAAACTGAGCGGCCCAAGGCCTTTCCTGTAGAAAGTCAACAAACCGTGGATTTCCTATACGATACATACAACATGCTGTATGTTGCCTTTGATAAAATGATTTTTTACTTGGACCAAGATGCTGCAGATGCGCCTGTGTTCCCCAAATGGTTTATGACACTGATTTCTATCTATGGATTAGGCTTTCAGTTACTGATCATTTCCATCATGCTGTCATTGGGTATGATTGACCTAATTCTGCCCTTCTTTGTGGCTTACAATGTATTATTGGTGGTATTTATTGGTATCAGACGCTTACTAATCAAGCACTAATTCGAATGGTGCTTGATTGACCTACTCCGGTTGAAAATAAATTGGACTAAAAGCTGGACGAAACTTACCATCCGCTTTGAAGGATACATAGTACGGAATACCATCAAACTGAAAATCCGCCATGGTTTTGGATGAGCTTTTGGCAATTAACTGTATTCCCTTACGCTCTTCGGTTTCAAAATACGCTTGCCATTTCTCCTGATCTTTGTCTATGGAAATATCCACAAAAACAATGTCTCGGGCTGCCTCACTATTCTTCAAACTATCAAGAGCGGGTTTATGGAATTTACATGGTCCGCACCAAGTAGCCCAAAAGGTTACATATACATCACTTCCTTCAAAACTGCGAAGATCCACTTCGTTTCCTTCTCTGTCAAGATAAATACCGTCGGGAATAGTATTACTTTTAAACCCTTCCCAAAGCGTTACGGTAAAGACTGGCTTACCGTCTTTGTAAACTCCATCCTTATAAAGAAATACAAGCGGGTCTCGAACGAAAAAAAACAAGAATACTACCACACTTATTCCCAAGATTACTTTTCGGTACTGAGATGCCAACTCTTTTCTTGAAAGAATAAGACCAATCAAGGCAAACACAATCACTAGCAGTACCTGTGGGAAATAAATAAGATCAACCAAATTATAAATGGGAAATGCTCCAAATAATACCAATAAAAAGACCGGATTCGTTGAGCGATTGATCCGTCCAGCCAAGTAATAGCCCAGACCAGCCAACATCAAAGGAAACCAAGCAAGCAGCGTAACATTCCAAATCTTAATCCACTCAGTAAAAATCATCAGTGAAAAAAAGGCCACAAGTACGATCACAAGTAAACCAAGAACAAGCCTACCTATTGTTTTCAAAACATTCATAACTTATGATAATTTAAAACAACTTTATATCAATAGATCTCACTTCAAAGAGAAAGCTAAGCGATAAGTAAGTAACAAATAATAGGGCCAATAATTGTCAAATGAGTGCATGGCAGCCGAAATACTGTTTTTGCGATCGTCCCTACTTTTCCAAGGCCACTCGACCATCACTTGGGTAACCGTACCCCAGCGGTTGAATTCATCCTCATAAAAACCTGAACTTACCTCTCGCTCTAGCTCCCAGGAATAATAATACCCACTATGAATATTTTCTCTTCCCCGCTGATAGGATGGGCCGTAAGCCACATGAACCCGCAAGCCTTTTTGTGTTCTCCAAACATTCACCCCTGCTTTAAAGTCCGCAAACACTCCCGAGAGAAACTCATCCTTGTCTTCTGGAAAAGTATAATCCAAATCTGAATTAATAATTGACTTGTAGTAAGTCAAGGAAGTCCCCAAGGTGACTGTCCTGAAGAACTCAAGTTCAAACTCATTGGTAAAATTCACTCCAAACATTCCCCAACTTCCTTCCACCAAAGCTCCAGCCCCTACGCGGTAATCTATACCAAGCCAAGAGTTGCCGTTTTGAGCTTTTAGCTGAACTTGAATAATCAAGAAAAATAACAAGAGATAGTAAACCTTTTTCATAGATTCAAAAATTTAGTCAACTAAAGATACTATGAATTTTTAAAACTAACAATTAGATGCAAAGTTTTTGGAGAAACCTATCGCTTCATATCAATGCCTCCTTAATATGGGTTAGCAAAATATTTTTCGATTTTCATTGACTTTTGAAACTAATTTTGTTTAAATTATAAACATTAAAATGTTAATTTATTTGACATTTTGATTTCTGCCAATATACTCCATAAAACTTCCGCTCAGTCTCTCCAGGTGCAGTAACCTAGCAACTGTGGAGCATTTCGATTTATATCACCGAAGGAAGGTATCTATAAAGCAGGTATAACTTGTCTACCATTAGACCATATTTCATTTATTTCGCCGACCATAGGGAGGCATTATTTCGCAAACTTGTCTACCAACAGGTAGAGCATATTTCACAGAGTCTATGTTTATCAATTGCCACTCATACTACAGCTTCAAGTACGGTACGCTCTCCATCGAGGAACTGGTATCTCAGGCCAAGAGCAAAAAGCTCGACGCGCTTGCACTGACGGATATCAATTCAGTAGCCGGAGTGTTCCCCTTTATCCGAGAGGCTCAAAAAGTGGGTATTCATCCCGTGATTGGAATTGACTTCCGCAATGGGGTACGGCAGCAATACATAGGTTTGGCCAAAAATCAGGAAGGCTTCTATGAACTCAATCGCCACCTTTCTTATAGACGTACCAAAGGGCTGGAATTTGATGCACAGGCACCGGCTTTTCAGCACAGTTTTGTCATCTACCCATTTAGAGAAAAGGTCTTCCCCTTACGGGAAAATGAATTTATCGGCATACATCCCTACCAGCTCAATCGCTTGGTCAAGTCTCCTTGGTATCGGTATAAGGATAAATTGGTCTTGCTTCAACCCGTGAGTTTCTCCTCCAAAACACAATTCAATGCCCATCGTCTGCTGCGGGCGGTGGATAAAAACACCTTACTCAGCAAGCTAGAACCTGAGGAACAGGGAGATATCAGCGATCAATTGTACTCTTATGCCGACATGGTCGGGCGCTGCGAGGGGCATAGCTACCTGCTGTATAACTCTCAACGCCTGCTCGAAGCCTGCCAGTTTTCCTTCTACTTCCAAGCAGTGAAAAACAAACGGGACATCTTAGGTTCGGACTGGGAGGACTATGATTACCTGCGGCAGGAAACCTTCAAAGGTGCTATCAACCGCTATCCTGATCTGACTCCCGAGATCAGTAAGCGACTGGAAAAGGAGCTGGAACTGATCCAGCAAAAAGGCTTTGTCTCTTACTTCCTGATCAATTACGACATCGTCACATTTGCCCAGCACAAAAACTATTACCATGTAGGCAGAGGCAGTGGAGCCAATAGTATTGTGGCTTATTGCCTAGGCATTACCGATGTAGACCCCATTGAGCTGGACCTGTACTTTGAGCGCTTTATCAATCTGTATCGAGAAAACCCTCCCGACTTTGATATTGACTTCAGTTGGACAGATCGGGATGAGGTGACCCAATACATATTTGACAAATACAATAAAGAGGGACAGGAGCATGTGGCTCTATTGGGTTCTTACAGCACCTTTCAGGCAAATTCTATGCTGCGGGAATTGGGAAAAGTCTTTGGACTGCCCAAAACTGAGATCGAGTCCTTAATCTACCATGCAGGCAAATCCGAGTACATTCCGGATCAGTATGGGAAGTTGATTCTCAAGTACAGTCAGGTTTTGCATGGCATGCCTTCACACTTGACCATCCATGCTTGTGGCATCCTGATTTCCCACAAACCCATTCACTACTACACCGCTACCGAGATGCCGCCCAAGGGATTTCCTTTGGCACATATCGATATGCATACAGCGGAAGACATTGGCTTGCATAAGTTTGACATCCTCTCTCAGCGGGGATTGGGACATATCAAGAGTGCGATAGAACTCATCTACCAAAACCAAGGGGTACAAGTGGATATCCGGCAGGTAGGAACATTCAAAAAAGATTCCAAAATCAAAGAACTCCTGAGAACAGGCCATACCATCGGTGCCTTTTATGTGGAATCCCCCGCCATGCGGATGTTGCTGGCCAAGATGAAGGCGGATGAATACTTGGAATTGGTGGCGGCGAGTTCCATCATCCGTCCCGGTGTGGCACGCTCGGGCATGATGCGGGAATATATCCTGCGCCATGTGGATGAAGAGCGGCGCAAGCAGGCCCATCCTGTGATGATGGACATCATGCCCGAAACCTACGGCATCATGGTGTATCAGGAAGATGTAATCAAGGTAGCGCACTACTTTGCTGAACTCAGTCTTTCAGAGGCAGATGTACTGCGTAGGGGTATGAGCGGAAAGTCTCGTTCCAAGGATGAATTTCAACGGGTAAAGGATCAGTTTTTCAACAACTGCCAACGCTTGGGCAGGGACCCCAAAATAACAGCTGAGGTTTGGCATCAGATTGAGAGTTTTGCAGGCTATTCCTTTGCCAAGGGACATTCGGCGTCCTTTGCCGTGGAAAGCTATCAGAGTTTGTACTTGAAGGCCTACTTTCCGCTGGAATTTATGGTTGGGGTAATCAACAACTTTGGGGGATTTTATCATACCGAGTTTTACATCCACGAACTCCGTATGAACGGGGCAGATATCCAAGCTCCCCATATCAACGAAAGCGACTACCTGACCAATATCAAAGGAAAGACGGTGTATTTGGGTTTGATTCATCTGAAGTATTTGGAGAAAGCGAGTACAGAAAAAATCTTGAGCGAGCGTAGAGCCAATGGTTTGTTTGCGGGCTTATCCGACTTTATTGCACGAGTAGGGATTAGTTTGGAGCAGACGCTTATTCTGATCCGCATCGGTTGTTTCCGCTTTACAGGCAAAAGCAAGCAGGAGCTGCTTTGGGAGGCGCATTTTATCCTGAACAAGCGCAAGGCGGTCAGCACGGGAAATGAACTGTTCCGGCAGGCAGGATTTCGGGAATTGCAGGTTCCCGAACTCGAGCCCTCCGATGTGCGGCAGGATATTGTGGATCAGATTGATATTTTAGAATTTCCACTGGACTCTCCCTTTCATCTGGTCAAAGATCAAACAGTCCCGAGTATCAAGGCTAAAGATTTAAAGCAGTATTTGGGCAAACAAGTACAAATCATCGGCTACCTAGTGACGATCAAATACACCCGTACGGTGAAGGGGGATGTGATGAACTTTGGCACCTTTATCGATCGGGAGGGAGACTGGATAGATACGGTGCATTTTCCCCCTGTGGTGAAAAAACACCCTTTCAAAGGCCGTGGCATCTACCTGATCAAAGGTAAGGTGACCCAGGAATTTGATTTTTACAGCATAGAGGTGGAAAGTTGCGAAAGGATGGCCTATTGGAATGCGGCTGATTGAACCAAAAAACTCCTTAAATCCATATGCTCAATCCCCTGAAAGGTGTTCCCATCAAACGTGTCCATCGTGATAACGAACTTGGGATAGTTATCATCTATCTTTTGAAGATTGCCAAATTCCCTTTCCAATGTTTTGGTTTCATTGATACTCAATGCTACCTGATAATACGTTGTTTCTCCATCCTTTTGGCACACAAAATCAATTTCTTCCTTTTCAACTACCCCCACTTTAACTGAATACCCTCGGAAAATCAAATGGTTGTATACTACATTCTCCAAAATTTTCCCCCTGTCCTCTGGACGAAAACCCCATATTCCATGTCTAACACCCAAGTTTTCAAAGTAGTACTTATCTCCCACTTCAAATAAACGTTTTCCAACAATGTCATATCGAGGCACTTTATGAATCAAAAAGGCATTGCATAGGTATTCCACATAGGTTTGTACCTGATTATGGGCCATATTTATTTTTTGAGACTTTAGAAAATCTGAAATTTTTTTAGCAGAAAATAGGCTCCCTATATTACTCGCCAGAAAAAGAACTAGCTGTTCCAAAAACCTCGTATTCCTTACTCCATATCTGTTGATGATGTCCCGATATACGATGGTTGAATAAATGTTTTTAAGGTATTCAAACACTATGGCATCATTCAGCTCTAAATGTCTTAAGTAGGGTAATCCTCCATACTTCAAGTATTTCTCAAGATTCACTGGATTATCTTCCAATTCATGAAAATCCAAAAACTCCAGGTAAGACAAACTAAATACGGTAATTTCAATGTACCTTCCACTGAGATTTCCGGCAATATCTACAGAGAGTAAATTGGCATTGCTTCCTGTACAGTAGATATCAAGTTCCTCGTCTAGTAGCAAGGAACGAAGTGCATCTCCAAAATCTTTGATGTCTTGAATTTCATCAATGAATACATAATTCATCTTTCCAGGATATTTTCGATCTTTAATATACTGGTAAAGATCTTTGGCCTCTTTCATCCATGAAAAATCCAAGTCTTCTTTGTTGATATAAATGATCGGCGTATTTAAGTCTTTTTCCTGAAGCATTTTTATCAACTAAAACAATAGATAACTCTTGCCTACCCTCCGTTGTCCTGTCAAAACTTTAATCAAGCTTTTTCCCATAAAGGGTTTAACTCTGTCTAAATACACCTGTCGGATCGTTAATACTTGAGGAAGTCTAACCATTATTGCTGTAAGTATATTTACAATTTTTTACAAAAAAATTGATTTTTGTAATCATACTTTCAGATTTTTAAAAATGATTCTAAAAGTCTTGAGTATTCAATGTGCTATTTCCCCAAATCAAACAGTATTAAAAAGATTATACGAGTATCCGCAATCACAACAGCATTAAAGTAACACGTGTGCTTTTGTAGAGTCTACAAGCTGTCATCATCTAAGGTCCAAAACATAATCTTGCCCCCTCTACCTCTTTACCTCCCACTTATCTATATGTACAGGCTTGAAGCCTTGCATTTGATTCAGTAAGTCAACAGGGTCATCGGATACGGTTAAAAGATTCAATTGTGCTTGATGTAAGAAACCTTCTTCACTGGAATGCTTCAAGAATGCAAGTAAGCCATCGTAATACCCATTCACATTGTACAGCGCCAATGGTTTTTGAATATACCCCAGCTGATTGAGGGTCATGATCTCAAATAACTCCTCAAAAGTTCCAATCCCTCCTGGCATTGCTATAAACCCATCCCCTTTTTCGGCCATCAGCCACTTTCTGTCCCGCATGGTTTCCACCACTGTAAGCTCAGTACAGCCCCTATGCGCTACTTCGATATCTACCAACTTTTGCGGAATAATCCCGTATACCTGCCTCCCTCCTACTAGCATGGCATCCGCTATAACCCCCATCAGACCAACATTGCCTGCACCATACACTAAATCCAATTCCCTTTTAATCATCTCAGATGCCAATGCTTTGGCTCCTTGTTCATAGTTTGGATTCAACCCTCTATTTGAACCACAATACACCGTTATTTTTTTCATCAACTCACTTATAAAAAAACCCAGATAATTTATCTGGGCTTAAATTATGCAATTTTGCATGAATTATGCAGAGTTTTTATTTAAAGCATCGACCAGTTCTCGCTTCAGCTTCCGCTCTCGCTCCAAAGTGTTTCTTCGATGTTGCTCAAACTCTTCCATCGTTTCTTCCAAATCCCTTTTGGCTTTTTGTACGACACGGTGACTTTGAAAAAACTTAAACAAAAAAAAGGTCAGTGCTATGGACAAACCTCCAATAATACTCCAAACCAACGTATTGTAAGCAGATTTGTGAATAGGGATATTAAAAAAGCTAAAATTATCTCTTGATTCTTCTGCTTCCTGAAGGCTATCTTTCAAAGCAAGCAAATCCCTATTAACTTCTGCTAATTGGGCCTGCTGCGACCTAATTTCCTCTTTTTGCGTACCGAGTTCTACCTGAAAGACCTTCAAAGAATCGACTACATTTGATCTTAATTGATCCAAATGGGTTTTTTTTACAACTTTATATTCTTGATAGTTATTAGAAATACTATTTAAATACTCAAATTGACTGGCAATAGTTCCGGATGTCAAGGACCCTGCTGGCTGTTCCTCCTGGGCCTGGACGGACACTATCAAACATAGGCTGAGGAGCACCCCAATTAAAAACATGTTTTTCATTTTTTACTTAGTTTTCTTGTCTGTGATTACACCAACGAACCATTTAGATTCTTCGGCATGCAGATTAACAATAAATATGCCTTTTTATAATCATTTAATCAAAATAATTTAAAGTTTTAATCTAATTTTAGATAAAAACTACTGACGCACCCTTATGAAAATACGACGAATTCTACTATCACTTGTACTTTTCCCTATTTATTTTTCCGGAATAGCGCAATCAACAAGTTACAAGTACACCCTAAGTTTACCTCCAACAATTAACGTAAGCTACCATATCAGAAATCAATCCCCTCCTTACAATTCCATAAACCATGAGGGATCCAAGCAAATACCTGCAGCAAGTCTCATCAAAATACCTATCCTAATAGCTTTCTTGGAACAAGTAGATGCTGGTCTTTTGGATCTTGATCAAGTACATATTATCCAAGAAAAAGAAATCGTTGGTGGTGCAGGTGAATTGCAGTTTGATGGAGCCGGACAGCAGTTATCAATGGAAAAGCTACTTCATGAGATGATTCGTACTTCGGACAATACCGCTACCAATATATTGATCAACTATTTGGGTATGCCACTGATCAATGAAAGCATAGAGCGATGGGGTATTAAGCAAACTTCATTGAATAGGCTTATGATGGATTTTGAAGCAATTGAAGCTGGGCGTCAAAACTACACAACTGTCCAAAACCTTGTGCAACTTTTGGAAAAAGTATGGAAAGGAGAACTCTTGAGTGAGCATTCAAAAGCAATATTTTTAAGATTACTCCAGGGCTGTGAAGATAAAAGCCTAATAGCCGCAGCACTTCCCAATTACACTACCTATAACAAAACAGGCACCTTAGATTACATCCGAGGTGACGCGGCTATCGTTCAATCCGAAAACTCCATTATGATACTTGCCATCACAGTGGAAGGCTTCGATGACATTGATCAAGCCGAAACAATCATTCGAACCCTTTCACTACTTTTGGAAGAAAACATGAGAAATTTCAATCCTCCGACATTACCGAATAACAATTGATTTCCTAACCATAGAAAAAGGTCCATCAAGTTCTCTCCCATCCTGTTTTAAAAGGACAACAGACAACTGATATTCGCCCTTCGGTAAATTTAACACACGTACAGGGTTAACCTCTTCTACTTCATATTGTAGCTCATTTAGCTCAATACGTACCTTTAACTTATCTAAGTCTATTTCTCCACCTAAAAGTAAAAAATCTATTGTCACCGCTTCACCTTCTTGATACTCTTGATTATTGTTCGGGAGATTGAGAGCAATGTAAGGCTCGGCTTGATAAGGAAACGGTCTTGTGTCCCCAACTCTAAAATCCCTGTCAACATAATTTCCAAATGACTTCAATGCCAATCCTTCAGAATCTATCAAGTAAGCAACTGCACGGTAAGTACCCTCTTTCAGTTCTCGTTGAAAAATAGGTGAATTATATCCCACTGGATCTGATCCATTTAAAATCATTTTCAACTGAAAGCCTCCGATTCCACCCTCAAAAGGGAAATTTTTGATATTAAATTCAAAAGGCACCTTCCCTGGTCGAAACACTTGATTTCCAAGAGGAGAATACATTTCAAGTATGGCGTCAGGGTATTCATTTTTTTCTTCAAAAGAAAATAAACTGATTTCAGGAATTGACTTTTCTACCTCATCTGTCTCTAGGGCAACTATTTCCTCTTCTGTTTTTTTACTCGAGGAATTACAGGAAATTATCCAAATGCTAAAAATGAATAAAATGAAGATACTGACCTTTTTCATATGTATAATTTTAAATTCTTGCCGTACTTAGTTACTGCCATACATTGATTTTTTGCTATTGCTTACCCTTGATATATGTAGAGGGCTTAGCTTAAGCTATTCGATCACTTACTTTTATTGCAAAAACTTGTAACTTGCAAAAGTAAATATAACCTAAAATATGACAGAGATTTTATATGATGAAATCCCATCGTTGGATTTAGCTGATTTCACTTCGGGAGATGCCGAAAAAAAAGCTGCCTTTGTTAACAAACTTGGCGATGCTTATCAAAACATTGGTTTCGTAGCAATCAAAGGGCACGGTCTAAACAAAGAATTGCAGGATCGTTTGTATGCCGTAATCAAGCAATATTTCAGCCTTCCAGACGATGTAAAAGCCAAGCATGAGAAACCAGAAATTGGTTTTCAGAGAGGATATACGGGCAAGGGAAAAGAGCATGCAAAAGGTAGAAATACCGGGGACTTGAAAGAATTTTATCACGTAGGACAGGAGCTGTCAAAGATCCCTGATACTGACCCGATCAAGGCGGAATACCCAGCCAATATCTGGCCAGAAGAACTTCCAGAGTTTAAAGAAGTAGCCTTAGAAATCTACAAAACATTGGAGGAAGCTGGCAAAAATATGCTGAGGGCCATTGCACTAAACCTAGGACTGGATGAAGAATACTTTGAAGACAAAGTTGCTTATGGTAACTCCATCTTAAGGCAAATCCACTACTTCCCAATCGAAAATCCTGATGAAGTTCCAGCGGATGCGGTTCGAGCAGCAGAACATGGAGACATCAACTTGATCACCTTGCTAATGGGTGCTTCTGCTGATGGTCTACAAGTATTGAGAAGAGATGGCAAGTGGATTCCTATCACTGCTCTGCCAGATCAGTTGGTAGTGAATGTCGGGGATATGTTGGAGCGATTGACCAACAAAAAACTGAAATCCACCATTCACCGAGTAGTAAATCCTCCAAGAGAAATGATGCACACGAGCAGATACTCGATCCCTTTCTTTATGCATCCAAGATCTGAAATGGATCTTACCTGCTTAGAAAGCTGTGTGGATGAACATAATCCAAAACAATTTACAGATGCTACTGCAGGAGAATTCCTCGAAGAGCGTCTACGGGAGTTAGGACTTAAAAAATAATTCCCATGTCGGTACGGAAAGTACGGTATTACCTTTATCTACAGGATGTATTGCTACTTTCCGTAACGGCCTTTGGTGGCCCACAGGCTTTTTTGGCTATGGTGCTTGATTTGATGGTCAAAAAAAGGGGGTATATCAAAGAAGAGGAATTATGGGAACTGAATGCATTATGCCAGATTCTGCCAGGACCAACATCCACTCAGACCATCTCTGCCATTGGATACAGAATAGGAGGCCCCAATTTAGCCTATCTTTCTCTCGTGGTCTGGATTCTACCAGCGACTTTATTAATGATCACTGCTGCGTTCTTAATTGATTTTTTGCAGGAAAATACACCTGGAGCGCTGAACTTTGCGAAGTTCATCCAGCCCATGGCGATTGGTTTCATTATCTATGCTGCGCAAAAAACCATTTTTAAAATGGTAAAGACTTCTGAGGCTACTGTTCTCATGATGTTTTCTGCATTTGTTTCTTTCTTTTACAACTCTCCCTATTTATTTCCACTCCTCTTGTTGGTAGGTGGCATCAGTACTTCACTCAAATTTAAGGAACAGCCAAGGGAAGAAGGCGATAAAAAATTACAAATCAACTGGTCAAATTTCTTTCTGTGGGGTGGCGTTTTGGTCTTTGCCGCAGTTCTGGGTGCAATTACCAAAAATCAATCCATCCTTTTATTTGAAAATTTCTATCGTAATGGCTCACTGATTTTTGGGGGTGGGCAAGTATTGGTACCCTACCTTTACACAGAATTTGTAGAGTTCAAAAAATTCCTCAGCTCTCAAGAGTTTTTGACAGGATATGGAATTTCCCAAGGTATACCAGGACCAACTTTTAGCATAAGTTCATATGTAGGAGCACTATCCATGCGAGAATATGGCCTTCCAGGATTACTTACAGGAGGATTTATTGCCGCTGCAGGAATCTTTCTACCCGGTACATTCCTAATCTTCTTTGTCATCCGCTTTTGGGATCAGTTAAAAAAATATCGACCTGTAAGGGCCGCCTTGGAAGGGATCAATGCCGTGAGTTGTGGGATGTTAATAGCAGCAGCCTACTTACTTTTCGAACCATTGGATGCCAATCTTTTCAATATACTAGCAATCTTTAGCACCTATCTTTTGCTACAATTCACCAAGTTAAGTTCTCCTTTGATCATAATCATAGGTCTAGTAGCAGGTATCACCTACAACTGGATATTTTGATAAAAAAAACCACCGAAACAGGTTTCGGTGGCTTAAAATCTAAACTATATACTGATTATAGTTGAGCGTCTAATTTTTGAGATAAAACAGCCTTTGGAACTGCACCCACTTGTTTGTCTACCAATTCTCCATTTTTGAAGAACATCAAAGTAGGAATACTTCTGATGCCCAAAGCAGAAGCAACAGCTGGATTTGCATCCACGTCCACTTTTCCAATCACCGCTTTGCCTTCATAATCACCGGCCAATTCTTCTACGATTGGACCGATCATTTTACATGGACCGCACCACTCAGCCCAAAAATCTACTAGCACTGGTTTATCTGATTTTAATACTTCTTCAAAGTTTGCATCAGTAATTTCGATTGCTTTTGCCATTATCTATGTCTTTTAATTTTACTTCGATTTTCGAATATACTTATAAATTCAATTCACTTAAAATAAGTTCATTCCAAATTTATGTATCCCTCTTTTTTTGGTCCGAATGCGTGATTATAAAATCTGATACACTACCTCAGGAATCTGCCCCAGATCTTTGATCATTTCATTGGATGGATCTACCCGGAAATTTTTAGACACCAAATCCAAGGTAATATTCTCCTTTGAATCAATGACATTGATATGCAGCTTAGCATCTCCTTTATACTTACTGGTAATGGACTCTAATTTTTCCATCAAATCATAGGTCAAATCATCCAAGTCAATATTGATCCGAAGCCCTTTGACCATTTTACCCCTCACCTCACTGAGCAAGGCCATCGTGCCAATCTTAAACTCGTATTCATTTTCCTTCCATTTGCTTTGGAAAACTCCTCCCGTGATAAACAGGAACCAACCGTTCATGAAGTATTCTTTAAACTTCACATAGTCATCGCCAAAAATAAAGAAGGTATGCCCTCCAGAATAATCTTCCAAAGTCAAGGTGCCAAAAGGCTTACCCGTCTTGGTGGTCCGATGTGCGAAGGAAGTAACCATGCCAGCGGTTTTGATATCGCCTTTTTTACGCAGCCCATCGATGTCCGTAAATTCTGGTAAGCTGGTATTGGTAAAGGATTCAATCTCTACTTTGAACTGATCCAATGGATGACCCGTAATAAATAGACCAACCACCTCTTTTTCTATATTCAATTGCTGCAATTGGCTGAACGGTTCCATGGTTGGTACCGAGGGAAGTGGTACTTCCATGCCTCCACCTCCACCAAATAAGCTTACTTGGGCACTGTCTGCTTCTTGTTGTACCTTTTGGGCATACTTAACAGCTTTTTCTAAAAGCGGAAGTTCTCCGTCAGGAGCTTCCAAATACTGTCTTCTATGATGCTGAGGAAAGCAATCAAAGCTTCCTGCCATGGCCAAAGATTCCAAGGTTTTTTTATTCAATGCACGGGAATTGACCCGCTTACAAAACTCAAAGATATTGCTATACCTTCCTTTGGCTTCCCTTTCCTCTACAATAGCGTCTACCGCAGCAGAACCAACACCCTTGATAGCTGCCATACCAAATCGAATCTGCCCATCTTTATTTACAGTAAACCCTGATTTGGATTCATTTACATCGGGACCCAATACAGCAATCCCCATGCGCTTACATTCCTCCATAAAGAAGGTGACCTGAGTCAAGTCATTCATGTTGTTGCTCAATACAGACGCCATGTACTCCGCTGGGTAATGAGCTTTCAGATAAGCTGTCTGATAGGCTATCCAAGCGTAACAGGTAGAATGGGATTTGTTAAATGCATAGGATGCAAAAGCCTCCCAGTCTTTCCATATTTTCTCCAATCGTTTAGCATCATGACCTTTGGAAGAAGCCTGCTCGACAAATTTGGGTTTCATTTTATCCAAGACATCCTTCTGCTTCTTACCCATAGCCTTACGCAGGACATCGGCCTCACCTTTGGTAAAGCCTGCCAACTTCTGGGACAGCAACATTACCTGCTCTTGGTAAACTGTAATCCCATAGGTTTCCTCCAAATACTCCTGCATGTCATCCAAATCGTAGGTGATCGGTTCCTGTCCATGCTTACGCTTGATAAATGAAGGAATATACTCCAATGGTCCTGGTCGATAAAGTGCGTTCATAGCAATCAAATCTGCAAAAACTGTAGGCTTCAACTCCCGCATGTATTTCTGCATACCAGGGGATTCGTACTGGAAGATACCTACGGTTTCACCACGTTGGAAGAGCTCATATGTTTTGACATCATCAATAGGGAATTCATCCGGATCCAACTCGATTCCATGACGCTCTTTGACAATTCTACAGGCATCTTTGATAAGCGTCAAGGTCTTCAAACCCAAAAAGTCCATTTTCAGCAAACCAGCGCTCTCCACGACAGAGTTGTCAAATTGGGTACATACCATGTCCGAATCCTTTGCTAAAGCTACTGGAACGTAGTTAGTAATATCAGCAGGTGTGATAATTACACCACAAGCATGGATTCCCGTATTTCTGACAGAGCCTTCCAAAACTCTTGCCTGATTGATCGTTTTAGAGAGTTCATCCGTCCCTTTGGAGATGCGGATCAACTCATCAGCCTTCGAAATATCCTCCCCATTTCCCTTCAATTTGTCCGATAGCTTTGCTCTGTCTTTACTCAGATCAAAAAGTGCTTTCAATTTGATATCAGGCACCAACTTGGCCAATTTATCGGCTTCAGGCAAGGAAAGGTTTAGAACTCTCGCCGTATCCCGAATAGCTGATTTGGCAGCCATGGTGCCGTAGGTGATGATTTGGGCTACTTGATTCGCTCCATATTTGTTGATGACATAATCGATGACCTTTTGGCGACCTTCATCATCAAAGTCAATATCAATATCGGGTAGAGAAACCCTGTCCGGATTCAGAAAACGCTCAAAAAGGAGGTCGTAGGCAATTGGATCTACATTGGTGATAGCCGTGCAATAAGCTACGGCAGAACCAGCGGCAGAACCCCTTCCTGGGCCTACCGATACCCCCATTTTTCTCGCAGCTGCTGTGAAGTCCTGCACAATCAAAAAGTAGCCTGGATAGCCCGTGTTTTCAATGGTTGCCAATTCAAAGTCTAAACGCTCTTTGATTTCATCCGTGATAACCGGATAACGACGCTTAGCACCTTCATAAGTCAAATATCTCAGATAAGCATTTTCTCCACGTTTTCCTCCATCAACTTCATCTTGGGGGTCCTTGAATTCATCAGGGATATCAAACTTAGGAAGCAAAACATCGCGTTGAAGTTTATATGGCTCGATTTTATCGACAATTTCTTGGGTACAGGCAATCGCTTCAGGAAGGTCAGCAAACAAGGCTTTCATTTCCTCCGGGCTCTTCAAGTAGAATTCATCGTTTGGAAAACCATAACGAAACTCCCGACCACGCTTGCCTACGTATTTTTTAGGCTTTTCGACGAGTTCCCCATCCTTTACGCACAATAAAATATCATGCGCTTTGGCATCATTTTTTTGATTGTAATACGTATTGTTTGCAGCAAAATACTTTACCCCATACTTCTGAGCAAACTGTAATAAAACTTCATTAACTTTTTCTTCCTCAGGGACGCCATGCCTATTCAATTCTACATAAAAATCATCACCAAACTGCTCTTTCCACCAAATGAATGCTTCTTCAGCTTGTGTCTCTCCCACATTCAAAATTAAATAGGGGATTTCGCCCCAAAGCCCTCCCGTAGTAGCAATCAAATCTCCTTTGTATTCAATCAATACATCCCGATCTATTCTCGGCACATAATAAAATCCTTGGATATTTGCGTAGGAAGCTAGCTTGGCGAGGTTGTGATAGCCTGCCTTATTTTTAGCTAAAAGTACTGTCTGAAAGCCATCATCTTTCTGACTCTTATTTCTTCGGTCCTTGGTCAAATTAAATTCACAACCAATGATCGGTTTGATTTCTTTGGCAAAAGCTTCCTTCACAAAGTTGAAGGCTCCCATCATATTCCCATGGTCGGTCATGGCCAAGGCCTGCATCCCCATAGCTTTTGCTTGGGCAATCAACGTGGGGATTTCGGAAGTAGCTTGCAACACAGAAAATTGGGTATGTACATGCAGGTGAGTGAAGGGCATATCCTCCATATCCGTGATATCCGCCTTCCTAGCTGCTTGAAGAATTTCTTTGGCAGCAGCTTTGGTTTCATCTTTGACAGCTGCAAAATTGGCTTCTGCCAACTTGGGTGGTTGATAGACAACCTCAGAAGATTTAAGCCCTTGTTCAGGCGCAATGACTTGCTGCGTAATTAATCCAAAGAAACACTTGGCTGTAGCGTCTACATCATAGGCTGCATCATGCGCATCTCCAAAGCCTACTCCAAATAATTTTTGATGTAATTCGGTCAGTGTAGGCCACTTATACTTCCCCCCTTTACCCCCAGGTATAGCACAAAAATTGGTAGATAAATCTTTGGTATCCAACTCCTTTTTTTCTCGAAGCTTCATAACCACTTGCTTCCGGAGCATTTCTGCGCCGACTACCATGATATCAAAGCCAACATTATGGCCTACCAAGTACTTGGCTTGATCTATATCTTTTTGAAAAATAGCCAAGACATCCTTCAAGTCATGTCCCTCCTTGGTTGCACGGGCAGTTGAAATTCCATGGACTTTTTCCGCATTGTAAGGAATGGTAAATCCCTCTGGCTTTACTATGAAGTTATTATTGGAAATAAGTTTCCCGGAAGCATCATGCAGCTGCCATGCGAGCTGAACCAATCTGGGCCAATTATCCAAATCCTCCATGGGAGCATTGTAATTGCCTGGTAATCCTGTTGTTTCGGTGTCAAAAATAATATACATACGCAATCCTGTAGTTAAGGGGATTCCAAATTAAGATTTAAACCACTGGGAGAAAAACTTGTGGTGGAAATTGTCACAAAAAAAATTCTACTTTTTATAGGGACAATGTTTACACCCACTCCCACAGCAGTAACCCCGCTTTAAATGATATTGGGCGGTAAATACCATCAATCCCTGCTCATTGATGTAGTAATCACCAGGCTGGAGAGGTTGGGCTTGAAGGGGCTTCTTTGGGCTTTTCATGCGTTTATGCAAAAGGCATTTGCTATATTTGTCAAAATAGAATGAATGGTCAAATCTGCTTTAACCAAGCACAAAACTACCAATTTTATGATGGAAACAATAAACTCAAGCAAACAAGCCATTGCACTGGAAGACAAGTACGGAGCCCACAATTACCATCCGCTGCCTGTAGTTCTTTCCAAAGGTGAAGGAGTCTACTTATGGGACGTAGAAGGTAAAAAATACTACGACTTCTTGTCTGCTTACTCTGCGGTCAATCAAGGTCACTGCCATCCACGCATCAAGGATGCACTGATTGAGCAAGCAGGAACTTTGACACTCACTTCTCGAGCTTTTTATAACGATGTCTTAGGACCATTTGAAAAATATATCACCGAGTACTTTGGCTTTGACAAAGTACTTCCGATGAATACTGGTGCTGAAGGTGTAGAAACAGCCATCAAAATCGCCCGTAAATGGGGGTATGAGAAAAAAGGAGTTGCTGAGGGGCAAGCAAAAATCATTGTAGCCGAACAAAATTTCCATGGAAGAACCTCCACGATAATTTCTTTCTCATCCGATGCCAATGCCCGTAAGAATTTCGGTCCTTACATGGTGGGTTTTGAGCGCATTCCTTATGATAATGTGGCTGCTTTGGAAAAAGCCTTAGAAGACCCATCTGTTGTGGCATTTTTGGTAGAGCCTATCCAAGGAGAAGCAGGCGTATACACCCCCGCAGAAGACTACTTGCGTAAATCAGCCGAAGCATGCCGTGCTAAAAATGTATTGTTTATCGCTGATGAAATCCAAACAGGCATTGCCCGAACAGGTTCTTTATTGGCAGTCTGTGGAAATTGTACGTGTGAAAGACACTGCGAAAGACAAGCAAGCTATACCAAACCGGATATTTTGATTCTTGGAAAAGCTATTTCAGGAGGATTTTATCCAGTATCAGCAGTGCTAGCGGATGACCACATCATGGATGTTATCAAACCTGGAACACATGGTTCTACCTTTGGAGGAAATCCACTGGGTGCAAAAGTTGCGATCGCCGCCCTTGAAGTCGTGCGTGATGAGCAATTGGCATTGAATGCTCGCAAACTGGGGAACATCTTCCGTGAGCGCATGCAGCTATTGGTAGATAAGTATACGATTCTGAAACTTGTCAGAGGCAAGGGCTTGCTCAACGCTGTGGTGGTGAATGATAGCCCGGATAGCAGTACAGCATGGGACATGTGTATGAAATTAGCCGAAAATGGATTATTGGCTAAACCTACCCATGGAAACATCATCCGTTTTGCTCCACCTTTGGTCATGACCGAAGAGCAGTTGCACGATTGCTGTGATATCATTGAAAAAGTGGTTAAGGAGTTTGAGAAATAATTATTGAATTACACCTGCCAGGTTTTTTTAACAAGCCTAATCATCAAGCTTGATACTAATTCCTGGCATGTTTCTTTTTTTACCCTTCATTAGCTTCATTCAATTAATAATTAGCTTCATGCTCCAAGCCGTAATTTTCGATATGGATGGCGTTATCTGCCACACCAATCCTTTCCATTCTATTGCTTTCCAAGAGTTTTTTGCCAAACGTGATCTGTATCCTACAGAAGAGGAGTTCAAAGACCACATGTATGGCAAAAATAACTCCTACATCTTAAGCCATTTTTTAGGTAGAAAAATTGAAGGGGAGGAATTAGCTATCTTAGAAGAGGAAAAAGAAAGCCTGTTTCGAAAAATTTACCAATCACAAATAACCCCTATTTCCGGGTTTTTGCCATTTTTTCATAGCCTTAAAAAAACAGGTATCCCAACAGGAGTAGGTACTTCTGCACCGATGGCCAATATGGAAATGATCATAAAAAGTTTAGGCATTCAATCACAGATGGAGTCCATGCTGGCAAGCGAAGATGTAAGCAAACACAAGCCCGACCCTGAAGTGTACCTGAAATCTGCTCAAAAATTGGGTGCAAGTCCAGCATCATGTATTGTCTTTGAAGACTCTTTCTCGGGCGTTACCGCAGCCTTGAATGCTGGCATGAAAGTCGTTGGTGTATTGTCCTCGCACAAAAAAGATGAGCTCCCCCCTTGTGACATTTACATTTCGTCCTATGAAGAATTGGAGATTCCCCAGCTTGTGGGCTTGTTTGAGACAGAATAAACTATGGATTCGGGTAACAATTTTTTAAGGATTTCTTAACAACAGGCAAAATTTAACATTTGCTTAATTTTGAAATTGACTATAAAACACGCAAAAACTTATCTAAATCAATTTTTTCCAGACCTTTCCTTCAGAAAGAACTGATCTCCGTTAACAAAAGCGTAACAGCGAATACACGATAAAGAAACATTCCTGCCCGAATTTTGCATCGCTGTACAATAAGTAGTCACTACTTAAAAAATTTCTTATGCGGAGACAATTCGCAGTGATGGGTATGATCCTATTCACTTTCTTCACAGGCACTTTTGCAAGGGGTGCCAGTGAAGACTCGCTGTCCACAGGGGAAACCAAACCTGTGGCAATCAAAAAGCATTGGACCGAGACCATACAGTTAAGGGGCTATATGCAAATGCGTTACAATGGACTGTTGGAAACCAACCCCAACCTTCAATGTGCGCAGTGTGACCGCTCTTGGGGTGGTGATGGGGGTTTTTTCTTCCGCCGTATCCGATTGATTTTTTATGGACAAATCCATGAGCGCATCTACCTATATTTCCAACCTGACTTTGCCTCCGATGGAAAAAATTTGGGCCAAATCCGGGATGCCTACTTTGATTTGGGTTTGGATGCCAAGCAGGAATTTCGTTTGAGAATAGGGCAGTCAAAAGTTCCTTTTGGATTTGAAAACCTCCAATCCAGTCAAAATCGTATTCCACTAGACCGAAATGATGGATTAAATTCTGCTGTTGCCAATGAACGAGATATTGGGGTGATGTTTTACTACGCTCCTACTGAAATACGCAAGCGTTTTAGTTACTTGGTGTCCTCCGGATTGAAAGGCTCTGGTGATTATGGGGTTTTCGGATTGGGAATTTACAATGGTCAGACGGCCAATCAGCCAGAACGTAATGGTTCCATGCACGTAGTTTCCCGACTAACCTATCCTTGGGAGTTGCCTAGTGGACAGTTTGTAGAAGCTTCCTTTCAAGGGTATACAGGAAAATTTGTCATTAACCGTGCGGTTGCATCTGATATCAACCAAACAGAGTTTTCAGAATACCGTTATGGGCCAAGTTTTGTGTTGTACCCACAACCCTTTGGCTTGCAGGCCGAATTCAACTGGGGAAGAGGCCCTGAGTATAATCCAGAAACCAATGATATTGAAGACGCACCTATCCGTGGGGGCTATATGATGGCAACCTACATGCTGAAAACGGAAAAAGATGTCTTTATCCCATTTACCCGTTACCATTACTACAAAGGCGGTAAAAAGCATGAATTGGATGCTACCAGACATCGGGTAAACGAACTGGAATTTGGAGTTGAATGGCAACCTAATAGAGCCTTTGAATTGGTAGCCATGTACACCATCTCCGATCGAACATTTGAAAATTCACTCAATCCGAATAACCGTCAAGCGGGAAGTCTATTGCGCTTGCAGGCACAGGTGAATTTTTAGTAGTAGAGGCGAGACGCGAGACATTAGACCATAGACTTGAGGCGTGTAGAGGACTTCCGGTGTTCCTATAATGCTGTTCGAGATTTGCAATCTCGAATTAGGGATAAGGAGGATTTGTAATCCTCTAGGAGGATTGAAGTATTAAGGGAGAATGAAATTTATAATGATGAACGCTGAATTTCGAATTCCGAATGATGAACTTTGGACCGGAACTAACTGGCGAGAGAAGCGAGATACTGGACATTAGACTTTCATCGCTTGGACCTCAAAACCCTGTAAAGGGTTACAAAACAATAACCATGGGTTTGTGGAACCCATGGTTGATGGATGTACATTAATCATCAAGCCTAAAGGGCTTGTACTAACGCTTTCTAGAGTAGAAATCAATAATACTGCCCCGTCAGGGCAGACACTAAGGTGTAGATGCGTTCAGCCACGGGGCGAGACCCGTGGTTACTGTTGTTTTGCCCTTTCAGGGCAGGTCCTACCCAGAATTTGCAATCTTGACCAAGAGGCCTGAATGGTGTGCAATCTGTTTGGGGAATCAAGGTAGAATAAAATGTCAAACGATGAATAGCTGTTCGAGATTTGCAATATCGAATTAGGGATAAGGAGGATTTGTAATCCTCTAGAGGGATTGAAGGATGAAGGAAGAATGAAATTTCGAATGATGAATGTCAAACGTCGAATGATAAAATTTCGGCCAACACTAACTCTTAATTTAGATAAAATAAGAATAATCGTATTTCAACCGCAATCGCGCCGTGGTCTGTCGACAGTGGACCGTTGACCTCCCAAAACTGACTTCGACTTTGCTCAGCCACCAATAACTTAATCAACCAATCACTAATTCACCAATCCTATAAAGTTTAGTTTACTCGAAAGGCAGGTCTAGTAAGGCTTGCTTTTTTTATTGCTTGGATTTTCTCAATTGAGTATATTGGGCAAAAAACCAATTAACTATGATACGCTTATTTTCTTTTGTCGTCATGCTGTTCTTTTCAAGTGCCATACTGCCTATAGAGCAACCCAGAAATGAATTTAAAGAACAGCTTAATCAATTTTTAAAAAGTGCCGAACAACCTTTGATACAAGATGGGGAGGCAGTGATTATCAACGTGTGGGCAACTTGGTGCGGGCCATGTATCAAGGAAATTCCTGAATTGAATGAACTTGTGGAGAAATACAAAGACCAAGGAATACGTTTCTTGGCATTCACCAATGAAACAACGGCTGTATATGATGCTTTTTTGAAGAAAAGAGCTGACTTTACATTTGATTATGAGATGAGTTTTGCTAATAATCAAGCTATTGCCTTTATCAATACCTTTGACAAACAATACCAAGGAAGAGCGATTCCTTTGCATATTTTGGTGGACCGGGACGGAAATGCAGAAGCCTTTGTAGGCGCATCCCCTACCAATACCCAACGAATCGAAGCATTTGTCAAAAAACAGGTAAAAAGAAACTAAAAACAGGTGAAAAACTGTTCGCAAAGGGATGAATGAACGTACCTTTGAAGACCGAATCAACTGATTATGCATAGAAGACCGAGAAGAAACCGCAAGTCGCAGGCTATCCGTAACATGGTAGAAGAAACCAGGCTTTCGGTTAAAGATTTTATTTTCCCCTTGTTTTTAGTGGATGGAGTCAACCAAAAGATTGAAGTTTCCTCCATGCCGGGAATTTACCGATTTTCCTTGGACTTGATGTTGAAGGAAATAGAGGAATGCATGAATCTCGGAATATGCGCCTTTGATATTTTCCCTGCGTATCCCGATGCAAGAAAAGATACATTCGCTACGGAAAGTTACAATCCGGAGACTTTTTACTTAAAAGCCATTCATACCATCAAATCCACCTTTCCCGAGGCGGTAGTGATGACCGATGTGGCCATGGATCCCTACAGTTCGGATGGACATGATGGACTAGTCCAGAATGGAAAAATCCTGAACGATGAGACACTTGAAATTTTAGGCAAAATGTCTTTGGCACAGGCACAGGCAGGTGCTGATATCCTAGGTCCTTCCGATATGATGGATGGGCGCGTTGGTTACATTCGAAGTGTCCTGGATGAACATGGTTACACCGATGTGTCCATTATGTCCTATACAGCCAAATACGCCTCTGCATTTTATGGCCCTTTCCGGGATGCCTTGGATTCTGCACCAAAGATGGGGGATAAAAAAACTTACCAAATGGATCCTGCCAATTACTATGAAGCCTTGATTGAGGCAGATTTGGATACGGAGGAAGGTGCTGATTTTTTGATGGTCAAGCCTGCCCTAGCCTACTTGGATGTCATTCGCTTACTCAAAGACAACTCCAATCTACCCATAGCTGCTTACAATGTCAGCGGTGAATATGCCATGATCAAAGCCTCCGCCGAGCGTGGCTGGATCGATGGAGAACGGGCCATGCTGGAAAGCCTCCTCAGTATCAAGCGCGCCGGGGCGAATGTGATTTTGAGTTATTTTGCCAAGGAATTTGGGTTGTTGGAGAAGTAATAGGGAGTGATTTCTTTTTCCAAAGGAAGATTTTAGCATAGTTTCAACCGAAAAATACCCAAAATTGGGTATTTTTTTTTACAATGTCAGGCTTTACTTTTGAAACTAAACAAAATCAATATGAAACTAAAAAATACCCCCCCCCTATTCGATAGGTTCAAGGTTGAATCGACTGGTTAAGCCAGAAAAAGACAAAAGAAAAATTAGCTTTCTTTTGAAGTCTTTTTCTTGGTTAGCTGTTCTTTTATTAACTTCAATTTTTGTACTATCTTGTATACCTGAAGATTCTGAAAGCTTACTAAAAAAAGAATCCAAGGAAATTGTAGACTCAGAAATCTTATTTGCAAAAGAATGGTTTGAAACCAACAAAACGAACCTTGTGAATAACCAAAGCTGGCAATCGGCTAGACTAAACTTGGTCAATTTTGATGAAAATGATTTTCAGGCTATCTGGGAAAATTCACAGAAGTATCATTTCCGAAATGGCAGAAAAGCTGTTGAAGTCCCAGTCAAAGATGCTACTATAATTTTCCCCAAAGCATTTAAAGAAGACTGGACTGATGTGGATGTAAGAACTGTCGTGCAAACCAATTTGCTTTTACTTGAAAATCATTCGAAGGATGGCTTTTTCCCGTATTTGATTAGATATTATCCCACCAAATCTACAGGTAAATTCTCAGCTGATGATTTGAATTACTCTAACCTAGGCAAAAAATGGAAAGGAAAAATAAGTATCTACAGTCTAAATGGATTTCTTCTTCAAAGTTTTGATGTAGAAGAAAGCAAAGTTATAATAACAATAAAATCATCTATAAGTGACGTATCTTTCCGCTTTGCTAATCAATCAAATGGTTGTACATTAACTTCTACTGTAATATGTACAACGAGCATGGCACCTGCTGATTATCCCAAGGACCTCCCAGATGCCGGAGTCTTGCTTCCTCAATATGAAGTAACTTGTACCACCATCTTCGATTGGTCTTGTCCTCCCCCTATCAACCTAGGATCTCCAGGTGACAACGGTTCCGGAGGATTTGGTGGAGGTGGTAATAATGGTCCTACTCCGGAAGGAGATGAAAAACTTTGCGAACCACTATTTGAAGATTGCATCCCATTCCCTGGTGATGAATTGACGCCTGATTTTCCAGATGAGCAAATCATAAAGGATCCTAGCTTTGAAGATACAACTGCCGATTGCATTTATGAAAAGCTAAAGTCTATCGATGGGTTTAAAGAGTTAGCATCCAAATTTGAAGGTTTGGGCACTGAGTTTGATGTAGTGTTGAAAATAGGAGCAACACGAGACCCTACAACAAATGGTCAGGCATGGTGGAGAGGTCCTTTTGAGCCTATTGAAATCACCTTCAATGAAGCAAAAATGAACCGATCTGCCTTAGAAGTAGCTAGGACAATTATCCATGAGATGATTCATGCAGAATTGTACAGAGCGCTTAATACACAAAACCCTACAAATTCCGATTTATCTTTTAAGGAAACTTTTGAAGATTACACACGCCAATTTATTGGAGATAATGATAGTCATCATAATTATATGGCTGATTATTGGGTAGATAAAATGGCAGACATACTTGAGCGGATCCATCCTCAGTTGGGATATTCGGAGCTTAATAACTTTTTAAGTTCGTGGGCATATCCATCAGGAATTCCAAAAGATTTTTACAAAGCATTAGCATGGGACGGACTAAAATATGAAAATGTAAGAGGTTGGAAGAACAAAACTACCGATGAAAAGGATGAAATTAATTCCCACATTGACAAAGCTAAATATGGAACGAATAGTTGTAATTAATCGAATGATCGTATTGCTTTTCTTTTGTTTGGTATTTCAATTAGATGCAATCTGTCAAATAAAACCCATATCAACTAATTATAAAGAAAGTATAAGTAACAAGAGTTATTATAGACGAAGTAATTCTCAGGATACAATTCTTATCATTTTAAATAGTGAGCATATAAATGTTGAGAAAAGTCTACGAAAGTGGACATTTGATGGTGAAGTAATCAATGAAGAAATTTTCAAAAAGAAATATCCTTTATTGAAAGATCCATGTATTGAATTAAAATTTACTCATCATCCAGGCCCTCCAATGTTTAATGATGTTTATCGGATTGACAAAGCTAAGCTCTGTTTAGATACTATTACCATAATAGATGAAAATAAAACCCCATTTATTTATTGGTTTGAAAATGATTCAAATCTATTTGAGAAAACCTTGATTTTGGTAGATAGTACTGATTGGTTAAGCAAAGAAAGTAATATCAAGGGTATAGGTGTGCAAATTTATACTACAGGATCTTGTAAAGATTTGATTGAAAATTGACAATAAGAATCAAAATTTCCAGTAAAACCAAATCCATGAGAAAGATAAATTTATTAATAAAAATAAGTGTTCCTGTTACTGTCCTAACCTTAATTGTTGGATTCAACTTGATATTTAATCAACAAAATTCATCTGAAAACTTAATAGGAAAGTATGTCAGCGGTGAGTACGTCCTAATCAAAGCCTCCGCCGAGCGTGGCTGGATCGATGGAGAACGGGCCATGCTGGAAAGCCTCCTCAGTATCAAGCGCGCCGGGGCGAATGTGATTTTGAGTTATTTTGCCAAGGAATTTGGGTTGTTGGAGAAGTAATAGGGAGTGATTTCTTTTTCCAAAGGAAGATTTTAGCATAGTTTCAACCGAAAAATACCCAAAATTGGGTATTTTTTTTGTCAACTATATCCCTTTCCTTTGAAACTAACCAATTTCACTATGAAACTGATCTAATCGAATATTTTCTGAATGGTATAAAATCTCCCAAAATAACCTATTTATAGTCAGATTTTGCTTCTAAGCTTATCGACGGTCAGCAAGCAAATGGTGATTTTGTTGAGCGTTCCTTAGACCGTTTTCTCCAATCAAACACAGATGGATCGAATTTCAATTTTGAAAATTGCATCGACTGGTATTGGGTATATAGCAACGGTTATGAAGAATACAGCCATACCACTTGTGGGTCAAGCTGTGATGATAATCTTGAAGATGCTTGCTTAGACGATGGAAATAATGGTGTAGGCGGAGGAGATGGTTTGGAGACCGAAGATGAGGATGAAGAAGAAATTGATATTAAAGAACTTACAAATTGTCACCAATTCCTAATCAACACACTAATAGGTAGTACGAAAGAAGAATTTCAAAAGATTTTTGAAAAGTTTAAAGGTAATAGTTTACTTGTGCCAATGAATTTCAATGTCAAAATTCAATATAGTAACGAGGGAACAGCAACTGCCTGGACCGATCGTGTATTACAAAACAATTTTGCGATGATTTACATCCATGAAGGGAATAACTTGGGAGCGACAGAATTATCTTTGGCCCGAACAGTAATGCATGAAATGCTTCAGGCCTATTTGTTATTTATAGAAAAGTTTCCTCAAACAGATCGTAGCCTCAATGGGTCATTGAATGCTTACATAGAAAAATACAATGTCCCTGGGAACAAAGACTACAATGCTGCTCATCATAATCTATTTGTAGAAGGTGCGTTTATAAATGATATAGCAGAAGAACTTAAGAATTTTGCGACAGCATTGGGTTACACAAGTCTTATTAATGATGCACAATTCTTCAAAGACATGGCATGGGGTGGGCTTCATACTACAGATGTTTATAAAAAGATGTCGTCTACCGAACAGGACAGAATATCAAGAAGATATTATGCCGAACGAAATGGGGGCACTTATCAAGGAACCACTCCTAAAGGCAATAAAGCATGTCAATAGTTATAAAAGTTTTAAGTCACTTATTCCTAATCAGCCTTTTGATTTCCTGTGGTAAAGCTACTAAAGATGATACTGAGACAGGTTTTGAAAGGTCAAGAGAAGACACCACTCAAATACACGAATTTATCAATTTTCTTTATCAGCCATTAATTGAAAGGGATACGATAGTCTTTTTGGTTGAGGAATCTGTGTTTGATTGGAGAGGTAAGTTACCTGAATCAAGCATGATTGGAATGCGAAGTTTGTACCATTGGGATAAATTTCAGCAAAACTCTAATAGATTTTCTACTAGGGAAAAGGATATGTCTGTGCTCGATGTGTTTAGTGGAGAAGATGAATTTCAAATGGTTTTGCAAAAGTCTTTTGACAAGTACACATTTGAAAAGAGCTATCTGTCTAGCGGCATTCAGCTTTTGGAAAAGGAATATGTTTTACAAGTTCCTTTAGCGCAAATAGACAGCCTCAAAGATGGAAAAATAGCCTCATTGGAATACTATGAAACCTCAAAACCAGTATTCTTTGGCGAAGAAGATCGATTTTGTTTCCTATATAGGTCGAATGCTTTTTATTCATCGGGTATAGGCTCAGGAAGTAATGCTATTTCAATTTATGAAAGAACCGATCAAGGGTGGAATGAAGTAGTAACATTCGGTTTAATGATGTACTGATCTTTCTCAATAAAGGATCTTAAAATTATGAGGAGAGTGGAGTAAATGCTTTTTCATTAAATTAACTATGTTTTAAAGATTATGGAACTAGAAATGCTCAAAAACCTCCATGAAACGTACAAATCTCAATGGGTTCCTCGAACTGAAAGAAAAATCAATCGCTTGATCCAAGAAATGGAGGATCCTAAATGGAGGAAAATTTTCGCATTTTTTAAGGATGAAGATGTCTTCGATTATTCTTATATCCAATCTCCAAGTCATGCACTCTGTGTACCTAAGGTAGTTCCTAACAATGAAATAGGCTTTAACCTTTACATGCCTATGGAAGCCCCCATATTTACTTGCTTTTACATGCAGATAAATTTTGGGTTCTCAGCCAAGAACACGAGATACACCATCAGTTCATCCTCCCCTGATAAAAAGTTTAATTTTATTCTCCAAGATGTAATCAACCATGTTAAAAACATATACCCTGAATACCAATATGTCCCTCATCACTTATTATTTGGAAAAAGGGTTGATTGGGGAGTCCCCATGGGAAGTTTTGAAAAAAAGGAAGGACATTTCATCTTTGAGTATTTTTTTAATACTTTCCCTTTTAGTGAAGGAGATGAAATGGTGGTTCTTGAGTAAGGTCATAATTCATACTTTTAAACTATGAAGAACAAAAATTTGACTGGGTTCATGTGAAAAAGAAATAAACCTAATACAGGTTAAATCAACTATGAAAACAACTGAATCAAAAATAAGCTTCGTCCTATCAACTTTATTAGTCCTGATAGTGATTTTAATCTTCTTTCCAGAACTAAACAAAAGTTTTACGCTCCATCTGTATGATACCTATTATATCATGAGCATGCACGTTGTCCTGATTTTGGTTACTACAGCAATTTCTGTGGCTTTGACCTCAAAATTAGCTTTAAAAAGTAAATGAACATAGTTCGGAACCATTTACCAAGAATACTGTACTCTTAAAATCTAATACCCACACAACCTTCTGTTCTCAATGAACCATATTCTATTAGTAATCTCCCTATTCATCTCTATCGACCTGTCAGCACAAGATATCACTGGCAGTTGGATATGGGAGGAGTCAGATAAAACCTTTGATTTGTCCCTGGAAAAAACTGACTCTCTAAACTATATTGGCTCACATAGTTCAATATTCCAAAACGGAAATCGCATAGATACTTCTTTAGATGAACAATCAATATCGCTAACCAAAGTTTCTAACCATATTTATGAGGGGACTATTAAAAGTTTTTACGACCATAGTATTCAAAAGGTGAGAATAACCTATATCCCTTCTGAAGATGCCATTGAATGGTGGATTTACGAAGACAATCAAGGTGATTTTTACTTTCCTAGAAGAGTGAAAATGGAGAGGTTTTAAAAATTCAGATCAAATAGTCCAGTTATAGTTTTCTCGATCATTATTGTAAATTGAATTTAAAACAATAAAATAAAATCTCATTTTCCTTTGATCCTTCTGCAAAATCACTCACTGGAACACACAAACCTTTTTTTGACATAAACCATTTACCTGTGAGACCTTCTTCGGCTAAAAGAACTTCTCCGATTTTCTTAAAGTTTCTGTCTATTATAATAACAGAATAACGACTTAACGAGAAGAAATTTTCTTTTTCCAGTTTTACAACCCTATAATACACTTGATTTTCTTCATCAAAAAGAACCCTTTTATAAGATGGAAATAGCTCAGCATCTTCATTAAATTTATCTCCATCAAAATCATTCAAATAATTTCCAGCTTTTTGAATAGTAATTAGTTTTGACGGAAATGAAAGGGCTTTGATTCGTTCTCCACTATTAGGATTAATTAAATACATATTATGATCAGGTCCAAAAGAATATAAAAAAAGACCATCGGGGGTAAGGCATCTTGAAACATTCATACTAGAATAAAAGTAATTGCCTTTTTTAAATATTTCAGGAAATCTAGTATTAAAGTCTACTGTACCGTCTTTTAAATTGATTATTTGATTTACATTTCCTCTCCAAAAATTAGAAGGACTTAGGTTAGGAGAGGCAGGTAAAAAAACTAAATCTTTATAAAAAACAGCATCTTCACCATAAGGGTTAAGGAGAATACCATCAATCTTATTATCATACGCCCATTGATATTTTTTCAAGACCTCACCTTTAAGATTTATCTGCCACAAAGAATATGTGTATCCATAATAAACATAAATAGAATCAAGACTTTTAATAAAAAAGCCATTGAAGCTTTCAATACCGTTTGGTCCATTTCTATCTAATGGTATCTCAAATTCTAATTTATTTTTATCCAAATCAAAAAATAAAATAGAAAATTTTGATTTGTCACCGTGAACATAGTATTCTTTATCTTTTGTAACAAAAATCTGCTGCATACCTCTACTTGATCTAGAGGTTGTTGAATCAATTTCAATTCTTACCCTTTCTATTTCATAATTAAAGGATGATATTTCTTCATTTTTGAAGTCACACCCAAAAACAAAAAAAATTAAACAAAATACACCGAAAATGCTATAAAAATCCCTCATGCTTTCATAATAATAGGCCAATAATATGGCCTTTTTAAATCTAATTTTTCTGGTGTTACAACAACTGTTGGTAGACAATCACCATACATCCCTGCACAATATGGATCTCCATCATTCCAATGAAAAATCCTTAGAAGAGGACAACCGTTTGTTTGGGCCTCTACTTTTTTTTCTTTTCCGCCGAAAATTATTCCAGCAAAAAACAAAGAGAAAACGAAAATCAATCTTTTTTTCATAATTTTTTTTAAACCTTATGGCAATATGCAGGCAAAGGTCTAACCTATTTAATAATCTATTAGATATAAATCAAATTTTTAATAAAAAAAAATTGAAATAAAGCAATAAGTAAATAAGAACATTAACAAAAACACGAAAGAACAAACTGTTTATTGCGACGATAGTAGGCTAATTATTAAATCGTATAAATTTTGGCTGCAAATAAATCACAAAATTTATCTAGCTGAATACCCCAGAAAAAACACACATTCAGTCCAAGGTCTTTGACTTCAAAAAATTCTCTATATACGAGTTAATCTTTGGGTCTAGGTTTTTACCGATTGATGTCATTTGAGAAAAACCTCCATGAAACCTTTAAATCTCAATGGGTTCCTCGAACTGAAAGAAAAATCAATCGCTTGATCCAAGAAATGGAGGATCCTAAATGGAGTAAAATTTTAGCGTTTTTTAAGGATGACGATGTCTTCGATTATTCTTATATTCAATCTCCAAGTCATGCACTCTGTGTACCTGAGGTAGTTCCTAACAATGAAATAGGCTTTAATCTTTACATGCCTATGGAAGCCCCCATATTTACTTGCTTTTACATCTTTGAGTGTTTTTTTAATACTTTCCCTTTTAGTGAAGGGGATGAAATGGTGGTTCTTGAGTAAGGTCATAATTCATACTTTTAAACTATGAAGAACAAAAATTTGACTGGGTTCATGTGAAAAAGAAATAAACCTAATACAGGTTAAATCAACTATGAAAACAACTGAATCAAAAATAAGCTTCGTCCTATCAACTTTATTAGTCCTGATAGTGATTTTAATCTTCTTTCCAGAACTAAACAAAAGTTTTACGCTCCATCTGTATGATACCTATTATATCATGAGCATGCACGTTGTCCTGATTTTGGTTACTACAGCAATTTCTGTGGCTTTGACCTCAAAATTAGCTTTGAAAAGTAAATGAACATACTTCGGAACCATTTACCAAGAATACTGTACTCATAAAATCAAATACCCACACAGTCCTCCGATCTCAATGAACCAACTCCTATCAGTAATCTCCCTATTCATCTCTATCAACCTGTCAGCACAGGATATCACAGGCAGTTGGATATGGGAGGAATCAGGTAAAACCTTTGATTTGTCAATTGAAAAAACTGACTCTCTAAACTATATTGGCTCACATAGTTCAATATTCCAAAACGGAAATCGCATAGATACTTCTTTAGATGAACAATCAATATCGCTAACCAAAGTTTCTAACCATATTTATGAGGGGACTATTAAAAGTTTTTACGACCATAGTATTCAAAAGGTGAGAATAACCTATATCCCTTCTGAAGATGCCATTGAATGGTGGATTTACGAAGACAATCAAGGTGATTTTTACTTTCCTAGAAGGGTAAAAATGGAGAGGTTTTAAATCCCCAATTAGGAAAAAAGGCGATAACTCTTATCACCATCATTACTTCTAGATTAATTCTAACAAAATGAATGTCTTCAATTAAGGTGTTTTTCGAAGGGGTTTGCATTGCTGCAAAAGTGGGAAGAACTAACAAAATCAGCTTGGCAACCTATTATTCAAGATTATTTTTTATCTTAGAACTACAGTATATCCATAGTAACCAATAAGAAGGAAAAGTATTTGATCCTTGTTTTTATGCGTATGCTAATTGAAAAAATTATGGAACAAAAACAGGAAATAGTCGAAATAGTAAATAAACTACCGGAGGAAGTGCTCGGTGAACTTTTAAATTACCTTCGCCAAGTAGAAAAAGCTTCTACTGAACAAATCCGTTTGTCTCTTAATTTAAAAACCATCTTAAAAGAAGATGCTGAACTACTAGAGAAATTAGCTAAATGATAACCTATGAGGAAGTTATTGAAATTCACCATATTTTAATAAGCAGATTTGGAGGTTTACGTCTGGTAAAATGCAATTTATTCAAATAGTTGACTGGATAAAGCAGAGAACCCTTTAAAAGGGTAATAAAATTCAAGTTTATTGATGATCAAAGCCTCCGCCGAGCGTGGCTGGATCGATGGAGAACGGGCCATGCTGGAAAGTCTCCTGAGTATCAAGCGCGCCGGGGCGAATGTGATTGTGAGTTATTTTGCCAAGGAATTTGGGTTGTCGGAGAAGTAATAGGGAGTGATTTCTTTTTCCAAAGGAAGGTTTTAGCATGGTTTCAATCGAAAAATACCCAAAATTGGTTATTTTTTTTGTCAACTATATTCCTTTCCTTTGAAACTAACCAATTTCACTATGAAACTGATCTAATCGAAGATTTTCTGAATGGTATAAAATCTCCCAAAATAACCTATTTATGGTCAGATTTTGCTTCTAAGCTTATCGACGGTCAGCAAGCAAACGGTGAATTTGTTGAGCGATCCTTAGATCGTTTTCTACAATCAAATGCAGATGTCTCGAATTTCAATTTTGAAAATTGCATAGACTGGTATTGGGTATATAGCAACGGTTATGAAGAATACAGCCATACCACTTGTGGGTCAAGCTGTGATGATAATCTTGAAGATGCTTGCTTAGACGATGGAAATAATGATGTAGGCGGAGGTGATGGTTTGGAGACCGAAGATGATGAAATTATAAAAGACGATAGTTTTAAAGACACAAAAGCAGATTGCATTTATGAAAAACTAAAGTCTATAGATGGATTTAAAGAGTTAGCATCCAAATTTGAAGGTTTGGGTACTGAGTTTGATGTAGTGTTGAAAATAGGAGCAACACGAGACCCTACAGCAAATGGTCAGGCATGGTGGAGAGGTCCCAATAAGCCTATTGAAATCACCTTAAATGAAGCAAATATGAACCGATCTGCCTTAGAAGTTGCAAGGACGATTGTCCATGAGATGATTCATGCAGAATTATATCGAGCAATTAATACATTAAATCCCACTGAAAAGGAATTGGAATTTAGAGAAACTTTCAATACTTACGTAATGATGTACCGAGGACCGGGCGATCAGCAGCACAATCTAATGGCAAATGAATGGGTGACTGAAATGGGAAAGATTCTAAATGATGTTCACCAGATGCTAGATCCAGATGGATACAATAAATTTAAGAATTACTATTATCCTAATGGTATTCCAAAACGCTTTTACGAATCTGTGGCATGGGAAGGGTTGACGGATACCATTGCTTGGGAGCTAATGAAAAGCATCACTACGACGCCTCCTATAAAATCACCACTTGAAATTATAGAGCAAGATTTAAGAAATGCTAGAAGTGGATTAGGTAATTGTACCAATAACTAATTATGAAAGTACTTACACTTATTCAGCTAATAACATTTTTATTTTCTACTCCGACTTCAGTGTTTGATAAAGAAATTCAGGAAGTATTTATTCTGGTAGAAAGGAATTCAGATGTTAGGTCAAGAATCTATTATGTAGAAAAGGACATGAACCATTCAGTCAGAATAAATTTTGAGACCCCTAACCATTCAGCTCACATGATGCATATATCATCAAGAGCAAATCACTTCAACTATAGTCATGGAGAAATCGAAATCAGTTCAAATGATTTGATTAAATCCAAAATTCTCTTCGCAGAAAAACTAACCTTTATGGAATGGAGTGAACTAGAGCAAATCGGGCTTAATCAGAAGATTTATATGATCTTTCAAGAAGATTATTTATCTAAAGATCGGTTTGTGCTGAATCACCAATTCAAGGCTTATGAAGTTCGAGTAACAGCTGATGGGCCGATTTGAGAGATGTCTCTAGTAGCTAGAACATAGGCTAAAGATGTTTGAATGAAGGTATCGTCTACCAGACAGGATAATATAATCCAAAGATTCTTTTTCCAAAGGAAAGCCTCAACTACTAATTAATCGAAAAAAAAACGAAATTGATTTTTTTGTCAACTATAATCCCTTCCTTTGAAACTAACCAATTTCACTTATGTCCAAAGAGAGATTTGTTTGGGATATAAAATTCAAAGCTTATGAGGTTTGGGTGACTGCTGATGGGCCGATTTAAGGCCTGTACTTGAATTAAACAAGATTTATATAATGCTTAAGTTGGACTAATGACTAGTGTAAATAATTAAATATGAAGTCCATTTTAATTTTATTGCTGGTGATTTTCTTGGTGAATCCAATAATTGTTCAATCACAGGAAATGCAAAATCATGTTTATATTTTGATTCCAAAAATAAATGAGGTGGGATCAAAAATCACCTTCCTAGAACATAAAAGGGGTATTTTAATGAGTGCTTACATAACTTTTGATTTCCCTAATTATACAGTCATAGTTTCACACATGCCCCCTTGGGTTGATTATCCATCGGAGGGTAATCGTGAACAAATGGAAGTCTATACGAAAGACCTATTTAATTCAAAAGTACTGCTTGCTAATAAATTAACCTTTCGTCAATGGTGGGAACTAGAGCAAATCGGGCTGAAACAAAAGATTTTTATGATCTTTCAAGAGGAATACCTATCGAAGGACCGATTTGTTTTAAACCATAAGTTTAAAGCCTTTGAAGTTCGTGTCACAGCAGATGGGCCGATTTGAAAATTATTTATTTATAGGAAAATAAATCTTCTGGAGGTTTTCTAGGGAACCATGGTCGCTCGGTAATAGTTGTATATACATCGAATAGAAATAAACCAACTAGTAAGATGATTCAACAACCGCTTTTAGAAAAGCTCCAGATGGGAGACATAGAATTAAAAAACAGGGTAATAATGGCTCCTATGACAAGAAGTAGGGCGACTAACCCCGAAAATGCTCCTTTTGATATTCATGCGGAATATTATAAGCAGAGGTCTTCCGCAGGCCTTATCATTTCCGAAGGAGCGCAGATTTCCAAAAAAGCAGTAGGGTACGTAAATACCCCAGGAATTTATTCCGAAGCCCAAGTGGATGGCTGGAAAAAAGTAACCGAAGCTGTCCATGAAAATGGTGGTAAAATTTTTATTCAGCTGTGGCACGTAGGAAGAATGTCTCACCCTGATTTCCATGGTGGTGAGTTGCCTCATGCTCCTTCTGCACTTAATCCACACGCTAAGTCATTTACTCCTGAGGGTTTCAAAGACACCGAAACTCCAAAAGAGATGACTATTGAGGACATTAAGCAGACCATACTTGATTTCAAAAATGCTGCAGCGAATGCTATGAAAGCTGGATTTGATGGGGTGGAAATACACTCATCAAATGGATATTTGTTGCATCAGTTTTTTAGCAGAACCTCTAATATTCGCACAGATGAGTATGGAGGAAGCATTGAAAACAGAGCAAGAATCTTATTCGAAGTTATCGATGCTATCAAGGACGTTATGCCTGAAAATAGAATTGGCGTGAGATTGAACCCATCATTGAATGGCATTTTTGGAATGACCATGGATGAGGAGACCATCCCAACATTTGATTACATCGTAGAAAAACTCAATCAGTACGATTTGGCTTATCTTCATTTATCAGAGCCTTTCAATGATGTATCTGAAATCGCCTATGCAGAAAAGGAAATTGCCAAGAGGTATAGACCCATGTATACAGGTGTTTTGATTATCAACTCCAACTTTGACCAAGAAAAAGGTAACAAAGTTATCGCTGATGGCTTGGCTGATGCGGTTGCATTTGGCAAACCATACATCTCCAACCCTGACTTGGTGGAACGTTTCGCAGCCCAAGCTGATTTGGCCGAATATGATCAGTCCACCTTCTACACCCCTGGAGAAAAAGGCTATATTGATTATCCAACATTGTCTCTTTCTAAATCCCTATAATTAGCAGCATAAGACAAGAAAGGCTAGCCGAGAAATCGACTAGCCTTTCTTACTTTTGAGATAGTCTCAAATTGCAAATAGGATAAACTGTTAGGGTAACAGTCTTTCGTATGTTGGTTGACTAAAAGATTTTAACAAAATTCAACTAACTTGAATACTCAACCAAAGATGGATGCGAATGGAGGAAATTAAAACTATTATTAAAAGCTACTATCCAATAGCACGGACTGATATCAACGAAGAAATCTATCTTGAATATCAACAGAAGAGATTGGTGAGATGTAAACAACAAGCAGATATTCTGAATTTAGGAAAAATCAAACTGATGACGGTATTGAATGAACGTTTTACTGGAGGTGTATTGGATGAATCCATCCTAAACCCAGACGATCCATCTATTAGAATTTCTGTAAAAATTAGTGATAATCCCTTTCTATCAATTCAGATTGTTAGAAGCTTACTTGCGGATTTTGGAACAATACTTTTAACTTCCAAAAATGAAAATGGTGAAATCAGGGAAAGACTAATCAGAAAAGAAGACTTAACTAATCAACATGCTTCTGAAATATATGACTGGTGTTTCAATAATTTAGAAGTTAAGTTTCTTGATAATCAGCAGCTTCAGGAAAAACACACATCTCAGTCCAAAGTCTTTGACTTCAAAAAATTCTCTGTATACGAGTTAATCTTTGGGTCTAGGTTTTTACCGATTGATGTCATTTGAGAAAAACCTACATGAAATTTACAAGTCTCAATGGGGCCCTCATACTGAAAGAAAAATCAATCGCTTAATCCAAGGAATGGGGGATCTTAAATGGAAAAACATTTTAGCGTTTTTTCAGGATGACGATGTCTTCGATTACTCTTATATTCAATCCCCAAGTCATGCACTCTGCGTACCTGAAGTAGTTCCTAACAATGAGATAGGCTTTTACCTTTACATGCCTATGGAAGCTCCCATATTTACTTGTTTTTACATCTTAGAGTATTTCTTTAATACCTTTCCTTTTAGTGAAGGGGATGAAATGGTGGTTCTTGAGTAAGCTTCTAAACCTCCAAAAATGATGCAAATAAAAAATTAATTCAATATATGCGCATAATTATTTTTTTATGCGTATACTTACCATGAATAAGAACTTGATGATTACCTCAAGCAACGACTACCTTGATGAAGAAGCGCTTAAATATAACAATAGATAAAGACACATTGACAAAAATCAAGCGCTATGCTGATGAACATGATCTTTCTGTGTCAAGTATTGTTGAAGAGCATTTTGAGGCATTATTAAAACCTACACAAAAACAAAAAAATCAATCAAGTCTTATCGCACTAGCCAATTCTTTACCTCCCACCAAAATCACATTCCCAACTGAGATTGATTGGAAAAAAAATTATCAGGAGGCAAAAAGACCAAACCATGAAAAGTAAAGTCCTCATTGATGTAAATGTCATTCTTGACTTTTTTCTAAAAAGAAATGAGAAAAATAAAGATTTAGAGATACTTTTTGAACTATTGGATAATGGTAAGGTTGAAGGGCATGTAACTATTTCAATTATCCAAACTTGCATTTATTTTCTTGAAAAAGGGCTAGGTCTTGAAAATACCAAAAGAATTGTTGGAGTTTTACTTGAACGATTTCGGTTGATCGAGGGAAATAAAAAGCATATTTTTCAAGCTATACAATCAGACAGCTTAGATTTAGAGGACGCGATACACTATTACATCGCAATGGATAGTGGAATTGACGCAATCGTAACCAATGACCAAAATTTTATAAAACTCAGCTCAACAATTCTACCTGTCATGAGCCCGAGAGCTTTTATTGAAACCAAATGAACTAACAAGCTGGTGGTCACGCAGAATTACTTGAGAACATAGACTAGTTTATAGAGAAATCGATAATCAGCACTTTTTTTTGCAGTGCAGATATCACTATTAATCTTTCAAGAGGTAAAAGTAGATTCTTCAAGAGCTATTCGAGGAAAGGTTCTCGCAACGGTCGCAACGATAAAGCGCCACGGCCGCTAAAAAATTTCACAGCCGGAGAATACTTGACACTTTTTTAACAATATTCTTATTCCTTACTCGCCCCTAATATATCACCGATACTTGTGCTGAGCTTGTCATAGCAGGCATATATCCATTTATTTCGCGCAAGCATATATCAATCGCTACCCCTCATTATTTCTCTTTGCCTAAAGTATCATACAACTAATCCAGCCATTCTCCTCCCAAACTCCTCCAACTGCGCATCTCCAAAATCTAAATGGGTAACAAAGCGAATCTGATCTGGACCGAATTTTACTGCAAAGATCTGTTGTTCCCGCAGCTTTTCGAGCATGGCTTCCGGACTGATTCCTTGCAAGCGGGCAATTACAATATTGGTCATCACAGGAAAAACTTCCGATACCAAGGGATGCTTTTCCAAAAACTGACCAATAGCTTTCGCACGGGCATGATCTTCGGAAAGTCTATCGACATGATGATCGAGAGCATAGTTCGCTGCTGCAGCTAGGTAACCTGCCTGACGCATGCCTCCACCGAACGACTTCCGAATTTTACGAGCACGCTTGATAGCCTGCTTACTGCCAAGAAGCACAGAACCTATCGGGCAACCCAACCCTTTACTCAAACAAATGGAAATCGTGTCAAACTGCCCTCCCCAATCCAACGGTTTCTCACCAGTCACCACCAAGGCATTGAATAAGCGGGCTCCATCCAAGTGAAGGGCAATTCCTTTTTCTCTGCACAAACTGCTGATCGGACGCACTTCATCCAAGGTATAGATACTGCCTCCACCTTTGTTCATGGTGTTTTCTAGGGAAACCAAACTTGTCTCACAAGCATGCACATCGTCTGGACTGATGGCTGCCGCAATATCTGAAACAGTAATTTTACCATACGGACCATCGAGTAATTTGACCGAAGCATGGGCATTGGCCATAATGCCTCCCGCCTCATACAAATAGATGTGGGAATGTTTATGACAGATGACCTCCTGATGAGGCCCTGCATGTAGCTTGATGGCAATTTGATTAGTCATGGTGCCGGATGGGCAAAACAAGCCTGCCTCCATCCCAAAAAGTGAAGCCAGTTTTGCTTCCAAAGCATTGACAGTGGGGTCTTCCCCAAATACATCATCCCCTACTTCCGCAGCCCACATGGCTTCCAACATACCTCTAGTAGGCTTTGTAAGGGTGTCTGAACGTAGATCGATTGTCATAGTAGTTGATTGAGTGATTAGTTGATTGAGTGATTGGTTGGGGTCGACGGTCCACTGTCGACTGTCCACAGTTAGATGGTGGTTGAAATACGATTATTCTTTTTTATTTCCTGAATCAATAATTAGTCGAAAGTTCGTAATTCGGCATTTGATATTCATCATTCGACATTTTTTTCTTCCTTAATACTTCAATTTCACAAGAAAATTACTTCACCTTCCAAACCTTTTGGGCAAGATTGCAAATTCCGAGTAGGCCCTGCCCTGAAAGGGCAAAACAACAGTAACCACGGGTCTCGACCCGTGGCCGAAAGCATCTACACCTTAGTGTCTGCCCTGACGGGGCAGCATTATTGATTTCTACTCTAGAGAGCGTTAGTACAAGCCCTTTTGGATTGATGATTAACCTAATCCCATCAACCATGGGTTTGTAGAACCCATGGTTATTATTTTGTAACCCTTTTCAGGGTTTGAGGTCCAAGCAATGAGAGTCTAATGTCTAGCATCTTGCTTCTCTCACCCTAATTTATAGTTAGTACCGATCCAACGTTCATCATTCAGCGTTCAACATTCATGATTCGAAATTTTCCTTCTCATTAATTCGATCCCCCTTAGAGGATTACAAATCCTCATTATCTCTAGTTCAAGATTGCAAATCTCGAACAGCACAGTCGTAAACCATAACCGTCAGTTCTCTACACGCCCCTGTCTTGATTCTTGATTCTTGCATCTTGTTTCTGCAACTTGATTCTTGCATCTTGTTTCTTGTCTCTTCACAACTATCCTATTGACCAAAATACTTCCCCTTCAAACTCTGCATAGGTATCAATCCTTCAATTGCCTTTGCTGCTTCAATGGGTCTATCAGTAGCCAAGATATCCGCACCATTTTGTACAAAACCAACATACAACTGATCTCCTCTAGCAATGGCGCTTCGGTCTAAGTTGCCTAGGGTGCCTAAGATGGTAAACACCCCGAGTTCGTGCAACTGCTGATTGAATGCCGCTGATCGCTCGGAGGTCCCTGTAAATGCAATCCAACGGTTTACAGGAATGCCTGAAGCTTGGAAACGTGCAAGTTCCTCCTCATTTCGGATACTCACCGACAACATCAAGTCTGAATGCAGGCGATGGATTTGTTGTGCTGCTTCCAAACTGTAAGTGATGACAGCTGCATATGGTTCAGCTTCATGCCTTTTGATGGCATCTACAATCATTTCAAAAGGAACCTCCCGCTTGATGTCTACTGTAAACAAGCTTTTTCCTTTCCCCCAAGCTAAAACTTCTTCCAAGGTTGGTACTTTAAAGTCAGTCACCGTTCCTTCTTTATCCACCAAGAATAAGTCTTGAATTTCTTCATAGGTGTGGTCAATAACTCGTCCTTTACCAGTAGTGGTCCGATCCAAGGTATTGTCATGCATCAAGACTAACACCGAGTCCTTGGTCAATGCTACATCAAATTCTATGATGGATGGAGTATGCTTCAAGGTGTTTTCGAAAGCCTCCAAAGAATTCTCTGGAAAGCCCGGATATGGGCCTCCCCGATGGGCGGAAACCATAGGAATTCTATCCGAAGACCAAGTATAAAAATCCTCAGTTTCTTGTAAATTTGTTAAGACAATTGTTTTTAAACGTTCTCCGCCCCAAGCTTCTTGAGCTTGTGTAACCGCGGCCTCCTTGCAAGATACAAGCAAAAAGAACCCTATAATCAGTAATTTATTCATCGTTTTTATCTTTTTTAAACCAAAAGCTTGAGGACCTTTTTTGAAATGCAGATTCCATATCCTGAATTTCTAAGGTCAGCGCTTGAGTTGAAATCAGGATTTCCACCATAGAAATTCCTAAAGACACCAATAAAGCCAACATGCTGCCAATAAATACATAATCTGCAGCCTCTTGGGCGTCAATAAAAATAAGAAACATACATATCACACAGAGCAAGAAACTCAAGACTCCGCACAACTGCATGTATTTGATCATGCTCAAGCGCTTTTTCAAGTTGTGAATTTGCTCAATAATTATCTCCTGCTCGGGATTTTCCAAGTATTTTTTGTGCAATCCCCGTATGAGATTAGCAATGGCCAAAAAGCGGTTTGTAAAAGCCAGCATCATCAACGTAATCGCAGAAAATAATAAGGCAGGGGTGGATAGTTGGAGCTCCATGGCTAGATTTTTTTGAATCTTAAAAGTGGGGAATAAAGCAGTAAAATAAAAATCGAATCTCAAAAGTTCCCGTGAAAAACAGGTTAGCTTAGGCATTTACTGCATAAAAACATCCTATTTTAAATAAAATACATAAACTCTATAATTTTTGTAGACTTTTATTTGCATTTGTGTCTAAGCATTCCTTTCTTTGCATCATCCTTTCACTTTTTAGGTGTTGGGATTTATACAGAAGAGGCGAGAGATGGGCTCTACGACCCTCTGGCAACCAATCGAACTATCGAAAAGGTGCCAATTCCCACCAAGCATTCCTTGGAACTATAAATTCTTGACCATATGATATACATTGCTTACTACCCTTTCTTATTCACTTGGCTTCATCTTGATTACAGATTAACGGTATCAACGATTGGCTTGCACGATAACATCTAGGTTTTCGGACCATAGTTAACTAATAATCATAAATTTAAACTTCAATATCCATGGCTTATCGATTTGAAACCTTGCAGCTACATGCAGGACAGAACCCCGACCCAACAACCAATTCCAGAGCGGTCCCCATTTATCAAACCACCTCCTACGTGTTCAATTCCGCTGAACACGGCGCAAATTTGTTTGCGCTAAAAGAGTTCGGGAATATCTATACCCGTATCATGAACCCCACCACAGATGTCTTCGAGCAGCGACTCGCAGCGTTGGAAGGTGGAGTAGCAGCGGTGGCAACTTCCTCAGGACAGGCAGCTCAATTCTTGGCCTTGAATAATATCATTCAGGCAGGAGAAAACTTTGTCTCCAGCCCTTCGCTCTATGGCGGTACCTACAATCAGTTTAAAGTGGCTTTCAAAAGAATCGGCATCACTGCCAAATTCGCCAAAGGGAACAATGCAGAAGATTTCGAACCATTGATTGATGAACATACCAAAGCTATCTATCTGGAAACCATCGGGAATCCTGAATTCAATATCCCAGACTTCGAAGCCTTTGCCAAACTGGCCCAGAAATACGACTTACCCTTGGTGGTGGATAACACCTTTGGAGCAGGAGGCTATTTATGCCAGCCAATTAAGCACGGAGCCAATATCGTCACTTCCTCTGCCACCAAGTGGATTGGAGGACACGGAACTTCCATAGGCGGCATCATCGTCGATGGAGGAAATTACAATTGGGGTAATGGCAAATTCCCACAATTCTCCGAACCATCAGAGGGCTATCATGGATTGAATTTCTGGGAAGTGTTTGGAGAAAACAATCCATTGGGATTACCCAATATTTCCTTTGCCATGAGGACCAGAGTAGAAGGATTGAGAGACTTTGGACCAGCCTTAAGCCCCTTCAATTCCTTTTTGTTGCTACAAGGACTGGAAACTCTCTCCCTGCGGGTGCAACGAACCGTAGAGAATGCTTTGGCATTGGCAACTTGGCTGGAAAACCATCCAAAAGTGCAGAAAGTAAACTATCCCGGACTCCCTTCCTCTCCCCATCATGCACTCGGCAAAAAATACCTGACTCATGGCTTTGGAGGAGTGTTGAGCTTCGAACTAAAAGGTGATAAAGAAAGCACCAGCCAGTTTATCAGTGAATTGAAATTGGTCTCTCACCTGGCAAATGTAGGCGATGCAAAAACCTTGATCATTCAACCATCTGCAACCACCCATCAGCAACTAAGCCAAGAAGAACAAACGGCTGCGGGAGTAACTCCAACCATGCTTCGGGTATCTTTGGGAATCGAGCACATTGAAGATATCAAAGAAGATTTCCAGCAGGCTTTTGATAAGCTCTAAATGCAAAAAAATACACCTGTCAGCGTATACATCTCCTGACAGGTGTACTTTTCTAATAAATGGGTAAGCGCAAAATAGCTACACGCTAGTCGGTCTCTAACTTTACGAAATAATGCCCATCTTCGATGTGGTATGGGTAATGGGGTGTTTTACCTAAGGCTTTATAGCTGCCTTGAGAAATGTCCAGTTACAAGACTTCATAGGGTACTCCAGTATACTATGTGTGTATATTTTTTAAAAATTTTTTACTTAAAAGAAAACAGCACCAAAACTTTATCTTCCCTATCGATATCATCAAAGCTTTCGAAGTTTTTCTTTATCGGACGAGTTTCCTTGATGCTTTTAATGTCTTTTGAATTCAAAGTTCCGATAAATTCACCTTCTTTTGTTACTCCTAGAATCCTCTCAATATAAGCTCCTTTCAAATGTTCAGAAAACAAATTTTTGGAGTCATATAAAACTTCATTTTTCATATCATAAATAAATACTTCAAATCCTTCAGAACTTAACCCCATAAAAGTGATATATTTTCCCACTTCATAAAGATCATTTATACCAGCCAAAGAGTTTGAATTCCAAAATTGCTGGAACTGTTCTTCATATGGTAAGGAAAAATAATCATTAGGAATTTTTCTCCTCCCAAAATCCACAGCAAATTTGACAGAAACCTCCTCTGTTTTATGATTGTATTCGTAAATAGTATCTCTTGCTCCAATGGAAAAAATGGCACGATCACCTGATTTAAAGAGAGAATTTACATTTACAATCGGTGAATTATCTAGCTTTTCGTCAAAAGGGACCCAACTTTTATCTAAGCCAAGCTTTTTATGCAAAACAACATTATCACTAAAATCCATATGTGACAGATTCAAAGTAAATCTATCTTTACCAAAGACCACAAATTCTTTTACATAGGAATTAGGACTTACCTTGAACTCTTCTATAAAACTACCTTTGGGATCGTAAACCATTTCCTTTGGCAAATCCATTGGTATTATCCAAAGTTTTTGATGTTCTTCATCCCAAATTACTTCTTGTATGAATTTAAATTCTTTTGGACCTACACCATGTTCATGAATGTGATTGATATATTCTCCATTTAAATCATAAATAAAAACAGCTTTACTATATGATTTATCACTAATAATAAAGTCCTCATCAGCATGAATTACTTTTTCTACATTCACGATTTGAGAGAATTGATTTTCTTTTAACCTAACTAGCCTTAAGCTTCCCACATCAAGCATATTAGAACTCAAATTATCTAATGAAATAGTAGAAATAGTATGTTGCTCTACATTTCTATCTGACAAAGTACAAGAAATGGCAAATGGAATTATAAACAGCAATGAAAGTATATTTTTCAACAAAGATTTAATTTTTTAAAAAGATACGATAGACATGATCTAAACTTAACAGAAGTCAATCAAAGAAATTTGGTTTCTTCTCCCAAGCTAAGAAAGAACATACGGCTAAACAAAACTAAAGATGCGAATAAGTGCAGAAGTAACTTATCCATACATTAAGAAATACGACAAAATTACAAATGAACCAAGTGTAGAAAATAGAATAACATATAAACTTCTTTTCGACAAACCACCTTCTTTCACTTTAAAACCTAATGCAGAGATACTTGCAATTAAAATTAAGGAAAGAAATACCCAGTTCAAATCGTCGGAATGCTGATTATATTTTTTATCACTAATAAAAACCAAGATTAAAAGGAAAGTTAGAAAGCTTAGAGGTTTTGATAATTTCATATGAATTTAATTGCTACTGGTTGAATTAAATACATTTACAAGATTAGTTTTCTGATTTTATTGAGTAAGTTAAGAAATTGATACAAATAAAATCTACCGTTTTCTCATAATTGATTTTGTTTTGGTTATACACATGGTCTCAGGAGGCTTTAAATGTATGGTAACCAATTCAGTTTACATGAAAAAATGTGCAAATTTTTAGGTTAGAATTTTTGAACACTTTAAATGAGGAAAAAATGATTCTGATAAATTAGTTTTATGCTAACACAACATCAAATAGAAATCATCAAAAATGTCACCAAGAAAGCCGAACCTACCCTAGTAGGCGTATTCGGATCGTATGCGCGTGGCGAAGAAAATGTACATAATGACATGGATATTTTGATTGATTTTGAACAACCTTTGGATTTATTGGAACTCATTGGCCTAGAACAAGAACTTTCAGAAGAATTAGGTATAAAAGTTGACCTTTTAACACCTCGATCTATCCATCAATTACTACAACCATATATTCAAAAAAACTTTATAAAAATCATTTAGGCTTTAGTTAATAAATACCTTATGTTTACGTTTATAACCTAAGCCAAAAAAATTATGAAGAAATCCTTATTCCTATCACTTCTTTTAACCCTTAGCTTTTTTTCTTTTGCCCAAGAATCCTCCAACATCCATGTTGGTATCTACCATAGTGGAGTGATTGGACAGGTTGGTATAGGTTCCAATATTGAAAATAAAAACTTTGGAGAGTTACGATTCACAGCATCAGAACTTATAAATTTTCCATTCACAATTGAAGGCTACTTTAATCGGAATTTGAAACAAAGTGAATGGTATAACCTTCATGCAGGCTTGATGTTAGGTTATAGCTTTGATGATTGGATTAGGTTTGGCGTACCCTTAGGGATGACATTCAAACCGATCAAAGAGCACCGTCAATTTGCCATTCTTCTAGAAGCAACCCCCAATTATTTCTTTGATGGATTAAATCTAAGAGCTAATATTGGTGTGCGATACAGCTTCAGCAATTAATGAAAAAAACAGTACTCGTCCTTTTCATCTTCGTTTTAGTAACCAACTGCAAAACACTTGAACCTACAACTTTAAGTAAGATCCCTGTTCCTTTAATAATTCCAGAAAAACCAGCTGAAACCGCAGCTATTTCTTCTATTGACCTGTCTTTTGTAGATCAAACTTACAGGGGGTTTGTTCCGGAAGTTATTTCCAAAGACTTCTTTTTAGATTACAACGGCTTTGTATTGGAATTTGATACCCTCACCAAAAATACCAAATGGGTATGCTATCTGCTTTGCAAAGACAATCTAGGCAATGGGGAAGAACGGTCAAGCAATTTTCGAATGGAAAGGAGATTAGGTGACTTTAGTCCTCGAGATGCTGCCTACCGCAATTCGGGATATGACCGAGGTCATTTAGCTCCTGCAGCAGATATGGGCTACAGTGCAGAAAGTATGTATGACAGCTTTTTTCTCACCAATGCCAGTCCCCAAGTCCCTGGTTTTAACAGAGGGATATGGAAAAGATTGGAAGAACAGGTCCGAAAATTTGCTGCTGAAAAAGACAGTCTTTATATAGCCACAGGGCCTGTCCTTCAGGCTAATTTACCATCTATGGGAGATAGCCCTATCCGGGTTCCTGACTATTTTTACAAGGTGATCCTTAAAAAAGACACAGAAAACCCACAAGGAATAGCTTTTATCCTAAAAAATGAAGCTGCCACAGGAGATTTAAAGAGTTTTGCGGTGAGCATTGACTCGGTAGAAGTATTGACTGGCATCAACTTCTTCCCACTCCTCAGCCCCCTACAAGAATCTAAAGCAGAAGGTAAATTTGATTTAAGTTTTTGGTTTGATAATTAACAATATTCGAGATTCCTCGCAAAGGGAGTGGTTCACGCAAAGCCGCCAAATAAGTAATTGCTATTTCTTTCCTGCCAATATCATTTTCGTTTCAAATTATCATGCTGTAAACCTTCTGGCAGCTCCATCGGAGCGACCGACATTTTAGCAACGGGTTTTAACCCGTTGCTAACCAATCATAGAGCTAAGAGCATTTATGTCGGCCGTGCCGATGGGACTTAGGGGTCAACAACGGGACTTTGGCACGGGGGTTGAAACCCTTGGCTAATATGTTGGTCGTCTCTATGAGACTAATGCGGCAATCCTTTCGCAAGAACTGACTGTCTTCAAAGATATATTCCTGTGATTTGGTGTGTTTTCTGACATTCCATGGTAGTGGGTTAAAACCCAACCATATGAATCAAGAGATACTCATGTTTTCCCTAGTTAAAACCTAGGGCAATTGATGGAGTTAACTGACTGATTCTTAATCCCTCTCTTTGGGCACAAATTTTTCAATACCAATTTTTCAGCGTTTTCCGTGAATTCTGCGAGCCTTCTTGTTTCTTGTTTCTTGTTTCTCGCATCTCGCCTCTCGCATCTCGCCTCTCGCTTCTCGCTTCTCGCTTCTCACATCTCGCTTCTAAAAAAAATCCACCCTTCATCCCATTCCTATTGGTCTTATTCTCTTTTGTTTGAATATTTGATAGTAAGAGAGCATCAATTGAATTATCTGTATATGAAAAAATTTGTAATTATCGGGCTAGTATTGCTGAGTCAGGTCGCTTTTGCACAGCGGAAAGCAGCAGCTCCAGTAGTCAAGGAAGCCTTGACCCAAGAGGCCTATGATGAATGGAAAAGCATCACCTTTCGTCAGCTCACCCCCAATGGGCAGCACTTGGTTTATACTTTAAATCCAGAAGATGCTGATGGGAAAGTCCTGTTTCAAAACTTAGGCAGAAACACCGAGGTAGGTGTAGATAGAGCGAGCAATATCTCCTTGACTGCCGATAGTCAACATGTCATTTTCCTGATCAAAGCTCAAAAAGATAGCCTTACCCATTACAGGCGTATCAAAAAGAAAAAAGAAGAAATGCCCAAAGACTCTTTGGGGATTTTCAATTTCCAAACACAACAGGTCAGTAAAATTGCGGACGTCAAATCCTATAAAATTCCATCCAAAGCAGGCGGATGGTTGGCCTATATCTCTGAAAAAATGCCTGAAAATGGAGAAGCTGAGCCAAAGTCAAAAAAGGTCTCCGATGAAAACGGATATACATTGGTATTGGTAAATTTAGCCACGGGCCAAGAACAATTAATTCCTTATGTGAAGGATTACCAGTTTGACGAACAAGGAACCGCACTGCTGTATTACAGTTCGGGTACCGGAGAAAAACAAGCAGGAGTCTATGTGCAAGATCTGGGTTCCCAAACTGCCGACCTTTTGATGGAAGGACACTCGAAATACAAGATCAACTATTTGAGTTTTGACGAGGCAGGTGAGCAGGTAGCCTTTATCGCAGATACAGACACTACCAAAACACTCATCCGCAGTCCTCAACTGATGTATTGGAAAAAAGGTCAGGCCAAAGCTTCCGTGCTGGCAGACGCAACAACTGCCGGTGTACCTTCTAATTGGTTGATTTCCCCAAATTACAATCCTTCTTTCTCCAAAGATGGCAAGCGCTTGTTTTTAGGCACTAACCCACCTCCTGTCGTACAGGACACTACCTTACTTCCAGAAGAAATCGTCCAAGTGGAAGTTTGGCATTGGCAGGATGATTATATCTATACCGAGCAAAATGTCCGCCTTCCAAGAGAGCGAAGAAAAAGCTTCTTAGCTGTCATGGATCTGTCTACCAAAAAATTGACCCAATTGGCTTCCGAAGAAATCTCGGAGATCAGACTGGATGAGGAGGGCAAAGCTGCTTTTGCTTTGGGTATCGATGACCGAGCCTACCGAATGCTTAGAACCTGGGACATTTCCTCTTTCAATGATCTGTACTTAGTGAACATAAATGATGGAAGCGCTAAGCAGATCGCACAAAAAATCAAAGGAAATGCCCGCCTTTCTCCAGATGCAGGCTTTGTATATTGGTATAGCAGTCCAGATAGTTCTTGGTACACCTACCATGTGAATAGTGGTAAAACAACCAATCTGACCAAGGGATTGCCAGTTATCTTCAGCGATGAATTGAATGACTCGCCAGAGTATCCATCAAGCTATAATTTGGCAGGTTGGACTGTAAATGAAGAGAGCATCTTGATTTACGACCGCTATGATATCTGGAAATTTGATCCACTTGGCAATCAAGCACCTGAGAGGCTGACCAACAATGGACGTGAAAATCAATTGGTCTATCGCTACGAAAAATTGGACGATGAAGAACGATTCATTGATCTGAGTAAAGCACTGACGCTTTCGCTATTTGATGAAAAAAATAAAGACGCCGGCTTCGCTACCTTAACACCTGGAAGCACTACACCTCAGCAACTGGTAAAAACAGGACATCGATATAACTTGCTAGCGAAAGCAAAAGAATCGGATGTCATGCTCTACACCAAAGAGAATTTTCAGGAATTCCCTGACTTACATGTGGCAGAAGCCAACTTTGCAAAAGCCAGAAAAGTAACCACTGCCAACCCTCAGCAGAGCAAGTATCGTTGGGGAACAGCCGAATTGGTGAAATGGCTTTCTTTGGACAATATCGAGCTGGAAGGAATCTTGTACAAGCCAGAAAACTTTGACCCGAATAAGAAATACCCCATGGTCGTGTTCTACTATGAGCGGTTTTCCAACACCTTGCATAACCACCACAAGCCAGAACCAATCCGTTCGGCGGTACACCGCACCATGTATGTCAGCAACGACTATTTGGTATTTGTCCCGGATGTAGTGTACAAAATCGGTTTCCCAGGTGAAAGTGCCTTGAATGCCATCCTGCCGGGTGTTACCAGTTTGATTCAACAAGGATTTGTAGATCCTAAAAAAGTTGGTTTGCAAGGGCACAGCTGGTCTGGCTATCAGACGGCTTACATTTTGACCAAATCCAATATGTTTGCAGCTGCAGAAGCTGGTGCAATCGTGGCGAATATGACCAGTGCGTATGGGGGTATTCGTTGGGAAACAGGTTTGGCTAGAGCATTTCAATATGAAAAAACTCAAACTAGACTAGGCGTAAGTATTTGGGAAAATCCAACCCGCTATATTGAAAACTCTCCCTTGTTTTATGCCGACAAAATTGAGACCCCCCTCTTACTCATGCACAATGATGCCGACGGCCATGTTCCGTGGTACCAAGGCATAGAAATGTATGTAGCCATGCGTAGATTGAATAAGCCAACATGGATGTTGAACTACAACGGTGAACCACATTGGCCGGTCAAGAGACAAAACCGAATCGACTTCCAAAAGCGCATGATGCAGTTCTTTGACCATTACCTCAAAGATGCTCCGATGCCTTCTTGGATGGTACGAGGAGTGCCTGCTATTGAAAAAGGAATTCTACAAGGATACGAGCTGATAGAAAGCAACGATAACTAAGCATAAGTTGCTTGCAAGTGTAAAAACCGATTATTCCAGAAATGGGTTAATCGGTTTTTTTATGCGCGTGAAAATCGGTAAGTTGAGACGTCAATCATCAATAGCTGTATGCTTCGGAAATTCATAACCCTACTAGTGGGTGCATGCCTGTATAGCTTTTTAGGCATCTCCCAAATCATGCCCTCCCCTGATCGCAAAGAAGGGGAAGGCCCATATAAGCGCTTAATCCTGCGCTCTGTGATCATGATTGATGGTACGGGCGCACCACCTATTGGGCCCGTAGATATTGTAGTAGAGCAAAACCGCATTACAGGCATACATGTAGTGGGATACCCAGGTCTCCCAATCAAAGAAACTAGACGCCCTCAAGCGAGTCCTGAAGATAAAGTCATGGATTTGGAAGGACACTATTTGTTGCCAGGATTGATAGATATGCATGGACATATCGGAGGTACTGGACAAGGAACACCTGCCGAATACGTTTTTAAACTCTGGATGGCTCATGGCATTACCACCGTGCGAGACCCTGCTGCTAGCAATGGACTTCAATGGGTATTGGATCATAAACGAAAATCTGCCAACAACAGCATCACCGCACCCCGAATTTTAGCATATACCGTGTTAGGGCAAGGCAGTCAAAAACCTATCTCAGATGCAGAGGAAGCGAAAGCATGGGTGAATGAAAATGCTAAAAAAGGTGCCGATGGTATCAAATTTTTCGGAGCTAAACCGGAAGTGATGCAGGCTGCCTTGGAAGAAAACAAACGCTTAGGACTTCGCTCCGCCATGCACCATGCACAGATGGATGTAGCGCGATGGAATGTCCTGCATTCAGCCAGAGCTGGACTGACTACCATGGAGCATTGGTATGGACTTCCCGAAGCCTTATTTGCAGATCGGACTATCCAAGATTATCGATTGGATTACAATTACCAAAATGAACAACACCGCTTTGCTGAAGCTGGAAAACTCTGGAAGCAGGCCGCTCCCCCCTATTCCGAGCATTGGAACAAGGTAATGCAGGAACTCTTGGACTTGGATTTTACCTTAGACCCTACCTTCAACATTTACGAAGCCAATCGGGACCTGATGCGTGCCCGACGGGCAGAATGGCATGAAGAATATACCCTTCCATCCCTATGGAGATTTTATCAGCCGAGCAGGGAATCTCACGGTTCCTACTGGTTTGATTGGACCACGGAGGAGGAAATCCAATGGAAAGAAAATTACCGACTCTGGATGACTTTCGTCAATGAATACAAAAACAGAGGTGGAAGAGTGACCGCAGGATCCGATTCAGGATTTATCTATCAATTATACGGCTTTGCCTTTATCCGAGAACTCGAGTTATTGAGAGAAGCTGGTTTTCACCCCTTGGAAGTTATCCGATCGGCAACCATGCATGCAGCAGAAGCCTTAGGTCTGGAAAAGGATTTGGGAACGGTGGAAGTAGGCAAATTGGCTGATTTTGTCATCTTGAAAGAAAATCCCTTACAAAATATCAAAGTTCTCTATGGTACTGGAGCTATCCGAATCGATGAAACTAATGAACCTATTCGCGTAGGAGGCGTAAAATATACCGTCAAAGACGGAATCGTCTACGATGCCAAACAACTCCTTGAAGATGCCCGTACAATAGTCCAACAGCATAAAGCTCGGGAAGAAAGCAGGAAACTAAAACAACCCGGGTTGGATTGGGAGTGAAATTTGGAATTAGGAATGTGGAATGCGTGTACCAAGTACCATGTACAAAGTACCAAGTAAGGACTCGGGCAAGAGAAGCGAGATGCTAGACATTAGACCATAGACTCGGGGCGTGTAAGGAACCAGCGATTTTATTACATAAAATAGAATGACTGTACGCTGTTCGAGATTTGAAATCTCGAATTAGAGATAATGAGAATTTGTAATCCTCTTAGGGGATTGAAGTATTAATGGAGAATAAAATTTCAACTGATGAATATCAAACGCCGAATAATGTACTTTGGACTAACGATAAATATTGATTCAGCTAATAAAAAAGAATAATCGTATTTCAACCACAATCTAACCGTGGACAGTCGACAGTAGACCGTCGACCCCCCATTATAGCTACTCACTGTTCACTACCGACTGCTCACTTAAACACTACCCCCCATGCCATACATACAACTCAACAATACCAAACTATTCTACATCAAAGAGGGAGAAGGAAAAGAAGTCATTGTTTTTTCACATGGGCTCTTGTGGAGTCAAAAAATGTTTCGTTCACAGGTAGAAGCATTGAAGAAAATCTACACTGTCATCGCATATGATCATCGAGGACAAGGACAATCGGAAGTAAGTACTGGTGACTATGATATGGATTTGTTGACCCAAGATGCCTTGGAACTGATTGACAAGGCAGCATGCCAACCGGTACATTTTGTGGGGCTGTCTATGGGTGGGTTTGTAGGTATGCGCTTAGCTGCACGCTATCCTGATAAAGTGAAAAGTTTGGTTTTACTGGAGACTTCTGCCAATCCTGAACCAGTGGAAAATCTCCCCAAATACAAGTTCTTAAATGGTATTGTAAAATATGTAGGGGTAGTATCATTCGTAGCTAAGAAAGTCATGCCCATCATGTTTGCTCAGAGTTGGCTGGAAAACCCAAAAAATAAGAAAGAATATAATTTTTGGATTAAAGAATTACAGTCAAATAAAAAAAGCATCACTAAATCTGTAGAAGCAGTTATTTACCGAAAAGGAGTTGAAGAAGAAATTCGTAACATTCAGTGTCCGACTATGGTAGTTGTAGGTGATGAAGATGCCGCTACCAAACCAGAAAAAGCTAAATTCATTCAAATGTCTATTCCAAATGCTGTGTTGCATATGGTTCCTGGGGCAGGACACTCCTCTTGTATAGAAAAACCCGATGAAATCAATAAACTGATTTTGGAGTGGCTAGAGGAACGGCACTAAGCTGGAAAGTTGATTTTTAGGACCACTCTTACTTTCCCCCAACCCCTCCTTTACCATAAAAAAACCAGGAACCAAACCAAGTTGGTGAGCTTATCAAACCATCTGGAGAAGTTTTAATTTAAAATCTCACTACTCTCAAGAAGAATATATTCGATTTTTATTATATTGATTTTCAATACATTACAATTTTTATCAAAATTTTATGAGTTGAATTTGAACAATTCAGATACAATTGATGTATATACATTGAATTCAATTGTAAGTATAAACACATGAGATTAGAAGAGGCAATCAAACAAAAAGAGTTTAAGGACCCTTACAACAAGGCCGTTGTGAACTTATTGTTTACGCATGGACATATCGTAGCCAAGCAAAGTACCTTATTCAAACCTTTTGGTTTATCACCAGAGCAATACAATGTTTTACGAATTCTCCGAGGTCAACATGGGAACCCGATCACTGTTTCATCAATTCAAGATCGTATGTTGAATAAAATGTCCAATGCTAGTAGATTGGTAGAAAAGCTGAAGCAAAAAGGACTGGTTGTTAGAGAAGAATGTCCCACGGATAGAAGACAAGTGGATATTATCATTACAGACAAAGGCTTGGAGGTCCTTGGAGCATTAGAAAACGCAATTTATTCCCTTAACAGAGAATTGGTACAACTCGATGAGCAAGAAATCCATACTCTTAATACACTCTTAGATAAATTACGAGGATAAAAAAATTTCCCCTTTCAAATGTATAGACATTAAATGTATAAAAACATAATAAACCAACACATATAAACACAAACACAATGAGCACTTTAACAAAATGGGCAATTGACCCAACTCACTCGGAAGTATCTTTCAAAGTTAAACACTTAGTGATTTCAACTGTAACTGGCTATTTCAAGACTTTTGAAGGCGGCGCTGAGACCACTTCTGAAAGCGACTTTAACGGAGCTACTGTTTCTTTCTCTGCTGATATCAACAGCATAGACACCAATCAATCTGACAGAGACAATCACTTAAAATCTGCTGATTTCTTCGATGCTGAGAATTTCCCAAAACTATCTTTCACTGGAACAGTAAACGGTGACAAATTAGTAGGTGAATTAACCATGAGAGGTACTACCAAGCAAGTAACGATGGATGTTGATTTCGGCGGTATTGCAGGTGATCCTTATGGCAACACCAAGGCAGGATTTGAGATCGAAGGCAAAGTTTCTAGAAAAGAATTCGGTTTAACTTGGAATGCAGTGACAGAAGCTGGCAGCGTGGTTGTCTCTGACCAAGTGAGAATTATCTTAAGTGTGCAATTGGTAAAACAATAAGCATAACAACTCTAGAGAGAGCATAAGCTACTTTGTATATGCTCTCTCTTCCAAACTTAACCAACTATTACCACATTACTCATTCCTTCTATATCATGGCACTTATCACAGGAATTCATCATATCACAGCCATTGCAGGAAATGCCCAGGCAAATGTAGATTTCTATACAGGTATCCTCGGACTACGAATGGTTAAAAAAACCATCAATTTCGATGCTCCTGATGTTTATCACTTCTACTTTGGCGACAAACTAGGAGCACCTGGCACCGTATTTACAACATTTCCTTTCCAAGGTGCGAGACCTGGAAAAAAAGGTACAGGAGAGATGACCTATACCGCATTTTCAATTCCTACCCAATCTTTAGACTATTGGATTGATCGGCTTAGAACATACGATGTAGTGATTTCTGACGTATTGACACGATTTGGTGATCAACTGATCCGGTTTGAAGATCATGATGGAATGGGGATTGAGTTAATTGCCAATGATCGAGACAGCCGCGCAGGTTGGACCTATGGCAACATTCCACCCAAACATGCAATACGAGGCTTTTTCGGTGCCACACTTAATTTGAAGGCTAAAGAGCTGACTGAGCAACTGCTCACCAAACACATGGATTATCGCTTGATTGGTGAGGAAAATGGTAGATTCCGCTATGGAACCAAAGGGGAGCCAGGGGATATCGTAGACATTGTGCTGGATAAAAATGGTAGACAGGGAATCCAAAGTGCTGGAACTGTGCACCACATTGCTTTCCGTACTGCCAATCATGAGACGCAAACTGAAATTCAGAACATCCTATGGAATAATGGCTACCAAGTAACTGAAATCAAAGACAGAAACTACTTCCGATCTATTTACTTCAGAGAACCAGGAGGAGTATTATTTGAAATTGCTACGGATGAACCAGGTTTTGCCATTGATGAAGAAGAAGCGCATTTAGGTGAGTTATTGAAACTTCCAGAGTGGGCAGAACCACACCGTGAAAAAATTGAAAAGAATTTGGCACCCATTGCACTAAACCCCTTAAAATATGTCTAGAATCTACCAAGAAGGTAAAGAATTAGAAGCTGCAACAAAAGTAGCCATTATGATCCATGGAAGAGGGGGAACAGCTCAAAGTATTCTGAGCTTGAGCCAAGTTTTAAACTTGGATGACTTCGCATTACTTGCCCCTCAGGCTCCTGGGAACACATGGTATCCTTTCAGCTTTATGGCACCTGACCCGAGCAATGAACCTTCGTTTTCTCAATCCTTGCAAATCATTCATACGCTTATACAAGAATTAGAAAGTAAAGGCTTTACTTCCGAGCAACTTTATTTGATTGGATTTTCACAGGGCGCTTGTTTAGTTTTAGAATATGCTACACAGCATGCTAAAAAATATGGGGCAGTTATTGCCTTTACAGGAGGCTTGATCGGTGAACAAATTCGTCCAGAAAAATATTCAGGAAACTTTAACGGTACACAAGTGTTTATAGGATCAGGCTTCAAAGATCCCCACGTTCCTCTTTCAAGAATTGAAGAATCAACGGATCTAATGAAAGCAGCAGGTGCAAATGTCACTACCTTGATTTTCGAAGATCACGACCACACCGTCCGTCAGGAAGAGATGGATTGGGTGAATGAAAATATATTCATATAAATTACCCGAAGAGAGGTTGCTAGTCCCCATGCCCCAAATAACTTGTTTGGGGCTTTTTTATTTCCCTCCTGCCAACAAATACAGCACCGCCATACGAATTGCAACCCCATTTTCAACTTGCTGAAGGATGATGGATTGCCCACTATCAGCAGCATCAGAGCTTAACTCGACACCCCGATTGATAGGACCTGGATGCATGACGACGATTTCTTTGTCCAAACTTTCTAACATCCGCTTGTTGATACCAAAGTAGAGGGAATATTCCCTCAGGGAAGGGAAATACTTGATTTGTTGACGCTCCAGCTGAATCCGCAATACATTGGCTACGTCACACCACTGCAACGCCTTCATAACATCCTGCTCTACCTTCACGCCCAAGCTTTCGATATGCTTCGGAATCAGTGTAATCGGTCCACAAACCATCACCTCTGCTCCCAATTTTTGCAAACAGAAAATATTGGAAAGTGCGACTCGACTGTGCAGGATATCCCCGATAATAGCCACTTTTTTACCTGCCACATCTCCCAATTTTTCACGAATGGAGAATGCATCCAACAAGGCCTGTGTAGGGTGTTCATGTGTCCCGTCCCCTGCATTCACGATATTGGCTTGGATATGCTTGGATAGAAAATGAGGAGCTCCTACACTCGCATGCCGCATCACCACCATATCCACTTTCATGGATAAAATATTATTGACCGTATCGATAAGCGTCTCCCCTTTTTTGACAGAGGAATTGGAGGATGAAAAATTGATTACATCCGCAGAAAGTCGTTTTTCGGCTAACTCAAAAGATAAGCGCGTTCGGGTGGAGTTTTCAAAAAAGATATTGGCAATAGTAATATCTCTCAGAGAAGGCACCTTTTTAATAGGCCTATTGAGCACTTCCTTGAAATTATCTGCAGTTTGGAAAATCAATTCAATATCCGCGGCAGTGATGTTTTTAATTCCAAGTAAGTGTCGAGTGCTGAGTTGTGACATGGGGTGTATTAGGCTTTTTCAGTAATCCAAATAGCGTCTTGATCGAAGCCTTTTTCTCTCCATTCTACGGAGACATATTGGCTTTCGAGGGTATTAACTTTGATGCCGCAGTAATCAGGCATAATCGGATAATCTCGGGTATATTTTCGATCCACGAGGACCATCAATTCCACTTTGGCAGGACGGCCAAATGCGATCATCGCATCCAATGCAGCCCTAACAGAGCGTCCCTTGTACAATACATCATCAATGAGAATGACTTTTTTTCCTTCAATCAAAAAATCGATTTTAGTCTCATTCGCCTTTAGCGGGAAATCTCTTCTTCTGAAATCGTCCCTGTGAAAAGTTGCATCCAAATACCCGTAAGGAACATCGACATGAGCGATTTCTTTAAGTAAAGCAACCAATTGCTCCAACACCACAATACCCCTAGGTTGCAGCCCCAACAATACCGTATTCTCAAAATCATCGTGGTTTTCCATCAATTGATGGCAAAATCTCTTCAAAACAATGGAGATTTGTTGCTGATCGAGGACGAGTCTTTTTTGCATGGCAAGGCTTTGCTTGCAAATATAGGAATAAGATAAAGATTGAAAGTACAGATATAACATTTTTAAAAAATCATCTTGCAAAACGTATACTTTCCACCTAATTTGGAAGAACAATCATCAACCCTATCAATGAAAAAGCTCCTTGTCATCTGCTTGGCTATTTTTTCTTTACCTAGCCTCGCACAAGAATCTCTTCCTATCAAATTTCGAAACATTGGTCCTTTCCGTGGCGGACGAAGCGTAGCTGTCTCAGGCGTAGTAGGAGATCCGATCACCTATTACATGGGTACTACCGGCGGTGGGGTATGGAAAACATCGGATGCTGGACAACTTTGGGAGAATATCTCGGATGGGTATTTTAATACTGGTTCCGTAGGCGCTATCGCAGTATCGGCTACTCAGCCCAGAATCGTCTTTGTAGGAATGGGGGAACATGCCCCTCGTGGAGTCATGACCTCCTACGGAGATGGCGTGTATAAATCCCTTGATGCGGGAAAAACCTGGAAAAAAATGGGGTTAGATGCCAGTCAACACATCTCAAGAATCATTATCCATCCTGAAAACCCGGATATAGTCTACGTGGCCGCTCAAGGAGCTCTGCATGCACCCAATTCAGAACGTGGCATTTTTAAGACTACGGATGGTGGAGAAACTTGGGAAAAAATCCTATTTGTAGATGATAAAACAGGGGCCGCGGAGCTTTCCATGGATCCTAATTTTCCAGAAATCCTCTACGCTGCAATGTGGGAACATCAGCGACTTCCTTGGCAGGTTATCAGCGGTGGGCCAGGTAGCGGCCTTTACAAATCCTCAGATGGAGGGAAAACTTGGAAAAAACTACACCAAGGACTTCCCAAAGAAATGGGAAAAGCCGCTATTGCGGTCTCACCTGCCAATTCCCAAAAAGTATATGCTCTAGTCGAAAGTGATACCAATGAAGGACTTGGAGGTTTATTTGTATCAGAAAATGGAGGTGAAAGCTGGAATAAAATCAGCGATGATAATCGCCTGACCCAGCGAGCTTGGTACTACATCGAACTCTTTGCTGACCCTTCCAACGAACACCTGATTTATGTCCTAAGCGCCCCTGCCTTGAAATCCATCGATGGAGGAAAAAGCTGGGAAGTCATGCCTTACGCTCACGGAGATTACCACGATATGTGGATTAACCCAAAAAATCCTAAAAACTTGGTAGTGGCAGATGATGGTGGTGCTGCCATCTCTTTCAATGGAGGTCAGACCTGGTCCAGACAAGACAATATGCCTACTGCTCAAATGTACCGCATCAATACAGACAACCAATTCCCTTACCGTATCTATGGTGGTCAGCAAGACAATACCTCACTTGTCATCAACAGCCTTGCCTTGGGAAGAGGGGGTATTACCCAAGAACACTGGAACTACAGTGCTGGTGGGGAGTCTGCATTTTTGGCATTTGACCCTGATAACCCACGATTAGTGCTAGGAGGAAGCTATCTGGGCACTATTGAAGTCTTGGACATGGTATCCAAGGGATCTACCAACATTATGATTGAACCAATCCAATACTTAGGAAGAGATGCTTCAGATATGAAGTACCGATTCAACTGGAATGCTCCCATCATTTGGTCCCAACATGAACCCAATACCTTTTACCATGCCGCCCAATATGTCCTGAAAACACAAGACATGGGCAATAGTTGGGAAGTCATCAGCCCGGATTTGAGTAAAAATGAAAAAGCAAAGCAGGGCAAAGGCGGCGCTCCCTTCACAAACGAAGCCGTGGGTGCAGAGAATTATGGCACCATTGCTTATTTGATCGAAAGTCCACATGAGGCAGGAGTTTTATGGGCAGGCACTGATGATGGCTTCGTCCAACTCACCAAAGACGGTGGCAAAACATGGGTCAATGTAACTCCCAAAGGATTACAAGAAACCCTGGTAAATGCCATAGAAGTATCCCCTCATGACCCAGCAACAGCATATATTGCCACAACTCGCTACAAATTCAATGATTACAGCCCTTCCTTGTGGAAAACGACTGATTACGGAAAAACTTGGACTAATATCAGCAAAGGAATTCCCTACGGTGCTTTTACTAGAGTAGTCCGGGAAGACACCCAAGTAAAAGGACTTCTTTTTGCTGGAACAGAGACAGGCATATATCTTTCCCGAGATGGAGGTGCTCATTGGTCTTTATTTCAACTAAACCTTCCGATTACCCCCATTACAGACCTAAAAATCGCTCATGATGATCTGGTGGTTGCGACAGCAGGGCGTTCTTATTGGATTTTAGACGATCTGAACGTAGTACGAGAATTGAAGTCAGGTGTAGCCAGCTTGCATTTGTACAGCCCCGATGTTGCTATACATGGCAATTGGTATTCGGCTATGAACAGTAACAGTGCAGACGGCAAAGGCAGCTTGGAAGGTGTCAATCCTGCCAATGGGGTAGTTTTGTATTACCACTTGCCTGAAAATCTTGATACTGAAAAAGAACTTCAGTTGACCATACATGACGGGGATGGAAATCATATTCGAACCTTTAGTTCTATCCCATCAAAAAATTTCAAAAGCTACGATGGTGGCCCCTCTCCCGAACCAACTCTTAGTACTTCCAAAGGAGTCAATAGATTTGTTTGGGACATGCGTTACCCGACAATGCCTGGTATACCAACTGCATTTATTGAGGGTTCTTATAGAGGAAGAAAAGTTGCCCCAGGAACCTACACCATATCCCTCCAACAAGGAAATCAACAAGCTGAAACTCTTGCAAAAATTATCCCTAACCCATTGATGGAAATTGCCGAAGACAATTGGAAAACACATGAACAATGGATGCAAACTATGGAAGCTGACCTTACCCAGATGCATGCGCTGGTCAATGATTTGAAAGCCAAACAGGAAAAGTTAAGCGCATTTTTAAAATCATTGGAAGCGGCTAACCAGCATCAGGAGCTCGCACGGCAAGGAAAAGAACTACTACAACTCATGGTTGAATGGGATGAGGGTATGGTACAGCGCAAATCCAAAGCTTATGACGATGTAGAAAACTTCCCAAATAAATTCACTGCAAATTACCTCTTTCTCATCAACCAAACGGAAGGAAGCATTCCCCAAGTCACAGAAGGAACAAAGAAACGCTACGAAGAACTTCAAGAGGAATGGAAAAAGCTTCACGAGCGGGCAAATGATATTCAGGAAGTAAACATCCCTGCATTTAACATGGCAGCCGCGAATACTGGTTTTGGACTGATCTGGTAGAGAATTTAAATATCAGTGAAATAATGGAGCCGCAGATAGTCCAAAAAAACTTGTTTTGAAAATTTGCTTTCAACGACTTTGAACCTATTCATCCCTTTGGCTATAAATTCCAATAACGACTAAGAGCTAAGAAACGTGGGGCATTTCGAAGCAATTTCCTTTCCCTCATATTAATTGTTAGTTCGGGGGATAACCTTTCCCTTGGCACTGGACGCCCCATGTTTTCTTAGAGGCTGTTGTGGCAAGTGCTTAATTTTTGAACTTTTTTATTTCTTCTTTCAGTTTCGGAAGTTCTCTCACTATTATAGTCCAGATAATTTCGTCAGAAATGTTGTCATACTCGTGGGCTATTCTGTTTCTTGTTCCAATAATCTGTCTTGCATTTTGTATTTCGATTTTAGTGTTTTTGTGGTTCGTTATCCTATTAACTGCTTCGCCAATAATTTCAATATTTCGTTCGACCGCTTTTTTGGTCTTTAGGTCTTTCTGAAATTCTAAAAAATCTTTCTTTTCAGGCAAAAAATCAAAAATCTCGTCGATTGACCTTAAAATATCCTCAAGCCAAGCATTTATTTTATTATCCATAAATCACAACTTTTGACTCGTCAATTTCCTTTCTGAAAAATGAATTTTTTATTCCACGTTCTTCTATCAAGTCAATTTGTCGCTTTAAAATCAATTCCAATTTTTCTTTTAGTTGGAAATACAAATCGGTATATTTTATTGGGTCATTTTCGTCAAAGTCAACCACAAAGTCTATATCGGAATCAGAGGAAAAGCTGTCGGTCAAGACAGAACCAAAAACAGAAAAATTCTTCACTCTGTATTCTTTGCAAAGTTTTTTAATTTGTTCAATATTTTTCTCTGAAATTTTCATCACCTATTCATTTAAACTACAATCTACAATTTTTCTGTGAGTTTCGTTTTAGCATTTGACACAACGTTTTGCATATTTAATAAGTTGGCGATTTTAATATCCAAATCTGTCAATAAGTGAAGAGCTGTCTTCAAAGCGCTTCCCTGTCAATAAGTAACTGACATACAATTGATTAAACGCATTGTTAGCGCTCGTTTTTTTTATCATCACTTAGTTTGATATAATGCGATTCTGTTTCCTTCTGAGTCTTCAAATTCGGCAACAAGTCCAATTCCATTGTCCGTTTTGGGATATAAAATTTGTCCACCATTTGAGGTAGCTAATTTTAGTGTTTCATCAATATTTTCTGTCTTGAAGTAAATCACAACTCCATCTTTTGTTGGTTTGTAGATTTCCCCCTTAGCTAATGCACCTGTAATTCCTGAATTTTCGTCTACAAAGGGAAACAACGCCATTTCATTATTGTCAATATTTTCTTTGTCGAAGTCAAAGTGGAATACTGCCTTATAAAACTTTACTGCTCTGTCAATGTCAGTCACTGGTATTTCAAAATAAACAACAAGGTTTGATTTTTTTGACATAACATTTTTATTAGTTTGTTTGATTGTTGTTTTTGAATTGTCGCCACAAGAAATCAGAAGCTAAATTAACACTCCAAAAATAATCGTTTTCAATATGTTTTTAGTTCTTTTCATTTAATTCATTTTGTCAATTTACAAGGTCGTTTTAAAATAACTGTTAACGTCAGACCCCCACTATGCAGGGCAGGCTCCCGCACGGCGGGATTCAGCTTTGAGACGGCGGGCCTTTCTGCCGCCAAGCAGGCTTTTGGAGCACTTCGCTTCCAGCCTATCATTAACAACATACGAATCTCGTTCCTTAAACGAAACTATCCGCTGTATCCAAGGTGATGTTGTGGTGTTCCCGCTTAAGCGGGACAGGCTATGATTTTTATTCTTGAGAAATGAATTCAGCCCAAGAAACAATTTTTATCTTCTCTATCTTCCCTAATACTAATAACTCAGAATCTCCTGTTACTAAGAAATCTGCTTTACCATCAACCGAAAGACTCAATAAGAAATTATCTTTTGGATCCCTACATTCATTGATTTTTGATTCCACCCTTATTAATTCTCCAAAAGTTTCAATTTGGGTCAGAAGTGCTTTGATATCTGATTTTTAAAAAATCTTTTGAATTTGGACCTTTCTGAAACCTCTAAAAACTCTTCAAACAATTCTTGCGAAAAAATCAGTGTTACTGCCCCAGATTCAAGAAGGATATCCAATTCCTTTTGCCTTTTGGAGATTAAAAAACTTATCCACAGATTAGTATCTAGAATTACCCTTCTATTTTTCATACCAGGCTTTGCGGACTGCTTCAACCTCTTTAGTAATTTCTTCTAAACTTGGGGCTTCATCTGACTTACTCCTGAATTTTTTCAATACTTCAGAAAAAGCATTTTCAGATTTGTCTTTCTTAATCCTTATCAAATCCAAATTTGCCAAATCTTTCAAAAGGGCTTTGGCCTTAGGATTCAATATATCAACTCTAATAGTTTCCATATTTTTAATCTTTCTTAAAGATACGAATTTTTTAAATCGGCGGGCATTTTTTCATGCACAACGTGATTCAGCTTTGAGACGGCGGGATTTCGGAGCCGTGCTCTTCAAACTTACTCCTAACTTCTTAAAGATAGGAAACTTTCTATTTACTCTGAACCGCCCGCTGTATCCAAGGTGATGTTGTGCATTCGTTATTTTTTAGAAGTCGAATGAAATTATTACAAATCCATCATCCACTCCTTTAAGTTCCATAGTAAACAAGTCAAGTTGGTCACTCTGAGATTTTATAACACCAAAAATAGAATAGCTGTCCCCGTTTGCTTTATAGTCAACAATTCTTGTTTCTCGATAATCCTTATTTAGTCCGTCATAAACCTTATCAATAATCGACTTAAATTCATTTTCATCTTCAAAGTCAATATATTCAAGACACGAAGAATAGTCCTTATTGTAAATATGTTTAATGAATTCAGATACAAATGATTCAAGTTCCAAATATTTTGGCAGTTCTTTTTTTAATTCTTCTAATTCATATGTAAAAGCTTTCTTAGATTGAATTTCTCCATTTTCTTCCTTTACAATATCGATTTCTATCAAGTCAAATTTTTCAGATTCATCAATTAGATTACTTATTTGAAGTGAAAAACTATTTGCAAATCCATCTTTTGAAACCCCCAAGTCAAACAATTGACTATTTTTAAAAGTATATTTCTTGGTACTGTTTTCAATATCATCTGTACTCGCAATAAAGTGTTCTGTTACTACACATCCACAATTCAATGAAATTTCTGTCAACTTGCTACGAGAGCATGATACATTCATTAAAATTAAAAAGAGTCCAATTGTTAAATTCAATCTATTCATTTTATTGTTTTATCTATTCGTGGTTTCGTTGGTTTTAATGACGCACAACGGTTGATGGTATGGTGTCGTGCGGGAGTACGAGACGATTACTTATCAGTTTACACCAACTTTTTTTACGAGCCACAAACCTTCGCAAACCTCTGAAACCCGCATGCACTATACCAAGTGTTGTGCTTTCGTGCTTTATTTAGTTTTATCCATATTTCTTTCTTTCAATCTTTGACCAAGTCCGATTAATCTATTATGATGATTTTCACAAATCAACCAGTCCTTATTTTTGTCAATCACATAATATTCAAATCCGAAACATTCTCCGATTAATTTTCCAATAATTGAGGGCTGACAGTCATAAATTTGATAGAAATCCTCTTGGTCATCTTCAACCATTAGCCAAACATTTTTATCTGCGTCTGGTATAATTTTAATCAATTGCTCGAATGGTTTCTCATATTTAGGAAAATCAAACGACTCTTGTTTAAAATCCTCCCACCACCAACGTCTGTCTCCTGACTTTACAAACCAGTCAAGAAGTTTAAAATACAATTCTTTACCAGAGTCAAAATCTAAAAGCCTTATTTGTTCATCAGAGTACTTTAAAGCTTTTATAGCTGTTGATATTTCCTGACTTACTTCTCCCATTATTGTCATATTTGCGAAACAAATTCAATCCCTCCGATACGTCCGTCTTTCAAAATATCCAAAACTATTGTTCCTTCCGTGTCATGCTCCAACACAATATTCTCCTCAAATTGCCATTCTGAACCAGGCAAATTCTGTCTCTCTCCAGAAACAAATCTAATATATGGTTGTCTAATCCATTCTTTCCTTTCAGATTTTTGCAATTGCTCAACTAAATCAATTCGTTCAGGTTCTTGCTCCTTAATCAGATTAATAATCCATTCTATTTTGAAATATGGCTCTGTCATTTGTAGTGTCGTTTTTAGCATGAAGCACAACGGGATTCAGCTTGGAGACGGCGGGCATTCGGAGCCGTTCTCTTCCAGCCTACTCCTAACTTCTTAAAGATAATAAACTTTCAATTTACTTGGAACCGCCCGCTGTCTTCCAAGGTGATGTTGGACTTAGTTCTTTATTAGGTTCACTATCAGTTTAATCATCAAATCCCTTTGCTCAGGTAAACTTTGCGCTACTGCCAATGCCAGTGCTACCAATGTATTTTCATTTATTTTTCTTACTCCTCTTTCATCCAAATGATAACTGTTCTGCTCTAAGAACCATACAAACAGAAATGAACCAATTCTCTTATTACCATCGCTAAAAGCATGTCCTTTGATGACAGAATATAACAACTGTGCCGCCTGCTCTTCAATGGTTGGATATGCCAATTCTCCAAACACCGTTTGGGAGATACTTCCCAATATTCCCCGGAATGAATCATCTTTCTCGTTTCCGAAGAGCTCTCCGGCTTCTCCTTTCTGAACCAATTCCTTCTTTAATTGGTGAATGGCTTTCTTGACATCATCATAGTTGATGACATAAATGATTTCTTTGGAAAGGTTATCGAGCTGAAGATCTTCTGAATCATACCTATTGAGTAATTCAAAAGATTTGGAATACTTTAAAATAATATCCAAAAATCCTTCTGTCAATACTCTTTGTGATTCGAAGGTTCTTTCTCTTAAAATATCAAGCTGATTTTCTAATTGTATGATTTTTTGACCTTGCTTGCTCAGTAATTCGCTGTTGATGGCATAGCCTTTCACCAAGTAATCCTTTAGCCTTTGGGTTGCCCATTTTCTAAATTCAATCCCAACAGGTGATTTTACTCGGTATCCAACTGAGATTACTACATCCAAATTGTAAGCTGAAACTGCCCTTTTTACTTTTCTTTCCCCTTCTTTTTGAACTTGGCGGAAATTCCGCCAAGTTGACTCTTTTTCCAATTCTCCCTCTTTGTAAATATTTCGGATGTGCTCACCAATCGTTCTTCTAGCTTTACCAAATAACTCAACAAGCTGCTGTTCGGTGACCCAAACCGTATCGTGCTCCCCATCCAAAATGATTTCAAATTCATTGCTACCTTGGGAGGGTTTGAAAACCACTATCTCAGAAATGAAGTCAATTGATTCCATGTTGGAAGATAAAGTTTTTTGATAAAAATATTAGTTCATTATTTCAAAAAACCTTTGATTTCAAAATTGCCAGGATCTTTAACAGCATATTCTATTAATACCTTTGATCCAATTTCCTTTTTATCGATTCTCTGGGAAAGTTTTTTCTTCTGAACATAAACTGAATCGTCAACCTGATAGGATATCGTGATAATTTGAGTAAATCCTCTCCCCATTGGCCCATACCCAAGAGCATTTTCTGTAATCACTGCTTTGGCTTCTGCTGTTTTTGTCCATGGAGCAAATGGTATTTGAAAATTATTCCATGCTAGGTATAGAAAAACTCCAAAACCTAATATTCCGATTATCCAAGGATTCTGCTTTGCCATTTTAGAATTGAGTCCAACGTCAGACCGTGAAAAAAGTCTCTCATTTTTCTTAGTTCAACGGTTTTTCATTTCCTCTAAAATTAGTAAATTTAGTTGTATTTGTTTTGATGACCACTAACAAATTTCCATGCACCACATCCTAGGAATAGACCGGTTTCAATTGACCTTCTCCTGTTTGGAAGATGCCATTCCCAATGACAATCCCGTCAGAATAATCGATGCCTTTATTGATATGCTTGACCTGGAACTCCTGGGGTTTAATTCAAAACCTACCGATGAAGAACAGACCAAAAAACATAATCCCTATCTCGACGGAAGACCTTCTTTTGAACCTAAAATTCTTCTTAAGCTTTATTTTTACGGCTACTTTAACGGCGTCCGAAGCAGCAGAAGACTTGAAAAAGAATGCCTTCGAAATATTGAAGTCAGATGGCTCATCAATGGCCTTGCTCCCAACTACCATACCATCGCAGACTTCCGTAAAATCAATCCCAAAGCTCTCAAAAACTGCTTCAAACTCTACACAACTTTCCTGCAGGAAGCAGGTCTCATAGGAGGAAAAACCATTGCAGTCGATGGTAGTAAATTCAGAGCTTCCAACAGCAAGAAAAACAACTACAGCCAAAATAAAATAGACAGGCATCTCAACTATATCGAACAAAAACTCGAAGAATACCTCCAACAACTAGACCAAGCTGACAGTCTCGAACTATCCGAACAAAGCATACAGCTCCTCGAACAAAAAATCGACTACTTCAAAAACAACAAAATCAATTATGAGCTCCTTCAGGAACAGCTCAAACAAAGCGGGGATACCCAACTAAGCACCACAGATCCCGATGCTAGGGCACTGCTCGTACAAGGACAGGTCGTTGAGGTCTCATATAACGTGCAGGCAGCAGTCGATGACAAACACAAACTCGTCGTAGCTACACATGTCATTAACAAAAACGATAGAAACGCCCTCCATGACATCGCTTCCGAAGCCAAGGAAAACCTCCATTCGGATGGTTTCACTGTTCTCGCAGACAAAGGATATCACAACGGAAGAGAATTACAGGATTGCCAGAACAACGGAATTCAGACCATTGTAGCCCCCAGTGAAATAGTCAACTCCAATAAATTTGGAACAACAGAAGAGTACCTCGTTACCAAATTCACCTATAATCCAGACAACGATACCTACACCTGTCCGCAAGGTAGTACACTTACATCCACAGGAACATGGCACAAAAAAACCAGAGAAAGAGACCATCACCTGTTCAAAAAATACAGAACCCCAGATTGTAAAACATGTCCGGTCAAACATCTCTGTACAGGAAGAAAAGACGGAGGTAGGGAGATAGAAAGAAGTGAATATGCAGAAGCAGTTGAAGCTAACCTCAAAAACCTCCAAAAACAAAGAACTGTACAAAAGGCGACAGATGATAATCGAACACATCTACGGAACTGCCAAAAGAAAATGGGGATTTAATTTTACTGACCTCCGGGGATTGGAAAAAGTAAACGGTGAGTTTGCACTCATCATGACAGTCTACAACCTCAAACGAACCATTAACATCCTCGGAATACCTGAGCTCTTACAACTAATCCAAAACTGGAAACCCGACTACAAAAGGGTTTCTTTGGCCTTAAAATCAAGCCTTTTTGGTCTATTCAAGGCCCTATTGGCCTTTAAAACTTTAATCTATAAAACTAACGAATTAAACTTAAAATTGACTCAGGTTCAAGATTACCTCTCTACGAACCCCCTATACTCCTCAGAAATGCGGTTTTTTCAAAAAACTGAAAGTTTTTTCACAGCCTGACGGTCCTCAGCTTGGAGACGGCGGGCATTCGGAGCCGTTCTCTTCCAGCCTACTTCTAACTTTTTAAAGATACTAAACTATTTATTTACTATGAACCGCCCGCTGTCTTCCAAGGTGATGTTAGCGAACGTATTCTTTTAGCTCCTTCATATTAAAGGACAAATAAATTGATTCTTCAAAAGACCAATACTCTCCTTTAAGAAAATAGACTGGACGGCATGGCAGTTTCATAATGGAATCTTGGAAAAGCTTGTTAGTTGCGGGATGCGTGGAGTGCACGATTTTCACTTCCCTTATTCTTCCTGTTTTATCTGACTTAATATTCACTGAGACTTTTATTGATTCCACTTTCAAATCTTCTATCTCATTAGGATTAAAATTCTTTAAGATGAAATTCTTTAAATCTTCCTTATCTGAATAATCACATTCAAAAGACTCAGTTTTTGTTGAATTGACAACTCTTCCTTCATTAATGGCAAATTTAATCTCCTGTTTATAAATTGGAGTATAAAATGACTGTTCATAAACTTGGTTTTTCCCTGCCCAATAATCTCCATCAACAAAATCTGCTCTTATTAATCCATCGGTAAATTTTATCCCTAATATTTCTTCTATCAATGGATTTAATTGTTTTTCTGAATGGCAATCAAGTATATTGGATAAATACAGAACATCGTTAATTATTCTCCATTCTGCTCGAAAGCCTTTCCAACAATCAGAAGAAACTACATATTCATCTTTCCTTAATCTCAAGATTTTATCACTTATTCCTTCAATCTTATCTAGCGGAGAATCATAAAAATTTAAAGTGTCCTTTCCAAAAAATACGACATCAGGAATTTGAGAGGTCGCTTTTGATTGATTTGCAACCATAATCAGAATCAAAAATATGTAGATGGGTTTCATCATATGTTCGCTAACGGTATTCAGCTTGGAGATGGCGGGCCTTCGGAGCCGTTCTCTTCCAGCTTACTCCTAACTTCTTAAAGATACTAAACTTTTTATTTACTCTGAACCGCCCGCTGTATCCAAGGTGATGTTGTGCGTTCGTTTTTTATTTTTCTCCAACCCAAATTTTGCCTTTTGGCACAAAATAAATAGTATCTTTATTTCCATTTGGACTGTCAATTTCTTTATTCTTAAAGTTTTCTTTTCTCAGTTTGGTCAATAGTCTTCTGTCAGCATAGCATTCTTCAATTCTTTCGTACTGGTCAATTGGCCAAAGCAAATCACTTTCCCAATATGATTCTTCGTCAATATTAGGTTCCCAATTAAATTCAGAACTCAATTGATTAGTAAATGAAGAGTCATTTTGTTTAAAATCAGCTTTTTCAAATATGTTTTCGTAATACTCAATTCTTTCATCAATTGCACAAACGACTTGAGATTTAGAAATCCTTGGTTCGTATAACCATATTTTTAAATAATAGGGTTTGTCTAATTTCTTCAATTCAGTTTTCCAACTGTCATAGATTTTTTCAAGTCCGTTTAGAATATCCTTTTTTGCTTTTCCTTTCGGTTCCGGAATTTGGCTGTCAGTCAAAGTCATATTATCCCAAGGGTCAACATAAACTTTTGTGTATTCGTATTTATGTTCATTCAAGTGATCAACATTTAATTCCAAATATTCATTTATCCAATTCTGAATATTAGCAACCTTTCTTTTTAAACCTCTAATTTTCTTGTATCTCACAGTTTTTCTTAAATGACGCACAACTTATCTATATGTCTGGAAAAACCAGACTTAGTTTACTAATTTTAAGAAATAAGTCTGGTTTTTCCCAACTATATACATAACTTTTCAAATGATTCACACTATCAAAACGCCACCCTCAAAGACAAATTCACGAATAAATTTTCCTGAAAGGTAGGATTGGCATAAGCTCCCCAACGGTAATACGCTCCAATCCCTATCCCCTGAAATCCAAATCCTGAACGATATTTGATCAGGTTTTGTAGCTCTACTCCCGACTCCCAATAGCCTTGTTCCATCGTCCGAAAGGGAAATGGTTCACCTCCGAAGGCATGATTTACCGAACCAATGGCAAATCCCTGCACCAAATTAAGTTGAGGAGCTATAGACATAGTCGCTAAATCATGCTGAAACAGAGGACCCGTCAGATAGGAATAATTCGCATAAATGGCTCTATCGGAAAAGAACTCATAAATACGCATGGTTTGGAAATATGCCGGAAGACTAATTGAAAACGATCGCTCCTGCGGTTGAATACCAAAACCAGTATTGAAATAGGAAATCGGCACATCTGCTCCCCAAACACTCATCCCCTCCACATTCAGCTGATGCGTAGAAACCCCTTTTCTCCATTGATGCTGTGTCTTGAAAGCCAGCCTCCAAAAATCAGCCGTCCCATTTAATACATCAGGAATGGCACGCGAAGCATGGAAATTGAAAACCGGATAGCCAATCGGGCCAGGGATAATTTGCCTCCCAACCTTAGACGTTTGCTCTTTGGCTAGATAGCGAAGATTCAAGCCCACTTCCGTTGCTTGAAACGATTGAAACATGCGCTCAAATTCTGGCATCTCCAAATTGGACGTCCAAAGAGGAACACGGCTCTCATTACTTGCTGTCAATCCCAACCTCCACCGGTGTAGCGTCAATTGTGAAAACTCAATACTGTACCGCTCCACAGCATCCATCTTTTGAGCCAAAAAAGCCCTGAAAAGATCACTAGAAGTTGCAAAAGTTCGGGTACGGACAAAAGGATTGATTCCGATTTCGGCTATATCCTGACTATAGGAAAACCGAAGGCGAGATTCTTGCACATCATTGAAAAGTAAACTGCTCCCTATACCATATTTCCAATCCTTATCACGAAAACCATAACGGAGATAGCCATCTATTTCTAAATACCTTGAGAACTGTTGATTGGTCGCCAGCCCCATCCCCAAAGCAAGTCCTTCATATTGGTTGATGCGAAATAAGTGGTTACTCAACACATCTACCTTACCGATACTCACTCTTCCCGTCAGTAACTGCGAAAAAACACGTACTGCATTCCGGGCCCTCCGGAGGTTGTTAGCATCCATTTCCTCAAATCTTGAAAAAGCCCGCATCTCCGCAACTGTCAAGGAATCCCTTCTAAACTGCACCATTGGATACCGCTCATTTTGGATATCATAAATCAATCCAACCCGTGGAATTTCTTTCAAAGGAATCGGCTCATTCAGCCTGACATCAGAAATAAAATTCTGACTCACCAACTTCATGGGACTGCCATTGATGTCAAAGTTTTTAAACAAATAAATACTGTTGATTTGCTCTGGAAACCAATGGTCTCCATCCCAGCGGTTTTTCTGTTGCAGTTCGAATTGGAGATTGCTTTGATTATTGGTAGTACTGAATACCATGTTTTCAAGCGCATACTGATGCATAGAAATTGTCATAAACCCTGTCCCCAATAAATAGCCCTTGGATTCTTGTGGCTGAAAGCTGATCACATAAGAAATTGTCCCATTCGATTGAACACTATCCTCCAAAAAATAATCATACTTCCTAAAGCCATCACTCGTCAAGGGGTGGAGATAGGGGATATCTAAAACGGTTAGATAATCTTCGTAAAAAGAAAAAGGTTGTATCGTACTCGATACCAGCGCAGTCATCAAACTCTCAAGACCGGATATCTGAGATGCTTTGACCTTCTCATGCCTCCTGCCCGGTTTTCTATAAGTGACCTCCGATAAACTTTCGGATACCAGCAAATGTCCCCCATCAAACAAGGTGTCAAAACGTGTTCGACGAATACCATCATCACTAATTCCATCCACCGTAAAAATCATTTTATCATAAGATTCATACCGATAGCTTCTTAGATTGGAAGGATCATTTATTTTCTTGTTGGCTATGGCCTTACGTAGAATAGGAAAGGCTGGATTCTCTCCAGCTAAAAAGAGGAATTCCTTGAGCTCAACCTGCTTAGGCTCCATAAAAATTCGACCATCTGTTCGTAATTGACTCTTCGCAAGTTTCAATTTAGAAAAACCAACATGGGAAACTACCAAGGTATCCGAGGCTGACTGCAATTTCAATTGAAATTCACCTAAAATATCTGTGACTACCCCTTGAGATTCATGCCCACTCCAATACACATGCGCAAAGGGAATGGGTTCATCGGTTTTATGATGAAGTACTTTCCCTTTGAGCAGAGAAAATTCCTGGGCCATAGACGCACCTGGAGATGTCCACCAAATAAATGCCATCATATAAAAAGCCAGTAAAAATCTTACCCTCATAAAAGACTTCCATTTGAAGATGATAAACCTACCACTCTTAACTGCTCAAGAGTGGTAGGCTATTTATACCAATTTAATCCGAGAGACTTACTTTTTTCACATTGTCTCCTGGCACTCGATCGATTAAGTAATTGTAGGGGTCAATCCCTACCAAATGCGGTTTTTCTTTGGTTCTAAATTTAAACGTATTTTCCTCTTGATTGACTTTCAGTCGTTGATAAACTAAAGGCTCACCTAAAAGGTTTTTATTTTCTGTAGATCCGAAAACCCCCACATCTATAAAGTCTGCCAGTGGGATAGCAGTTTCTTTCCCTAGAGAATCCGATCTAAACTTCTTGGATTCGGTCGTAAACGTTACAATGTACTCCTCTCCTTCCTGAGCGTATGTTGCATCCACTACCCGATTGGAAAACAAAGTGATATTGAGAAATAAATCATCAATCACATACTGCAAGCTGTCAGGAGTATGCGCTCTAAAGGCCCTTACCGCATCCATGGAAGTAGGATAAGGTGGCTTTCGGTGCTTAAACTCCTCAATAAGCTGTCGAAGCGCAGCGTTGACTTGGTCTTCTCCAATCATTTCTTTGAGGTAATACATGGCTACGGAGCCTTTTTCATAGTGAATATATCCTTGCCGCTCGGTCTCTACCAAAGGCCGTTCAGCCACAAATTCACTTCCTCTTCCTCTCAAGTAACCATCCATTTCATATTTCAGGAATTTTCTCATTTTATCCCTTTCATACGCTTTTTCCATGACCATCAAGGCTGAATACTGCGTAATCGCCTCCATGAGCAATTCAGCACCTCGCATGTTGGCAGCAATCACCTGATGAGCCCAATACTGATGGGCCGTCTCATGGGCAGTCACATAAAATACCAAGTCGATATCATCCTCGGTAACCTTTCGAAGATCTGTAATAAAACCGATACGCTCACTGTAGGGCATGGTACCCGGAAAGGATTGTGCAAAACCTGCATATCTCGGAAACTCTACAATCCTCAATTGACTGTGCTCATAAGGACCAAAGTGAGTGGTATAGTAATCCAGGGACTGGGTCATGGAACTGATAAAATTCGGAATATTGTACTCGTGTCCAGGCACGTAATATACTTCTATAGCCACATCGTTCCATCGTTGTCTTTCTACTTGATAGGCCGCAGACAAGAATGAAGTAAAATGTACTGAAGGTGCCTCTTGTTCGTATTCAAAATATTTCCTTCCATTTTCCTCCCATTCCCGAACCAATTTACCTGGGCTCACAGCAATCTGATTTGGGGATGTTCCTATGACTGACCTCACTGTAATCCAATCACTGTCTTTTCCTATGTAATGAAAATTCCGTGCTTCCATATTTTTCTCATCCAATACGGGCATACGCTTTTTCTCTGGGAGACCTCTTTTACGTCTTTTGTTTCTATCAAAAAGCTCATAACTCGTCTGGTAGCCAAAACTCGGAACCATGTCGGAGGAATAGAAAAAGCTTCCATTTTGCAAAATACTGGTGTTGGATACCCTGTTTTCAAATCCTTGGGTACGCTTTTCTCCAGTAATTTTCATGACTAGCCGCTCTCCCGGCTCTAAGGCTTCCTCCAACCCATAAATTCTATATCCGAGCTCTCCATCATTCATTTTGATAGCAGCACCCTCGATACTGATCTGAAAGTTATTTTTAGAATCCGGAATGGTGAAATGAATCTCACGGATAGCTTCCTCAGTCCTATTCTCCATGACTCCAATAACTTCAAAGGTAAGGTCTCGATCTTGTGGATACAGCTCAATCCGATAATCCATACTCACCCACTTGGGCTGAGGAATATCCTCGTAAATTTTGTAGGTTTCCTCGTAGGCCACCTGTTTATCTTCCAATACTTTGCTAGTCTCATAGGTATTTAACACCTGCGTATTGTAAAACACATTTGCGCCTATTGCAAAGAAGGCTCCAAGAAAAACAAAGAAGACCGCCTTTGAACCTGCAAATCGCTCCTGTGCATCCTTCCACCTTCCTGGCATTGCGGTGGTCTTCCCTCTCATAAAAAAGAGATACGCTACATACAGCAACAGCAATGCAAAAGCCCCCCAGTAGGCCTGAAACCAAGCGGTTGCCATCGCCCAAGGACCAAAGCCATTCACATCAGAATAAGAACCCCTAGAGACAGCACCGTAACTTACCATCAAAGATTCTATTTTAAGAAGCTCTAATACATAATCAGAGGCGATAATAAATACCACAAAAACAAAATACGCTATGTAGCGATTGTTGATCAGGTAATGGAAGAAGACGGCTAATACGGTCAAGTAAGTGAAAAAGAGGAAGTCATTCACCAATAAAGACCGGGCATAAACTCCCAATTCGAAGTTAAAGTATCCGTAAAAACTTTGGGCTATCATACCAATGACAATGGTCGTCATCAAAATCAGTTGAATGCTGATCAATAAAGCCAAGACCTTTGAAGAAAGAAATAAACCCGTAGCGGTCGGAGTAGCATCTTTGATCTCATCCAGCTTAGCATCCCTATCCCTCCACACCAAGACACCGGAATAAAATATAATGATACCGATTAAGAACAAGTAAAAAGCACCTGAAATACTATCAATTACATCATAGGTCAGTGGATAATTACTGCTACCATACCTACCCGTAAAAAAGGTCAACCCAGTAATAAGATTGATAATACCGATAATCAAGATGATCAAAAATGTTTGATTCTTGATAATGGCCTTCAACTCAAACATCACAAGTCTTCCAAACACTGCAAACGAAAATTTATCCCCACTATCCATAGCAACAGCGGGTTTCTCCATCAAAGTCGAAGTCTCCGTCAATTCTTTTTCCGCTCGCTTTTCTTTCTTGAGCTTTTCGTTCTTTTGCTGGAATGAAAATCGAGTATACAAAAGCAGCAAAAATACCGCGGCTATACCCATCCATACCAGTCTGTTGATCAATAAGTCTCCTTTTAGCAATACGGCGGTGGTGTTGAGCTCTTCAACGGTGGCATATTTATTAGCTAATGACACAGGCTGAAATCCAAAAGGGTCTAATAAATTAGCCAACCACTCTTTTTCTATATCCGCAATAAAGTTTCCTGCAACTGCATACAATACCAATAGGCCCATGGCACCAATGTAGGACACCATATTATTGCGAAAAGTAACTGCAAGTGCAAAAGTCAAGACCCCAATGATAAAGGTATTGGGAATACCGAAACTGAGTAAGCCTTGGATATGTCCGTCCCAATAGATAGGTCCAAACCTGTTGGGATCCGCCCAAGGCATATGGGGTCCGATCAAAGCTCCGACCGAAATTCCCAATAAAGGAATCAATGCGATCAAATAGGCACCTAAAAACTTACCAAAGAAATAGGAAGAGCGCTTGATCGGATAAGAAAACAGAATTCCTGAAAACCCCGATTCAAAATCCCGATTCGCCGTAGCGTTCATAAAGGCCGTGGTCATCAACAACGCAATCAAGGACATGACTCCATAGTATTGCTGTATGACGGATGGGGCATTTTTCTTGACAGAGGTACTGGCACCGCCAATTTGAATGTCATCACTGCTGACCGCGCCAAATACCAATAGTCCAATAACCAAGAAAAAAATCCACAACATAGGACTCTTGATCCAGGTTTTTAGTTCTTTTTTTAAGAATACAAACATAATCGGTAGGGTTATACGAGTTGATTGATTTTAGCAAAAAATACATCTTCCAAGTTTGCCTCAGCTCGCACAAAATCATTGGCTGGCTCTTCTTCCGCAAACACGTGAATCAATGGTTTACCTCCCACCAATTTATCTGAGATTACTGCGTAGTTTTCTCTGTATTCGGGCAGCATCCCCTTTTCTATACTTTTTTCAAACACCTTTCCTTCAATCAACTCCAAAGCTTCATCTACCCCACCATGATAGAGGACCTCTCCTTTATTCATGATTGCCATTTGTGTACAGAGTTCCCGAACATCTTGTACAATATGTGTAGAAAGTATCAAAATGGCTTCCTCGCCTATTTCGCTCAAGAGGTTGTAAAATCTATTACGTTCCCCAGGATCTAAGCCTGCTGTTGGTTCATCTACAATGATCAATTTGGGATTCCCTATCAAACATTGGGCAATCCCAAAGCGCTGCCGCATACCACCCGAAAATGATTTCACAGCTTTTTTTCTGTGTTCGAAAAGATTTACTTTCTGCAAAAGGTAGTTTACCAACTCTTTTCTTTCGCTGGTATTTTTCACCCCTTTCAATAGTGCCAAATGATCTAACAATTCTACTGCTGAACTACGAGGATACACCCCAAATTCCTGAGGGAGATAGCCCAATACTTGCCGAACTTTATCTTTCTCATTTAAAACATCGATATCACCTAAGCGAACATCTCCACTATCTGCATCTTGCAAGGTAGCAAGTGTACGCATCAAGGAGGATTTCCCGGCACCATTAGGCCCAAGGAGTCCAAACATTCCTTTGCCTATGGTGAGGCTAACATCCTTCAGGGCATGTACCCCGTTGCCATATTGTTTGTTGAGGTTATTGATTTCCAACTTCATTGTGATTGAGTTTGTGAAGGTTTAAGATTGATAAAATAATTTTAGATCGTCCGTCCAGAAATACACAAGACAAACAATACTCCTAAAAATAAAGACTAAAGACATGCCAATAGCTAAAATAAGTACTTAAGTGCTCTCAAGCGCATTTTTTCTATCAACTATGTCCAATTATGACCAAAAATTGAACGATTTCGGTCAGTTATCCTTTTCATAGGTCAGGAGTATTTTTTCAGTTTGTGCTATATAATCTCCAAAAGCTTTTTTATGCATCCATTTCAATAGAAAATACAAAGGAGGCATGGTCAATAGGCTTAACCCCATCCCCTTTACCAAAAAAGACACATTCACGATCAAGTCGTCAGCGGTGACTTCTTCCGTTGTACCACCAATCAGTAAACCTGCCAAATAAGCAAGAGGAAGGAATAGCATAGATTGAAATTCAATCAGTTTAATTGTCTTCCTGGTTAAATCAAGCTGCTGCTGAAGGGTTGGTATGATGGGTTGATCCCAATTGTCCAAAAGCCGATCAAATGCTTTAATCCGCTGATACATTAACCAATTAAAATACTGGTATATGATGATAAGCGCACCCAATGTCAGTCTAAGGGATATTTCGGGATAAATGACTACTAAATAAACTCCAATGACAACACCCACCAAACCAAAGATCAAATTACCAATCAGATTTTTCCTCAAGGTCTTTAGGGGGTTTTTGCTAGCTTCCAGTTTTTTCAAGACCAAATTTTCCTGTTCTTCTGAGGCTTGCTTCCCCTTCATCTGCTGCCATAATTTATCAATCTCCATGGGCTGCCGCTTTTAAATAGTTGGTTATTTTTTCCTTGATTCTGTGAAGTTTTACAGTCAAATTATTGACAGTAACCCCCATAAATACTGCTATCTCCGCATTCGAAAACCCATCCAAATGCATGGTAATGATGGTTTTATTTAGGTCATCCAAAACTGAGATACACCGATAAAGTAATTCTACCTGTTCTTGATCAGGTTTATCAGCATAGGCAAGACCTTCGGCTTCTTCCAGATTTACTTGACTTATTTTTTGCTGCTTACGCTTCGATGTAAGGATAGTGTAAAGGGAAAGTTTGTACAACCAGGTATTGAATGAGGAGTCCTGCCGGAACTTATCTCTACTTTTCCAAGCCTGAAGAACAATCTCTTGCTTGAGATCATCCCTATCAGTAGCATCAGAAACATAAAGTCTCAGCAGGTGAAAGATTGTTCCCTGATGCGTATTGATGAGTTGTAGAAATTCTTTTTCATCCATATAGTTTGCACTACAAAGCAACCGCTTCTACCGAATATCCTTTTTGTTGCAACAAAGCGATCACTCCTAGTTTACCCGGCAAATGTCCAGCACCCACTGCCACAAACGAAGTACCTTTCTTAAACAATTCCTCTAAAGTTGGTACCCATGCCTTATTTCGGTTATCTAGAATCTCTGCTTGATAGTGATTCATCAAATCACTTGTTTTCATAAAGCCATATAACCGCTCAAGATCTCCCGATACATAAATCTCCATCATTTGGTCTAATTCTTTCTTTCCTGTATCATCTTTCAATGATCGGATGATTTCTTGAATTTGAAAATCTACGGGTATATTATCAAAGATTCCCACCTGAAAGGCAGCTGTCTCCAAATCAATTACAGGCATTTGCCTTTCCGTTGCAAAACCTGCCAAATGAGTTTCCAGACTAAATGGCTCATCACATTCCAAGAAACCCATTGTCACCATAGAAGTCAAGGTAAAGGGCTTAAGCACTCCCATTTGAGCTAAACCTGCCCCAAACTTGCTGGAGAGATACGTATCCAATAATTTAAAATCCTCCTCCGGTAGATCTGTGTAGATATTTTCAAATCCAGGGTTAACAGCTAATTGCTGCATTTCCTGTAGAAGTGCCGGATTAGTAGGATTTAACTCCATTACCAAAAGTTTGCTTTGGGACAGTGCTTCTTGGAAACTGGCCTTTTCCACAATACTTTGATCACATAAGATGTGCATGGTGCCAAATAGGTAGGAAGGTGACTCTAGACCATTCCCACTCACCTTCCATAATAAGGTGCTTTCTTGTGCTTGGACATTGAAAATAAAGAAAATGCTTGCGATGATGAATACGTACTTTTTCATAGAGGTTTTTATTGTTTTGAATTATTAGTGTCAATAGATGGGCAAATATTACATGAGCTTGAAAAAAAATATACGCACAAAGAGAATAGCCTGCCCCTGTTAAGTCTTCGGGTTTTATTTGCATTTCCTGTAAAACTTTTGAACCAATTTTTTAAACTGGTAGCAAAATTAAAGGCATGCATAAAGTCAAAATTGGACTTTTGCGACATGCTATTTGACTTCCCAAATTATTTTATCCCCCTCTAATTTACTGATGCGCGTAAAAAATGCTTTTGGACTTTTACCTGTTAGTTTTTTATACTCACGTATAAAATATGATTGATCATAATAGTTACTTTCCAAAGCTATTTCAGTAAGTTTTTTGATTTCCCCCTGCAATGCATCTTTACCAAGAGAATGGCGAAATTTTAAAATTCTTTTGTATTCTGAGGGGGTACAGGTAAGTAGTTTTTTAAAATTCCTTTGCAAGGATTTTATCGTCAGACCACATAAATCCGCAACCTCTTGTACCGAATAATCTTTTTCAAAATCCTCCAAAAGAAGCATGGCTTTCCGTATAATGGCATCATCTATTGTTGAAAAATTATCGAGCAGAAATGATTCTAAAAGCTCAATCCTGTTGTTTAGGTTAGTCTCCAAAAACAATTTTTCCGCAAGAGCATGCCAATGAGGCAATGGAAGTGCCTGAGAAAAAGCAGGCGCATGTTCTATTAAATCATCTTTCAGAAAATAATTCACACCAAGTGGTTTGAAAATAATGGCTATTTCGTCGAAATCTCCTAGATAATTCACAAAAAAGGGCTGGGTATATTTACCCGTAATTTCAATAGAAACTTTATCTTTAAAATCTTCATTTGAAAACATTCGAAGGGAAAGGTCCTCCCTTTGTATCTCAACGCCTTTAAACAACGATATGCATGTATTTACATGGGGGAAGGCCACATAACTCAGCATAGTTGGCTCTTCATTGATAAAAATGTAATAATACGCGATGTATTTGCTCAAAGTTTTCGATAATGGCGCGATGGTCTTAATCATTTGGTCATGATTTATAATCAATTATAATTTTTTTGTCCCATATCTCATATTATTAACTGAAATTATTGGTTAGACATCATAAGTGATCGTGGATAGTAGAATCAAGTTAAACCATCACTCAAAACCTTTGAAAAGCCAATAATCGAGCAAAGGCCTACCTTCGAAACTCCTAAATCTTCTTAATTCAACCACCAACCATCCCCAATCAATTTTATAATTCAAAAGACTGCCTTAAATTAGGGATCCGAAAATGACTCCATGAACCAACTACTGAAAAAACTTCGCAGGTACGAAATCATGCTTCGAAAGATAGCCAATAATCACCTCCAAGGGGATTATCAGTCTGTATTCAAGGGATCGGGGCTAGAATTTGACGATTTACGCCCTTATCAATATGGGGATGATGTGCGAACGATTGAATGGAAGGTTTCTGCAAAAGGGCATGGTACATTTGTCAAAACATTCAAGGAAGACAAAGACCAATCGGTTTATTTCTTACTAGACATCTCCGGTTCCCAAGATATTGGCGACCCAAGTAGAAAAAAAATAGATGCTGGAAAAGAAATTGCAGGGGTATTGACATTAGCTGCTATTGTAGAAGGCTCACAAGTAGGACTGATATCCTATTCAGACACCAAAGAAAAGGTGATTTTACCAGGTAAAGGTCCCAAACAAGGTGTCAAGATCATTCAAGGCATTTTCAAACATGAAAATAAATCTCTCAAAACCAATCTTGCAGAGATGTTTATGTTTGCTTTGAATCTGATCAAAAAACGCAGCATCATTATTGTAATATCTGATTTTATTGATGAAGGATATGAGAGACCTTTTCGAGCAATGGCAGAAAAGCATGATCTGATTGCTATTCAGGTAACTGACCCAAGGGAAGCTCAACTCCCTTCTTTAGGAATCATCCCCATTTATGATAAAGAAGAGGGGAGAGTCACATGGGTCAATACAGCATTTGGTTCTGTATCCAAGAAAATAGCCAATGCATTTACCAATGAGCGGGAAAATCTGCAAGAACTCTGCAAAAAAAATCAAATCAACTATTTGGAGGTTAACACCAAAGAGGATATTGTGCTTCCTTTGATGGAACTCTTCAAAAAGCGTAACCGTACGATGAAACGTGGCTAAACATATTCCGATTATAGTATTAATTTCTTGCTTACTCAGTGGTGCCCTCCACGCGCAGGTATTGAAAGTAGAAGGGTACTTTATGCAAGATTCGGCCAAATTGGGCGAACGTGTAGCCTATGTACTCAGGGTATCTTATCCCAAAGAAAAAAACATCGTCTTTGCCGATAGCACTTTTGATTTTAGTCCTTTTGTGCTATTGGAAAAGAAATCATTCATTTCTTCCACGGATGAGGGAATCACCTTGGACTCTGCTATTTTTTTTGTATCCAATTTTTCTTTGGATCCTCAAGTAAAGTTAGCCGTACCTGTGTATGAAATTCTTAAATATGACAGTCTAACCTATTACCCAGAAGAGGCTTCGATCAATCTACAGCTCACTATTGCCGAAATTCCGCAAGAACCTATCTTCCAACCAAACAATGTTTATCAACCGATAACCAAAGATTTCAATTATCCCTTACTACTAGGCATTTTGATTGGTTCAGCAATAATGGCAGCTGTACTTGTTTTCTTTTTTGGCAAACAACTCATGTACCGCTGGCAGCTATGGCTGGAAAAGAGGAGATACAAGCGATTTGCCAAAGATTGGGAGGAGGCGCAAACAGCTTTTGCAACACAGCCTAGTATGGAACAAGCAGATGCACTCTTGGGCTTATGGAAAGCCTACATGGAGCATTTAAATCAAAAGCCTTTCCGAGACTGGACAACTACAGAAATTGCTGATTTTCTAGAAAACAAAGAGATTATTAAAGATTTCCGTGCAATTGAATTGATCATTTATGCAGGAAAACAAGGAGGTGATCTCCCACAGGCTTGCACTAATTTATTGAATATCTGTACTCATTCTTACCAACAAAAAATTACCACCTCGGATGAACGCAACTAATGTAGCTGACTTTTTTCAGACATTTTGGTTTATGCCCGATACCTTTCGGGGGTTTGAATGGGAAAATCTTTGGGCGCTTCATTTATTATGGGCAGTACCCTTATTGCTTTTGCTTCGTAAGTTTATTAAATTCTTAAAAAATCCTGTATTAGAGCTCTCTTTACCGGGTTCAGTCTCCCAAAATAACCCTTGGACCTATCTACGCCTGATTCCTGGAATATTCTTCCTAATGGGGCTATGGTTAATCATAGTAGCATTGGCTCGCCCTCAAAAGACCAATGAACGGGTAGAGCAATATACAGAGGGTATCGATATTATGCTTGTATTGGATATTTCAGAGTCCATGGATTTACAGGATTTTAGACCCAATCGGTTAGAAGCAGCTAAAGAGACTGCGATTGATTTTATCAACGGTAGATTCGGAGATAGAATCGGTATGGTGATTTTTTCTGGAGAAGCTTATTCGCTTGCTCCATTAACCACCGATTACAAACTATTAACTGACCTTATCAAAGATATATCTTTCAACATGATGGATGCAAAGGGCACAGCTATTGGGTCAGCTTTAGCAGCAGGTACTAACCGTATGCGGGAAACAGAGTCTACTTCTAAAGTCATGATTTTATTATCCGATGGTGAAAATAACGCCGGAAATGTAGACCCTGTGTTCGCCGCACAACTCGCAGCTGCACTCGATATCAGGATCTACACTATTGCTGTTGGAAAAGACGGAATGGTTCCTTACGGCGTAGATTTTTTTGGAAGACCTAATATGATTGAAAGCTACTTGGATGAAACTACGCTTCGTGATATCGCAAGAATCGGGGGCGGTGAGTTTTTCCGTGCATCTGATGGGGATGCCTTGGAGCAGATTTTCGATAGAATCGATAGCTTGGAAAAAGCAGAAATTATCGAATCCCGATACAAAGAAACTGTCGATTATTACAGGGTTTACCTGTTTTGGGGAATTGTATTGTTTTTGATCTGGTTAGGATTAAAAAGTACATTTGTCAATAATTTTCTACTGGATTAAAGGTTTTTCCAAAACAAATGTGGTACCCTTGCCTGGTGCTGAAGTAAAACTTAATTTAGCTCCGATCTTATCAGCAAGGGACTTACATAAGTACATGCCAAGTCCTACGCCTTTTTCATCACTAGTACCAGCCATAGACACTACTTTAAATTGAAAAAGCTTACTGCCTGTTTCTGCATCCATACCGTTCCCTTGATCTTGTATTTCCCATCGAATGGTTTGATTTGTCTTTATAAGCCTGATAAAAATCTTACCTGCTACAGGGCTGTATTTGATTGAATTATCTAATAGGTTTCGGATAATAACTTCCAATTCATTCATTTCTAAGATAAGTTCCTCTGAGGAGTCAATCCCCTCTGTGGAAACTTTTACTTCGATATTTTTTTCAGTTAACCTGACTGAAAAAGCACTTACAAGTGACTCTATCAGAAAAACAGGACTACTTGCATCAATAGTTTTATGGGACTTATCAGAACCAAGTTCTGCCAATACAAACTCTAATGTAGCATTGAGCGTTTGATCTATTTCTTTATATTGCTGCTCGAGTTTTTGAAAGATTAATTCTTGCTCCTGCTGATTTAACGCATTGTTTTTAACCAACTCAATTATTTGCCCTGTTGACTTTATAGGCCCTCTCAAATCGTGCGCAAGAATACCCAAGAGTTTACTTTTCCCAAGATTTACTTCCTCCAATACCGTCATTTTGCTATCCAATTCCAAGGAGGCATTCTCTAATAAAATACTTTGCTGCACATAATTTCTAGTGAACAAATCGTTCATCACAAAAACAAAAATAGCACATCCCCAAAAGGCTCCAATGTGATCAATGAATAAGCTTGTAGCATCATCATATCCATTGGTCACCTCTTTCAAATCAAATATATCCAAATACATGATCACAAAATGGGTAAGCAATAGAACTGCTAACCAAGCGTATTTTAACCACCCAGAAAAAACAAGTGTCAATACAAAAGTCATGATAAAAAAACCATAATTAGTCGGCCCTGTATATCCTCCATTAGTGAAAAAATTAAGGATCAATATTGATAAATTCATCACAATCAATCCATTTACTACTGAAAAAGTATTTTTATCTTGTTTGAGCAGGTAATAAGACCAAATAAACAAGGGTAAAAAAGAGAAAAAAACAACTGCAGGAACAATATTGCCAATTAAAAGATTGAAAAAACCAAATGCAAGGACCAAAACTGCACTAAAAAAAGCCAATTTTATAATCAATTTTTTCTGTACTTGGAAAATTCGAAGATTTCCGGCCTCCTGCTTTATACTGGTCATTCTTGGCAATTTACAACAAAGAAATTACTTTAAAAACTAAGTAAAGAGAACAATGAAGCATGGTTTTCCAAAGCCGCCGTCCATGCGTCATATGACCTGGAAACCATGTACATAAGGGTCGTCATCATCTAAAATAATCGTATTGTAGCCATAAATATTGGCCCATCCTTCGATGCTAGGTACTATAGCAGGTTTACCGTCAATTTCAGTCACTTCTTCAATCCTACCCGTAAACTTGGACCCAATAAAGCTTTCGTGAATAAAATTATCCCCTTGTTTTAACCATCCTTTTGCATACCACTGTGCCATACGGGCAGAGGTCCCTGTTCCGCAGGGTGATCTGTCGATAGCCTTTTCTCCATAGAAGACTGCATTTCTTGCTGTACTATGTACGTCTATGGTTTTACCTGTCCATAAAACATGTGAGAGCCCCTGAATCTGTGGATGTTCGGGATGAATAAATTCATATCGGGCATTCATCGCTTGACGAAGACTGCGAGCTATAGAAATCAGTTGCTCCGCTTTGAAATGTTCCAAACCTAGGAAATTTTCCTGAGGATCTACAATGCAATAAAAATTACCCCCATAGGCAACGTCTACAGACAGTTTCCCTAGTTCTTCGATTTCTATCTCCAAACCCTCTGCGGCTAGAAAACTCTTGACATTGGTCAACTTGACGGATGTGACCTTCTTCCCCTTTTGCTGATACGTAATCAACACCAACCCAGCAGGGGCCTCCATACGGAGCATACCAGGAGTTTTGGGCTGAATCAACCCCTCTTCAATCGCTACAGTAATTGTACCGATTGTCCCATGCCCACACATAGGCAAGCAGCCGGATGTTTCAATAAAAAGCACAGCAAAATCATTGGAAGGGTCATGTGGAGGAAATAACATAGAACCTGACATCATATCATGACCGCGTGGTTCAAACATCAAGCCCGTACGTATCCAATCTAGATTTTCTAAAAAATACTGGCGTTTTTCTAACATGGAATTCCCTTCTAAGAACGGAACCCCGCCTGTGACCACTCTTACAGGATTTCCACATGTATGGGCATCGATGCACTGAAATGTTTTTCTCATAATATTCGCTTTATTTTCCAAACACCCCATCAACCATCCTCCAAATACCTAAAGGATTTTCATCTCTTAAGGCTAAAGGAAGAAGCTGTACAGGCATATCCTGATAAGCTAAAGGTCGTGCAAACCGTTTGATAGCGAATGCTCCCACTGAGGTAGAACGGCTATCTGTTGTGGCTGGAAAGGGTCCTCCATGCTGCATAGCATACCCCACTTCCACGCCAGTTGGCACACCTTTAAACAACAAGCGCCCACATTTTTCAGTCAAGAGCTGAACAATGGATGGATGTAAGTTCAACTCCTCTTCTCCAGCCCAAATGCTAATCGTCAGCTGCCCATGTAAATGTTTGGCTACCTCATTAATATCATCCATCGATTCATAGACCACCATCATGGCAAAACAACCAAATACCTCTTGCTGAAACAAGGAGTTTTTTAACCAGTCTTTCACATGAACCTGAGCAAATGAAGGATAAGCTTTTATCATATCCTGTTGCGTAGCTACCTGAAGCCATTGAAGCACCTCCTGCTTGGATAGCTGACCCAGAGAATGATAGTAAGCAGATGCGATCCCTTCATGCAGCATGGATGCCGGCGCGACTTTCTCCAGCTCCTGCTGAATCGCACCACCAAAAGAGGCAGCATGTATAGATGGCACAAAAATCAAACCCGGGTTGGTACAAAACTGCCCTGCGCCTAAAGTCAAAGACGATGCAAACTGTTTGGCAAGTACGCTAAGTTCCTGTTGAAGCTTTTGTTCAAACACAAAAATGGGATTTACAGAACCCATTTCAGCAAAGACTGGAATAGGTTCCTCACGTTGTTGGGCAGCGTCATAAATAGCCTTACCCCCTGAAAAGGACCCTGTGAATGCTACTGCCTTCGTCAAAGGGTGTACGACCAAGGCTTGACCTTCTGCAATACCTCCTTCCACGTGGATAAAAACCCCCGTAGGCATCACACTGACCCGAATGGCTTCTTGGATAATTTCTGCAACAAGTAGAGATGTTTGTGGATGAGCAGGGTGTCCCTTGTAAACCACCGAACAACCAGCGGCCAAAGCCGAAATAGTATCCCCTCCAGCCGTAGAAAATGCTAAAGGAAAATTACTAGCTCCAAATACAACTACTGGACCCAAGGCAGTCAACATTCGTCGAATATCAGGTTTAGGAACGGGAGTACGATCAGGATCTCCATGATCAATAACCGCTTCAACCCAAGCACCTTCCTTGAGCAAGTTGGCAAATAAGCGAATTTGTCCCACCGTTCTACCCAATTCGCCGGTAATTCTACCTTCAGGTAAATTTGATTCTTGACAAGCAATGGGAACAATCTCTACTCGCCTAACCTCTAAACCCTTCGCTATCGATTCTAAAAATTCAGCTCTTTTTTGGAAATCTAAGTGTTTGTACTGTAAATAAGCTTGCTGAGAAGTGTTAAAGATGCTTTCGAAGTTGGTCATAAGTACAGGTTATTAGTGATTGGTTGATTGAGTTAATGATGGCTGAGCGAAGCAAGTGAACAATGAACAGTTGGCAGTGAACAGTGAGCAGTGAACAATGAACAGTTGAAAGTGAACAGTTGGCAGTTAGCAGTGTCGACTTTTCCAAAGTTCTAAACTTTGGAAAAGTTTCTGATTTCTCTTATTCACTTTTTTTTCTTTGTCTTGATTCTTGACTCTTGATTCTTGATTCTTGACTTGTCTCGAGTCTAAACTCTCGAATCTCGCTTCTCTCCTCTACAAAACTGGTCTATTTTCCAATCCCCTCTTCACTACATGTTCCACATGCATGCGTTCTTCACCTATAAGCGTTAACCGAGGTGCACGGACCCATTCTGTACCGATGCCTGCCATTTGTTCTGCAAGTTTGATGTATTGTACTAGCTTGGGATGAATATCCAATTCCAATAAAGGCAAAAACCAGCGATAAATCGCTAAGGCTTCAGCATACTTACCTTCTTGGATTAAATTATAAATAGCCACTGTTTCTTTAGGGAACGCACAAACCAACCCTGCTACCCAACCGTCTGCCCCCATGACCAATTCCTCCATCGCCAAGGTATCTACCCCACAGAGAAGCTTAAACCTGTCCCCAAATCGATTACGCATACGAGTTACATTGGATATATCCCGTGTAGATTCCTTGACTGCTTGAATAGAGCTAACCTCAGCCAATTCCTCAAACATAGCAATTGTCACCAAAGTCTTATAATCAACAGGGTTGTTATAAATCATAATAGGCAAATCACTGCTATTGGCCACTGCTTTGAAATAAGTCACCACTTCTCGATGATCAGCCGCATAACGCATAGGTGGTAGCAACATCAATCCAGAAGCCCCTAGTTCTTTCGCCTTATCCGCCCAAAATACGGCATCCCTTGTAGCCCCTTCGGCTATGTTCAATATCACAGGAACTTTACCATCAACATAATTAATTGTCTCTTTAGTCAAGAGTATTTTTTCATCCATGGAAAGTACAGATGACTCCCCTAAGGTCCCACCGAGAATAATACCATGAACTCCTGCTTCTAATTGAGCGGCTAGATTTTTGAAAAACATATTCATGTCCAAACTCCCATCCTGATGAAATTTGGTCGTTACTGCTGGGAATACACCTTTCCAGATCATAAAATGTATTGTTTTTTTAGTAAAACCAAATATAATGGAAAAGACGGAAATCGTCACGAAGCTAAAAAATTCAATAGGCTTATCAGCATAAAAAACAAAAACCCCAAAGACTTGGGTCTTTGGGGTTTTACAAAGTAGATGCTAAATTAGAAAAACTTATATCTATAATCTTTAACATTGGCCAAGTCTTCCAATGCCATCATAATCATGTAAGCCGTTCTCTGAGAAGCATTTTGAGCTAACTGACGCTGAAAAGATGTAAAATCTGCAATTTCAGTCGCTGGTGTTAATGAATTTAATTTCAACACAATTACACCAACATCCTCATGGATAGGCTTGGAGATTTCTCCTGAGGTTTTCAACCCAAATGCAGCACCTACAGCCTTGGGAGCAAACCCTACCCCAGGTAAAACGGAAGAACTCAATCGTAGATCAGGAGTATTATCCAAAGAGCCTGCATCTGGGAATACTGCAAGCATATCTTCTAAAGATGTTTTACCAGCTAATTTAGAAGCAATCATTTCAGCTTTCTTCTCATTTCTTACCTGCATCAACACTTCTGCTCTTACTTGATCCAAACTCGCAGTTCCTTCATCATATTTTGCTCTCAAACTAGCAACGATGTAAGTATTATCTAATTCGAATACAGTAGAAACTTTGCCTATAGAAGCATCATTAAATGCCCAACGGATAATTTCTCGTGCATTTTGTAAGTTATTCAAGTTTCTTGCAAACGCATCTACATTGTTGGCCTGAATCACTCTATACCCTTCCTTAGAAGCATTTTCAACAAATGCTTTGCTATTGGAGGAGTTAGCAGCAAACATATCTGCTTTTCTGAAAGACTCATTACGTGTGGCGTCACTTGGACCCAATTCCAATTCAATGGTAGCAATTTTGTAATGTGTTGATTTAGGTAAATCAGTTACGTCAATGATATGGAAACCATATTCAGTTTCAACAAGACGCGGTATCAAACCTGTGTTTCGAACAGCATAAGTAACATTCGCAAATTCCTCTACGAAATCTTCCTTTGCAAACCAACCAAGATCTCCACCTCTCTGTGCAGTACCATCTTGACCATATTGAGCTGCAGCAGTACCAAAAGCTAA